>NZ_JAENWM010000019.1 GCF_016650035.1 Clostridium sp.
TTTGTAACCCCTCACACGGGGTCAGGCAGGTACTTCCCCTGCCGATTCAAATGACGAGTTCTACTTGCTTTTTTTCTTTCACTAGTAGTCCGATTTTATTATATATTTCTATATAGATTGTTCGGAAACAAGGCGCACACTTCCCATTATAGACATACTGAGAATATGCAATTTTGCTTCCTATAATACCATTATTCTACAAATATGTTTAATATCCTTCAAAACACAAAAGTTTCAATCTTTTAAATTAATTTACTATAAGTTAAATGACCCTAAACATAATTAGGGAATTCAAATGTATTCACTGTGAGTTATAACAATAGTTATAACTCACACTTGTTTTAAAATATAAAAAAGCAGGAACTTCTAATCATTTTATGATTAAAGACTCCTACTTTTGATTGGTTTTTTTATTAATGACACGATATTTTTAGTGTTGTATCAGTATATAATTATAAGTTTTAGTGAATCTTTATGCTATAGTGTTAGTTTCCAACTATTTCGTTTAGAATACAACATTAATGTCCAGTATACAATTATTTTGTTTAGTATCCTTCTCTTTTGTTTGTGTACAACTACATTACTAGTGTTTAATATGAAAATTCAAATAAAGATTAAACATAACTCTTTGTTCATGGAAATACTTTATTGTATTTCACATATAATAAAAAAAGTCAAAAGTTTTTAATCATTTAGATTAAAAACTCCTGACTTTTAATATTATTTCCTTATCGTAAGTTTAATTGTTAATACTACTAATTATCATTAATAAATGTTGTATGACAAACTATAGTATTTTCATTATGACATTATTAATTATAATTTGTGACAACAATAATTATAACCCACAACAGTTGTATACTCGAAACAAATTCGTGTTGCCCCTCGCCCTGCACAATCCACCAACCCCAACCCTTACCCACTTTTCCCATAATTTCCTTCCGAATAAAGTCGTGTTAAAATCCCCTCTATTTTTCCCATTGTTTTTCCAGTTAGAGGGTCAAAAAATCATAAAAAAGTCGTGTGAGAATCATAATAAAGTCGTGTTGCTGAATCAATATGGTTCAAGGTTTAAGGGTCAAGGATCACATTTTCTAGTGTCCTTTTTCTAATTCTTTTTCTAAAATTCCTTCAATCTCATTAAGCCGTAGGCTGCGTATTTCATCTATCTTCTTTTATTCCGCAGCCTACGGCTATTTTTATTCCTCCCCCCCCCTTCTTTTTTTCTCGTTTTCTGTTAACCATTGATTCTTCTATAGTTGTCAGTTATTTTCTATTGGGAAATCTGTTTAATAATCTATTTATTTTCTGTATTTTTAGGGGTAGACGCAGGTACTTTATAATTAAAATTCTATATGAAAGTCTATTTAAAATTCTATTTTCAGGTGTACTCCAGTACGTTTTTGCTTGATCCATAAACCTAAGACCTTCTCTTTTGCTACGCAAAAAAGCCAGGAAGATCTAATCAATTTCTGATTAAAAATCCCTGACTTCTAACACGACTTTTTTATGAATGATACGAGTTTTTTATGAATGAAACGACATTATTAGTAGGATACAACAGTAGGGTTAACCCCCTATTACACTATTCTACAGTTACAGATTTTGCCAAATTCCTTGGCTTATCAACGTCGCAACCTTTTTGGATTGCCATGTAATATGACAATAATTGTAGTGGAATTACCGAAATTACTGGTGTTAATAAATCTATTACTTTTGGTATATAAGTTGCTGAAAAAACTGATTCTTCAATTTCAGTATGACCTTCTGGTGTGAAAGCAAATACTTTTGCTCCCCTAGTAGTTACTTCTTTTATATTGCTTATCATCTTGCCATATAGCTCTTCTTGAGTAGCTATTGCTATAACGATAGTTCCCTCTTCCATAAGTGCCATAGTTCCATGCTTTAACTCACCAGCTGGATAAGCCTCAGAATGAATATATGATATTTCCTTAAGTTTTAATGAACCTTCCATTGCAACTGCATAGTCAAGTCCACGTCCTATGAAGAACATATCTTTGTGCATATAATTTTTTGCAGTGAATTTTTGTACAGTTTCTTTATTTTTAAGAACTTCTTCTGCTTTTTCTGGAAGTTCTAGCATAGCTATTTTAATTTCTTCAATTTCGTCTAAGCTCATCGTTTCTTTATTTTGAGCAAAGAATAATGCTATTATATACATTGCTATAAGCTGAGTTACATAAGCTTTAGTAGATGCAACTGCTATTTCTGGACCTGCCCAAGTATATAGTACATCATCTGCTTCTCTTGAAGCCGCACTACCTACAACATTTGTTACAGCTATAACTCTTGCGCCTTTTTCCTTTGCAAGTCTTAAAGCTGACATAGTGTCGGCAGTTTCTCCTGATTGACTAACAACTATCATAAGTGTGTTCTTGTCCATTATTGGGTCTCTATATTTAAACTCAGAAGCTATATCTAGTTCTACTGGTATTCTTGCAAGTTTTTCTATTACATATTTACCTACAGCTCCTGCGTGGTATGCAGTTCCGCAAGCTACTATATATATTTTATTTAAGTTTTTAATTTGTTCTTTAGTTATATTTATTTTATCTAATGATATTGGTTCTCCAAGAACTATTCTTGAACTCATTGTGTCCCTAATTGCCTTTGGCTGTTCGTGGATTTCTTTTATCATAAAGTGCTCAAATCCACCTTTTTCAGCTGCTTCTGCATCCCAAGTTACATGGAACACTTCTTTCTTTATAGTTTCGCCTTCAGTATTTATTAGTTTTATTCCATCAGTAGAAATAACAACAAATTCATTATCTTCTAATAAATATACTTCTCTTGTATGATTTAAAACTGCTGGTATATCTGAAGCAATAAAAAATTCTTTTTTTCCAAGTCCTACTATTAATGGGCTATCTTTTCTTACTGCTACTAATTTATCCGGTTCATTGCTGGATATTACAGCTATGGCATAACTGCCTTCCATTTTAGTAGTAGCTTTCATTACAGCCTCAACAATGTCACCTTCAAAATAAAAATCTATAAGGTGTGGTATTACTTCCGTATCAGTTTCTGATGTAAATTTATATCCCTTTGACATTAACCATTCTCTTAAACGGATATAATTCTCTATAATTCCATTATGAACTACACTAATAGTTCCTTTTTCATTTGTATGTGGATGAGAATTTTCATCTGATGGCTTACCATGAGTAGCCCATCTAGTATGACCTATACCCACTTTTCCACTAAGTGGATTTTCTAACAATTGAGCTTCTAAATTTGCTAGTCTTCCCATACACTTAGTTACTCTTAGTGTTCCATCATCTATAACTGCGATTCCTGCTGAATCATAACCTCTATATTCCAATTTACTAAGACCTTCTACCATAATTGGTGAAGCCTCTCTATTTCCATAATATCCAACTATTCCGCACATATACATCTTCCTCTCAAATTTAATTTTTAGACAATGCATCATCTTTAGATGATGCTCATAGCATAAATGCGCTGTTTAATTAAGCATATTTTTAATGAACAAAAAATAATCCATTGAAATATACTAACTAATTCAGCACTTAAAGGTGCCGTGACTATTTATTAAGGTTTTAACACCAGATTGATATTGTTACAAAAATCACTTTTTGCTTTTATCAACCGTTAACGGTAGTGCGCTACCGTGGGGCATCCGCCGAAGATTTCGATACTCCCCATCCTCGTCAACTCAAGTACTTAAACTAAAGTTCTGGCGCTTTTATTTTTCTAATTAATATCTATATTTTGTCTAATTATCATCACCTCTTTCACATCAAATGTATTCTTTTGTCACAATTCATTATATTTTTAACTTAGCACAATGTCAATGTTTTTAGTGATTCTTAACAGTTTGTATCAATTTAGTCTCTATCATTATATGTGCTTAGTTTAAAAAAAGACAACAAAAGTTTATTATTAAAAAAAACGCAGGATACATAAAATCACATAATGATTATTTATGTATTCTGCTTATATAATCTCTTTACTTATATTTTATTCTTTTAAGTTTAATATGAAATTTGAAATACCTTCCATAGCTGCCTTTTCATCTTCTCCATCGATTCTAACAGTTATTTCTGAACCCTGTATTAATCCCATTGACATAATGTTTATTATACTTTTAGCGTTAGCTGTTTTATTTCCACTCACGATTTTCACATCACTTTTGAAGGTATTTATTAATTTAACAAGTTGTGATGCTGGTCTTGCATGTATTCCTGTATTATTTACTATTGTTATATTTTTTTCTATCATAATTAATACACCCCCACTCTTATTTATAATTAGCTAATAAAAATCTTTCTGCTTCAAGACACCATAATCCATTATTACTGTTTACTATTTTAGCGAGTCCAGCAAATAGTGGACTTGTTTTTCCTTTTTCATCAAAATCCTGGATATCTGTTAATTCCATTTCAATATTTGTATAGATTAACTTTTTGCCTCCAGGTATTTTAGGTAGATCTAGAGTTGCTTTGGAAACGCTGTCAAGTCCTCCTATATGAGTAATCATAACAGCTGGGTTTATTATTTTTGCAGCTGACATCTGTAATGATTCAATCATATCATTAGTATTTCCTCCACTTGTTCCTACTATATGTGCAGAAGTATAATGTACGTTGTAAAAATTAAATTTTGCTGAGAATTTATTATCTGTAGGGCCTGCGAAGAAGTTAAGGCAACCATCTCTTCCAAGTATACTATCTCCAAGTTCAACTACTGAACTTATTGGTGTATAAACAAATACATCATCAAAGCCAGTATCTCCAGTTAAGGCTCTTAAATATTCAGTTGGATTCTCTAAGTTTTTTGTATTTACAAAAATAAGTTCAACTCCGCATTTTTTCGCTTCTTCTTTTGTGAATATTGATTCAGCACGTTCCAATTTTTTATCATCAATATCAGAGACAACAAGCATACCTGGTCTTCTGTCACAGTGAAGTGCATAATCTATTGCTCCAAATCCCATAGGGCCTGCTGCTGCAAGAAGTGCCATTTTACCGCCTTCAACTATTCCCATATTATGCTCATATTTACCTACTATAGTGTGATATGAAGCGTGGTATGCCCCAATTATACATGACATTGGTTCAGATAGAGAAGCCTCATAGAATGATTCTCCCTCATAATTTAAAAGACATCCAAGTTCCATTACTTCTTGAGGTATTATAGTATAGGTCGCTGCCCCTCCAAAGTATTTGTAAGAGTAACCTGGCGATGCCATACTTCCTTTATAATTTAGTGCAGGTTGTATTGCAAATTTTTCACCTACTTCAAACTTACTGCTCCACTTAGGTCCTACCTGCACAATTTCACCTGCAAATTCATGACCAACGATAACTGGATTAACATCAATATCATTTGGAACTCTCTTATGTTCTTTACCTAAGATAGCTGCTTTGTACGTAGACATACAAATACTATCTGTTATAACTTTTACAAGTATTTCGTCATCTTTAATTTCTGGAAGTTCAAATTCCTCCATTTTTAATAAACTTTTATCATATAATCTTACTGCTTTAGTTTTCATAATAATTCCACCTTTCTATAATATCTAGTGCACCCACTTGTGCACTGATTAATTCCTCCAAGTACTATAAATACTCACAGACTACTTGTTTCTCAATGTCTAATATATCGTTAAGACTTCCTGCAGTGGTACCCTCTGTCATAACTCCAGCTGTTGCTGCAGCTACTGATAGCGTAACTGATCTTTCAAATGAGTAACCTTTATCTAGAGCAAAAGCTAATCCTGCAACCATTGAATCTCCCGCCCCTACTGTACTTTTTACTTTAACCTTTATGCCGCGTGCATGTATTGTTTTTTCCCTGTTCATAAATAGCGCACCCTCGGATCCTAGCGATACAGCGATCACTTTAACGCCATAATCAAATATACCGGTGCAAAGTCTTATGGTTTCATTAATCCCATTAATTTTTACATCAAACAATTTTTCTAATTCATGTATATTGGGTTTAATTAAATATGGTCCTGATTTAATGCCGTTCTTTAGTAGTTCTCCATCTGCATCCAAAATGGTTTTAACTCCTAGCCCACTTGCCTCTCTTATCCATAGTTCATAAATGTTTTTTTCTACACTTTGTGGTACACTCCCAGACAATACTAATATGTCATCACTTTTAGCAAGATTAAATACCTTTTCTTTAATTATTTTAATATCGTCCTCAGAAACATTATTACCAGACTCGTTAATATCAGTATTTGTATTTTTAACTTTATCAACAATCTTTATATTAGTACGAGTTTCTCCGGTGACAAAAACAAAATCATTTTTAATCTTTTCAGTATCTAAGTAGTCTTTAATAAACTCTCCTGTTTTACCAGCAAGTACGCCTAGTGCAATACTTTCTCCATTTAGGCTCTTTACTACTTTTGAAACATTAATGCCTTTTCCACCAGCATCTAATTTTATAGAAGATACTCTGTTAACACTATTTATTGTACAGTTATCCACTTCCACTGTTTTATCTACAGCTGGATTTAATGTAACGGTTATAATCATATTACACCTCTTCTTTTTTGTTTATTTTACTGTTTTGTAAAAGTTTCATATAAATATTCTATATCATCAGTATTTCGTATCTTATCTAAAGTATCTTCATCCGCATCTTCAATAACATTTGCTAAATTAGACAAAATACTCAAATGCTCATTTCCTACTCCAGCAATTCCTACTACAATATAGGCTAAATCTCCATCAAATGATATTCCCTGGGGGTACTGGAGCACAACTATCCCAGATTTAATTATATTTTCCTTTGCAGTGCCAACTCCATGAGGAATTGCAACACCCTGACCGATATAGGTTGTAAGATCATTTTCTCTTTCAATCATAGCTTCAATATATTCCTCATTAACATATCCTCCATCTACTAAAAGACGTCCTGCTAATTTTATCGCCTCATATTTATCTGTAGATTTCAAATGAACCTTAACGCTTTCTCTTTTTAATACGGTGTTTTGCTTTGGCAAGTCACTTTCCATATTAGCAGATTCTTTTACTTCTGAAGATTCAAGTATTAGAAGAATCTGTTCAAAGGCATTATTTTTAAGAAAATCTTTTACCGATATATATTCAGCTACTGGTCCTGATGCTTTAGCTCTAGCTGCTAGACTCTCATGTGTAACAACAATCTGTGCATCTCCTGGTATATCATTTACGGCACAGTTTATTACTTCTATATTTATACCTGCTTTTTTTAGCTTGTTTCTTAATGTAGATGCTCCCATAGCACTTGATCCCATACCAGCGTCACATGCAAATACAATTTTCTTTATTTCTGTTTTGTTAAATATTTTTACTTCTTGCTCAGTTTTTTTAGTTCCTTTTAATTCCTTTACTGATGTCTTCGCTTTTTCTAAATCGTCGCCTTCTGAATCCTTAGACCCTTTAATAAAGAATCCTGCTATTAAGAAGGATACCACTGTTGATACAGCTACTCCTGCAAAAATACCTAAAAGTCCACCTTTAGGTGCCATAGCCATTAATGCAAATATACTTCCTGGTGACGCTATTGCTACAAGTCCTGCATTAAATAGTCCAAATGTGAATATTCCACTTGCTCCACCACCAATTACTGCGAGTATAAGTATTGGTTTCATTAAAACATAAGGGAAGTATATTTCATGTATTCCGCCTAAAAAGTGAATGATTATTGCTGACGGAGCAGATTCTTTTGCTATTCCCTTTGCAAATGTCCAGTAGGCCAAAAGTATTCCGAGGCCCGGGCCTGGATTTGTTTCTAGAAGGAAGATTACTGACTTCCCTACTTCCTTTGCTTCTTGTATTCCTATAGGTGAGAGTATTCCATGATTTATAGCATTATTTAAAAATAATATTTTAGCTGGCTCAATAAAAATAGATGTTAATGGTAATAAGCCTGCATCTACTATTGCTCCCAGTCCTGCTTTTAGTATATTTGTTAGACCAAGTACCAACGGTCCAATTCCAAGAAATGCAAGGAGTGCTAGTAGCATACCAATTATTCCGGCTGAAAAATTATTTATTAACATTTCAAAACCAGCTGGAATTTTTCCGACCATGGATTTATCAAACTTCTTAATAGCAAATCCGCCCATTGGACCCATTATCATAGCGCCGATAAACATAGGTATGTCAGCTCCTACAATTACACCCATAGCTGCTATTGAACCTATTACTCCACCTCTACTGCCTGCTACTATTTTCCCTCCAGTATATGCTATTAATAGTGGTAATAGATATTTAATCATTGGATCTACTAATGCAGCAAGTTTTTCATTAGGTATCCATCCTGTTGGAATGAATAGTGCCGTAATTAACCCCCATGCAATAAATGCTCCAATATTAGGCATTACCATACCGCTTAGAAAACGTCCAAAGCTCTGTACTTTTTCCTTTAATTCTGTTTTTGTTTCAGTTTTAGCTTCCATTATTCTCACCCTCCTGAAATAATTTACTCATTTTATAATAAAAATCTCCAAATATCCTATTTACCTGCGTGATTATTTGATCCTTATTTCCATCCTTTAACGACAATACAAATTCAGGAACTTCTACTAGAGCTTTGCTAATTTCACTTATTACCTCTAAATAAGTCTGCTTAATTTCTAAAGGTGCTAGCATTATTAAAGCTGTCTCTATATCTTCACCCTGTTCATCCACTGACTGAATTATATTTTTAAGACGGATAACTCCTATTTGAAGCTTATTTACTACTTCAGAACGACAATGTAGCAAAATAATACCATGGCCATTTAAAATAGTAGTTCCCAATTTCTCTCTCTCTATTAATTTGTCCTGCAAACTGCTTTGCTGCGATATAGTATTTCCATAAACTTTACTTATTTTCTCTATTAAACCTAACTTACTATTTATAGTGTCATCTTCATCAAAATAAAGGTTATTCATAATCTCTATAAATGCTCCACCATATTCCATAAGGGTCATAATATTTTCCTTTAAATTATCATGGTTACTTGCCTTTACCGTCTTAATATAGATGTTATCTTTTATTTCACCTAAAACTGTTTGAATTTTAATCTTATCTTCTTCTAAAAGTAGTGGATTGACGATAACATTTTTAAAAGGAATATCAATTGTTACAGTAGATATAATTAATTCTATTCCTTCTTCTTTTAGCCACTCATCCTTAATATTAATGGTTGAAATTATATCTATAACCTGAATGTTTTTAAATTCCCTTTGAAGTCTTGTAGCAAGTAGTCTCGATGTGCCTATGCCACTTGCACAAGCAACGGCAATCCTATAAATACGATGCTCTAATTTATCTTCATTTTGTATTGCCGCCCCTAAATGCATTGCAATATATCCTATCTCTGATTCAGGTATTTCAACGTCTAATAGTTCCCGTAAAACCACACAACACTTCCTACTAGTTTCATATACCTTCGGGTAGGCTTCTTTAATTTTAGTTAGCAAGGGGTTTCGTATGTCTAAATTCATTTTCAGACGACTAATTACTGGTTCTAAATGATTTACCAGACCCATGAGCAAATTTTTATTTTGTAGAAGTGAGCACTGCGTTTCAAGTTCTGCAATAGCAATCATTTTCTTAGCTATTTTTATAAGTTCATATTTTCCCATCATATGCTTTTCTTCATATTTAATATTTGCCTGCATCTTTGAACCTTTTAAATGCATAGTTATATATCCAATTTCATCTTCAGGTATTTCCAAATTGAAATTATTTGAAATATCAGTTGCTAACCCTTCTGCTATCCCATACTCAGTTGTTTTTTTCAGTTCTGATAGAAATAGTGGATCTATACTTATTCTTTCATTGTTTTTTATACGCTGAATCGCAATTGCTAAATGAACTATAAGACCTACATATGCACTATCAGCCAATTTCAACTTCATTCTTTCTTCCACTTTATATACTGACTTTTCTAATTCTTTAATTACACTTTTATCTATTAAATTTAGTAATCTATTTCTAGTATTGATTTCAATCCTACCCTTACTAAATTCACTGCTGCCCACATTATCCTTTATGATTTGTAATAATTGATTTTCATCTAGATTTTCATATAATAAACTTATAAGCGCCTGCCGAAATTCTTTTTCTTTCCCCTCAATGTATACTCCAAGACCCGGTTTTCTAACAAGCTTCAAATTATGCTTTTCAAACCACTCCTGCACTTTATCTAGATCATTACTGAGCGTTCCTTCAGTAACCCCAAATATTGATGTGAAATAATACAATTTTACAGGCTCTTTCATTTGTATAAGCTCACTAATTATTAAATACTGTCTTTCTTCGGGCTTATAATGCTTCTCTACATAATATCCATCCAATAACAGCTGTAGTCTATTCTTACCTTCTAAATTTTCATTTATCAAAAGTCCTACTCCAGGTTTTTTTATAAATTTGAAATGATTGTATTTTAACCATTTTTCTACTTGAGGCATCTCTCTAAGTATTGTCCTTGAACTCAAGTCTAACTTTTTCGCTATATCGTTTACAGTAATGAAATTAGCTAGATCTGCTCCAATTAACAAACGAAGTATTTCTTTTACACGGGACGTTATTACAACATCTCTCATAATCCACCTCCTTACTTATTGATGACATTTTTATATATTTAAAATCTATATTTTAATTATATGCTGTATAAACATTGTATTCAACTCAAAGATAATCTAATTTGTCATTAACCATTAATGACATTATTGTGATACAGTTTAAAATCCAGTGAGAATTATCTCTGTATAGATATTTCTCACCGATTATAGTATATCCTCTATAGCAGTATCAATTCAGCAAGATTTTCATTCGGTATCCATAATTATATATTTACTCAAAATAAAAAATAACGTATGAATTTCATAAATACGAAATTCATACGTTATTTTAGAGTTTAAAAAATTCATTTTGGAACCTATTTATTTGCTTTTTCTTGAATCATTTTCGCAAGAGCATGTGCCATTTCATTTAATTCACATTGAACTTTACCTTCTAGCATTACCCTAACTAATGGTTCTGTACCTGAAGGCCTAATAAGTACTCTTCCACAGCCATTCAGTTTTGCTTCCATTTTTTTAATTTCTTCTGCTATTTCACTATCAGTTTCATGTATATCCTTTTTATCATTAGGCACTGTTGCATTAACTAATATTTGTGGAAGTTCTGTCATCATTGCTGCAAGTTCTGATAATTTCTTTCCAGATTCCTTAATTACAGTGGCTAATTGAATTCCTGATACGAGCCCATCACCTGTAGTATTAAAATCCAGGAAAATTACGTGACCAGACTGCTCCCCACCTAGGCTATAACCTTCTTCTTTCATTTTTTCAAGTACATATCTATCTCCTACTTTAGTTTTCACTGTAGTTATATTTTCACTCTTCATTGCAATATCAAGGCCCAAATTACTCATAACTGTTACTACTACTGCATCTTTAGTTAATTTACCCATATCTTTTAAGTGCTTGGCACAAATAGCAATCATAAAATCTCCATTTACAAGATTTCCTTTTTCATCTACAGCTAAACACCTATCTGCATCACCATCAAAAGCTAGTCCTAAATCACAATGATTTTCTTTAACAAAAGCCATTAAATGCTCAGGATGAGTAGATCCACAATCTTTATTTATATTTATACCATCTGGATCATTGTTAATAACTAAAACCTCTGCTCCAAGTTCTCTTACAGCCTTTACGGAAGTAATATAAGCAGCTCCATTAGCACAATCTAGTGCTATTTTAAGTCCTTTTAAGTCTCCTGCAATAGTGGATTTAGCAAATTCTATATAATCCTCTGTAGCATTTTTCGTAACTGTTTTTTTACCTAAATCTCCTGCTATTGGTGATGGTACTCCTTCAAAATCACATTCTATAACTGCTTGTATTGTATCTTCTAGTTCATCAGATAATTTGAAACCTTGACTATTAAAAAACTTTATTCCGTTATATTCTACTGTGTTGTGAGACGCTGAAATAACTATCCCTGCATCTGCTCCATATTCTCTAGTTAAATATGCTATGGCAGGTGTTGGAATCACTCCAAGGCATATAGCCTCAGCCCCTACAGATAAAATCCCTGCTACTAATGCGGATTCTAACATATCTCCTGAAACTCTTGTATCCATTCCTACTATTATTTTAGGTTTATGAGCTGCTTGTGTTAACACAAAAGCTCCTGATCTTCCGAGTTTATATGCAAGCTCACCTGTTAATTCTGTATTTGCTATACCACGTACTCCATCTGTCCCGAACATTCTACTCATATCTTCTACCTCTTTCTCAATATTTTATAGAGTTATTTCAGGGCATCCAAAAGCGAAATAACTATTATTTTACTTTTGGAACCTAAATTTATCTATTTTTTCATATTAGTCTATTTTCACACTTCACAAAGCTATTGCCTAAATAATCCACAATAATAATTATACTACAATAACGAGTTTTTGTAAAAAAGCACTAGTGTTTTGCTATTTTCATTGCAAAAAAATAACCAAACTGAATCAGTTTGGTTGGCTCTTATCACTATTCTATAACAACCTCAATTATATCTCCGTTTCCGCTTTTTATATCTACTATCTTTCCATCCATTCCAGCGTCTATAGCTTCTAATATTGATTGAGTCATTTCATCTATGTCTACACCTTCCATACCATCTACATTTAGGCTTGGAATCCTCCCAAAGGTTCTTATCATCCCACTAACAAATTTTAACGGCAGAGTAATATTTAAAATGTCATTCTCTGTAGATCTTATTCTTATTTTTAGCATTTTGGGTTTCTTCTTACTACTCGTATTATATACTGTTTTTTCTAAAGTAAATGGTTCTTTAATTTCTCCCTTTAGAGCTTCTATAAGCTGCATAGCTTTATCTGAATCAATTTTACCCTCTTGGACCATTTTCAATATCTTTAACATCTCTTCATTCATTATATTTCCTCCTTTTCTAAAGCTGGGAGCTCTAAATATACAGCTTCATTATTTACCATTTAACATGATTAATGCTTCATCAGCAGTTATTTCACCTTTTTCCAACATATCTATTACATCCTTTTTATCAACGGAAGGTTTTTGCTTTATAACATTATACCCCATTGCTGTAATAACCTCGTCAAGCTTTGCTCTAACGGTTGGGTATGATATGCCAAGTTCTTTTTCTACATCTTTAATATTTCCTCTAGACTTTAAAAATATTTCAATAAAATATAGCTGTTCATTATTCAAGTAATCAAATTTTGATAATTCAAATTCATTTTCCACCACTGTATTACATTCATCACATTTAAGTCTTGTTGCTTTTAATTTAGAGCTACATACTGGACATTTGCACAATATTTTATAGGTCATTTATACCACCACCTTTGTTTATATCCATTATATTACCATTTATTAAAATAATCAATATATAAATCAATATATTTTAATATTTTCTATATATATATTGATTATCTTAATTAAAATATTAATATTATTAATATTTTAATATTATTACATCACTTCTAGTATATTCAATATATTTAATTTTGTGATATAAGATTTGGCGTGACCATTGCTACTATTACTAAACCCCTTTTCTTTTTATTCTTAGCCCTATAAATAATACCTCCATAAATTTAGATTATGAAAGTATTATAAAATCCCAATATGAACTTAGCATGAACTTTTTAAACTTATTTAAAGATGCAAAAGAGTATGTATTACGTAGCCTTCATTGAGCAAGCCTTAGTAATTCACACTGATTTTAATGGAGTAATACGCCCATAAAATTACATGTTTGAGCGATAGCGAGTTGTAATTTTTAGCACTCCTCTAATGTTTTAATACGCAAAAAAGAGTATGTATTACGTAGCCTTCATTGAGCAAGCCTTAGTAATTCACACTGATTTTAATGGAGTATGCGTTAATAAAATTACATGTTTGAGCGATAGCGAGTTATAATTTTTAGCATACTCCATTAAAATTCGTGTAGAATTACTTAGCGAAGCGAATGAAGGTGTAGTAATACATACTCTTTTATTTTCTATTTAACGTATGAAGCTCCTACTTCCAGAGCCTTTTTATTTATTTCAAAGAATTTTTCTTTACCATGATCTTTTAAAGCAGCGATTATTGCTTCCATTGATACTATTCCAGTTTTCTTTACTATTGCTCCTAGAAGTACCATATTAGCAATTTGTTTGCTTCCAATTTTCATAGCTTCTGTTTGAGCTGGAATGCTTATTACTTCGATATCATCTCTAGTTGGCATTCTGTCTACAAGATCTGAATCCATCAGTAATAATCCACCTTTAACTAAGCTATCTTCAAATTTATCAAGGGAAGGTCTATTCATAACTACAAGTGTATTGGGCGCTGTAACTATTGGAGAACCTACTAATTCATCAGAAAGTATAACCGCACAGTTAGCAGTACCTCCACGCATTTCTGGCCCATATGATGGTAACCATGAAACATTCATGTCAGCATCCATACCTGCATATGCTAAAAATTTTCCCATGGAAAGTGTACCTTGACCACCAAACCCTGCAAATATCATTTGTTGCATACCCATTTTATTCCACCTCCGCAGTTGTATCTTTTTTAACTCCAAGAGTATAAAATGGCATCATATTATTTCTGAGCCATACCATAGACTCCTCAGGTGATAATCCCCAATTAGTTGGGCATATTGATAGTACTTCTACCATCGAGAATCCTTTTCCATCAATTGCATTTTGGAAAGCTTTTTTAATTGCTTTTTTAGTTTTATTAACATTAGGAACATTATCTACTGATACTCTTTCTACATAACAAGCCCCATCTAAAGTTGATAACATCTCTGATACTCTAATAGGGTGTCCTTGCACTTTTACATCTCTTCCATAAGGTGTAGTTTCTGTTATTTGACCTGGAAGTGTAGTTGGAGCCATTTGACCACCTGTCATACCATAAATACAGTTATTCACGAATATAGTAACTATATTTTCTCCACGAGTTGCAGCATGTACTATTTCAGCCGTACCTATTGCTGCAAGATCTCCATCTCCTTGATATGTAAATACTACAGCATCAGGATTAGTTCTTTTTATTCCTGTAGCAACTGCTGGTGCTCTTCCATGAGCAGCTTCAAACATATCACAAGCAAAATAGTCATATGCTAAAACTGAACATCCAACTGGTGCCACTCCTATTGTTTTATCTATTATATCTAGTTCTTCGAGTACTTCTCCTACTAATCTATGAATTAATCCATGAGTACATCCTGGACAATAATGAGTAGGAACATCTAATAATGCTTTAGTTGGTTTAAATACTATTGCCATTATTTTGCACCTCCTACTATTTCTCTAACTTTATCTAATATATCTTCTGGAGTAGGAACCATTCCGCCTGATCTTCCGTAGAAATCTACTGGCTTTCTTCCTTCAACAGATAATCTAACATCTTCAACCATTTGTCCACAACTCATTTCTACTGATATGTATCCATGTTTAGTAGAATCTATTGTTTTTTCAAAAGCTTCTAATGGGAAAGGCCAAAGTGTAATTGGTCTTATAAGTCCTAGTTTTATACCTTCTTCTTCAGCCATTTTAATAACATTTTTGCATATTCTTGATGTAGTTCCATATGCAACCATTATTAAATCAACTTCTTCATCACATTTATATAATTCATATCTTGTTTCATTTTTCTTTATCTCTACATATTTTGCTTGTAATTTTTCGTTATGCTTTTCTAAATCTTCTGATTGAAGATAAAGTGAATTTATAACATTATGCTTTGCTCTACCTTTTAGACCATTTGATGCCCAAGTTTTTTCTGGTAATACCTTTGGCTTTCTTTCTTTGAACTCAACTGGCTCCATCATTTGTCCAAGCATTCCATCTCCCATTACCATTACAGGAGTCCTGTACATATCTGCAGTATCAAATGCATCTTGAACTAAATCAACCATTTCTTGTACTGATGCAGGTGCATATACAGGCATATTAAAATCGCCATGTGCTCCACCTTTTGTTGCTTGAAAATAGTCTGATTGAGCTGGTTGAATACTACCAAGCCCTGGACCACCTCTAACTATATTTACAATAACGCAAGGAAGCTCAGCTCCTGCTATGTATGATATTCCCTCTGCTTTTAAACTTATTCCTGGTGAACTTGAAGATGTCATGCACCTTGCTCCTGTACCTGCAGCACCGTACACCATATTTATAGCTGCAACTTCGCTTTCTGCTTGTAAGAAAACTCTTCCAATTTTACACATTTTTCTTGATAAATATGCAGATATCTCTGTTTGAGGTGTTATTGGATATCCAAAAAAGCCGAGACAGTTAGCTCTAATAGCCGCTTCTCCTATCGCTTCATTACCTTTCATTAACACTTTTCCACTCATAAGTACATCCTCCTATTCTTTACTTTTCAACTGTTATTACACAATCAGGACACATTTTTGCGCAAGATGCACAACCTATGCATTCTTTCATCTTTTCCTCTGTAACTGTGGCTGGATGATATCCTTTTATGTTTAATCCTTTTGAAAAACTTATTATTTTTTTAGGACATACATTTATGCAAAGTCCACACCCTTTACATCTATCTTCTCGAAAATTCACTCTTGGCATGTTCAGACCTCCTTTAAAAATTCTGTTTATATAGAATAAAAACGTTTACTTCTTTATCTTACCCCTTGAAGCTTAAACTGTCAACATTGTTATTTAATTGACTATATTCTTTCTATCTCCAAGGCGGTAACATATGTATATCAATCCCAAATATGTCACCTTGCAATTTTCCCTTCAATTCTCCCACTAAATCCTTACTACAAACGGTATATTCATGTGGTATATTTAATTCTTTGGACAGCTTTGCCACTACCTTATCTCCATAAATTATATGCTCAGGTACAGTTTCATAAGACAAATTAGTATTAGAGATTAAATGCGTTACAGTAAGCCTTGAGGCCTTTTCTATCGCTTTTATATATTCTACAATTACTACAGGTTCTTGTGTAAATGGTCTATTGGTATTTATAACAAAAAACATATCATAAGCTTCTTCTTTAAAATACTTATTGTACTGACCAAGAGCTATTGAGCCTGAGTCATCTCCGCCTACATCTATTACTACCTCATAGCTTTTATCATTAAACGCAGCTCTTATTTCTGCCGGAACTACCATAAGTTCTGCATTCACTAGCTCTGGATTTGATGCTATAACTCTTATTCCCTGATCCTCTAATTGTTTTCTTACATCTCTTACACAAAAATAAGGATTTACTATATCTAAATCAACTATTACAACTTTTTTACCTTCTTTTGCAAGATTTATTGCATAATTTATTGCTATTTCAGTTTTTCCAGAACCAAAATGACCTGTAAAGACTCTAATCCTACTCATGCCATCACTCATCCTTCCACTTATTTATTTATTTATTTATACTCTTTCGCCTTTTCTTCGCCACTTAAGACTCTGAGCCCTCCCTGAGCTAACGCTAGTAGTTCATCTTCACCTGGGTAAACTACTACGGGACATATAAATTCAACTCTCTCTTTTACGTAACTTACCGTAGACTTTCCATAAGCTATTCCACCGGTTAAAATTATAGCATCTACTTCGCCTTTAAGAACTGCTGCGCATTTTCCAATTTCCTTCGCAACTTGATATGCCATAGCCTCAGAAATTAATTTGCATTTTTCATCGCCTGCTTCTGCTTTATCCAGTACTTCTTTAGCATCATTGGTATTAAGATAAGCAACTAATCCGCCTTTCCCATTTATCTTTTTCTTAATGTCCTCTATTGTATATTTTCCACTAAAGCACATTTTAACTAAATCACCTGCTGGAAGTCCACCAGATCTTTCTGGTGAAAATGGGCCCTCTCCATCTAGTGCATTATTCACGTCAATAACCTTTCCTGCCTTGTGAGCTCCTACTGAAATCCCACCACCCATATGAGCTACTATTAGATTTACTTCTTCGTATTTTTTATTATTTTCTTTTGCATACTTTTTAGCCACTGCCTTTTGATTAAGCGCATGGAAAACACTTATTCTTTCTATCTCTGGCATGCCTGATATTCTAGCCACATCCATCATTTCATCCACAACTACTGGGTCAACTATAAATGCTGGTATATCTAAAGATTTAGCGATTTCGTTTGCAATTATTCCACCTAAATTTGAAGCATGCTGACCTAACACTCCAACTTTTAAATCATTAAGCATAGCTTCATTTACAGCATATGTACCACCTTCAATAGGTTTTAGAAGTCCACCTCTTCCTACTATGGCGTCCAAGGTGCTTATATCAAAGTTTTTTTCTTTAAGTGCATTTAATATAACTTCTTTTCTGAAATTAAACTGTTCAAATATACTTTTATATTTCCCTATTTCTTCTATTGAATGTCTTAATGTCACTACTAAAACTTCTTTTTCATCTTCATATACACCTATTTTAGTAGAAGTTGAACCTGGATTAATCATTAATAATTTATATGACATATTGTTCCTCCTTTTGGCAATAAATAACAAGTAAGTAAGTTATTTATTATTCCTCAATAACTTTATTATATTCTGCAACTAATGATGCAAGTGCTATAGAGTTTAACTTTGTTTCAGGAGTATCTGCCCTAGAAGTTACTATAACTGGAGCAGAAGTACCTACGAGTAGTCCTCCACTTTTAGCTTCCGTAGTATACGTTAAGCATTTATATAGAGCATTGCCCGCTTCAATATTTGCCATTAAAAGAATGTCCGCTTTACCTGCTACTGGGCCTTCAATTTTTTTATGTCTTGCAGCTTCTTCTGATAATGCATTATCTAACCCTAGTGGTCCATCAACAATGCAACCCTTTATTTGACCTCTATCACTCATCTTTGAAAGCATTGCTGCGTCTAGTGTAGCTTGCATACTTGTATTTACAACTTCTACTGCGCAAACTGCTGCAACTTTAGGAATCTCAATACCACATGCTTTTGCAACTGTTACGGAATTATTTATTATATCTATTTTTTCTTTTAGTTCTGGATACATATTAAAAGCAGCGTCAGTTAAGAATAATAATCTATCATACCCTGGCACTTCAAATACCGCTACGTGAGACATTTGTTTTCCAGTTCTAAGTCCTACTTCTTTGTTGAGTACTGCTCTTAAAAAGGTAGCCGTATCCACAAGGCCTTTCATAAGCATATCAGCTCTGCCTTGTGATACAAGCTTAACTGCAGCAAGAGACGCGCTGTTAACGTTTTTCTCATCTATAATTTCAAATTCGTCTATATTCATACCTATACTGCTTGCAATTGATATTATTTTTTCTTTGTCTCCTACCAGTATTGCATTTGCTATACCATTTTCCTTAGCATCTCGTACCGCTTCAAGTACTGGTAGGTCTTGTGCAACAGCTACTACTACAGTTTTCATTCCTATGGCCTTTACTGCGTTTAATACTTCACTCAAATTTTTACTCATTTTATTACGCTCCTTTTTTAACTAGTTTATTTCTTCCTCATATACTTTTGCTTTCTCTTCTCCATTGATTATTCTCAGAGCACCCTGAGCTAAAGCTAACATTTCATCCTCTCCTGGCACTAATTCTACTGGGGCTATAAAGCACACCATGTCACTTATCCACGTAGTAAGCCTCTTGTTATGAGCAAGTCCTCCTGTAAGAATTATAGCATCTATTTTCCCACTAACCACTGTTGCCATAGCACCTATTTCTTTAGCTATTTGGTATGCCATGGCTTTAAGTACAAGCTCTGCTTTAGCATTCCCCTCGTCTATCATCTTATCAACAACTCTTCCATCGTTAGTATCTAGATAAGCTACAAGGCCACCTTCCCCTGTTATCTTTTTCTTTAACTCTTTTAGAGTATATTTCCCACTGAAAGCAAGTTTAGCTAAATCTCCTACTGGAAGTCCTCCTGTTCGCTCAGGTGAAAAAGGACCTTCTTCATTGGCGTTATTCACGTCTAAAATCCTCCCGTTTTTAACTGGAGACACAGAGATACCTCCACCAATATGTGCAACTACATAAGTACTATTTTCAAAACTTTTATTTAGTTTAGTGCAAACTCTCCTTGTTACTGCTTTTATATTTAGTGCATGAACCAAGGAACGTCTTTCAATCTCTGGAAGTCCCGATATTCTTGCAACGTCCACTATTTCATCTACTGCTACAGGGTCTACTATTAATGCTAGTATATTAACTTTTTTTGCGATTTCATGTGCTATCACCCCACCTAAGTTAGAAGCATGCTCAGCCTGAAATCCTATTTCTAAATCTTCTAACATCTTTTGAGATATTGTATATGTACCACCAGGCATTGGTCTTAGCAGTCCTCCTCTACCAACTACTGCTATTAAATCTTCAAGGGCTATATTTTCTTCCTCTAACCAATCTAGAATCAGTTTAGTTCTCATGTCCTTTTGGTCATAAATTTTCTCAAATTTTTTAATGTCACTCGAGCTATGGGTTAAATTTGATGTTACTATAAGGTCCTCATTTTTAAATATTGATAGTTTAGTTGATGTAGAACCGGGATTAACTACTAATATATATCCTTTTGTACTCATTTAAACATCTCCCTTATTTTTATGCAATAGTTAATAAACTTTATTTAATATGTTTCCACTCTTTCATTATACACTCTGCAACCTTTAATCCATCCACCGCTGCAGAAATTATTCCACCGGCATATCCTGCTCCTTCTCCTGCAGGATATAACCCTTCTAGAGATATGCTTTGGAGTTTCTCATTTCTATCGATTCTTACGGGGGCTGACGTTCTTGTTTCAATACCGGTCATAACTCCATCGTCTCCTGCAAAGCCATTTATTTTATGATCAAATTTAGGCAATGCCTCTTTTATAGCATCTGTTACAAAGCCAGGCAAACACTCAGTAAGATCAGCAAATTTATAGCCCGGTTTATAGCTTGGTTTTACACTTCCAAGTTTACTACTTACATTTCCTTTAAGAAAATCGCTAACTAATTGTACTGGAGCGTTATAATTTGAACCTCCAATAGTGTAAGCTAGTGCTTCATAATGCCTTTGAAATTCTATACCAGATAGTGGACTGTTAGACTCAAAATCTTTAGGTCCTACAGATACCACAAGTGCAGAGTTTGCATTGTGCTTATCTCTCTTATATTCGCTCATACCATTTATTACAAGGTGTCCCTGCTCCGATGAAGCCCCTACTACTTCTCCGCCGGGGCACATACAAAAACTATATACTGATCTACCTAATTTTACACTTGTATACGTAAGTTTGTAATCTGCTGCACTTAATCTTTCGTGGTTTGCATATTTTCCATATTGATTTTCATTAATCATATCTTGTGGATGTTCTATTCTAACTCCAACTGCAAATGGCTTACTTGACATGAAAATACCTTTTTCATATAACATTTCATACGTATCCCTTGAGCTGTGCCCCGGTGCTAATATTAAATTATCACAGGGTATTTCTTCTTCATTCACTACTATGCACTTTATCTTTTTATCTTTAATTTTTATATCCACAAGTTTACTATTAAATCTTACTTCTCCACCTAGCTTAATAATAGTTTCTCTTATATTTTTCACAACTTCTTTTAGTATATCCGTACCTATGTGAGGTTTTCCCATATATAATATTTCAGCAGGAGCCCCAGCCTTAACAAATTCCTCTAATATGTAATCACATCTAGTATCTTTTATTCTTGTGGTTAACTTTCCATCTGAAAATGTTCCAGCTCCCCCTTCGCCAAATTGCACATTTGATTCTGTATTTAATACTGCCCTAGTCCAAAACTTATTTATACTATTTGTCCTACGCTCTACCTGTTCACCTCTTTCTATAATTAGTGGTTTATATCCCTTTTGTGCCATAAGAAGGCCAGCAAACATACCTGCTGGTCCCATTCCTACTATTACAGGTCTATGATTCATAGAAGCAGTTCCAAATTCAAACTCAGAATCATATATAATTTTTTGTAGTTTAACATCCTTATCATCTGCGGATGCAACTACCTTTATTTCATTATCCATTTTAATAAGTACAGAATAATTAAACTTAATATTATTTTTCTTCCTAGCATCTATGGATTCTTTATCTATTCTGAATTCTTTTATTGCATTTTCAGATACTCTCATTTTTCTTGCTGCCTTTATTTTAACATCCTCTATGTTTTCATCTATATCTAAAACTATATTATTCACTTGTATTGTCATTATTTACAGGTACCTCCGTTTGTTTCTTTGTAATAGTTACTAATATTTTATCTGGGGTCTGTGATATAAGATTTACCCCCTCTGGCATGGTCACTACTACGATAATCGTGTGTTCCCCTTCAACCAAATTAATTAAATCTACTGTGGCGCTAAATTTACTTAAATCTAAAGAATTGATAACTGTTTCAGGCGCTGAAACAACTAATTTACTCTTGATATTTAAAGGGCTAACTTCATAATTTGTGTCTAAGTTAACATTTTTAGTTTCAATACTTATACTCTTTTGCACTACTTTTATCACATTTATTTCAACCTTAACTAGAGCATCACTAGTATTACTAACCAAACTTAACCCGTTAGGCATAGTCACTTTTGCGTCTATTGTAGTTGTTTTACTTACTTTACTTAAATCAATGGGTTCCGTATTTAAACTTTCTATATTATTAAGCGCATCTGCACTTCCTGTTACACTAAATCTTTCTGGCAGCACTTTTATACTCCCTAGAATCAAGCTTGTGTTTAATTTTCCTATAGTTTTTACTTCTATACCTACAGCTTTAGTCTTTCTTATAGGAATGGTAACGTCTATGTTAGAAGGATTTACAGTAACTTCATTTATTTCTTTACCATTTGAGTCTACAGGCGTTATCTTGTAGCTTTTTATAATGTCGCTATCAGATTCTTGTATATTCTCTGATATGACTAATTCTTTTACTGTATTTACATACTTTGAACCGCCTATAACTGTAGCATCCTCTTGTGATAATTTTGGTTCAGATGCATAAAAACTTTGTTTTGGCTCTCCACTTATATTGAATTTTATAGGTAGCTTAGTTTCAATGAGTTTATCTACACTTACTTTTATAAAAAGACTATCACTGTTTAACACGGTTATATTATCAGGACTTCGTCTTATTTCGATAGGAATTTTTTGTTCGCCTACTTTAAGCGCATATGCACTTAAATCTGCCACCACTGTAAAATCTTCTGCTTTCTTATCTAGAAGTATGCTAGTATTAGCGCCTTTAATACTTAGGTCTATGTTTAAATCTTGTCCTGGCTCTATGATTAAATTCGAATCGGATAACGTCTCCATATTAACAAGCTGCACAGGTATATTTTTAATCTTGTAATCAGACATCGGATTTTCTGTACTTGTTACAAAAAGCCATAGTACAAAGGCAGCTATTATACAGCATACTCTAATTATAAATTCTTGTTTTCCGCCTTTATCCATGACTTTACTCTCTCCTTTATAGTTAATTTTTTACTCTGTCTGCTCTTTATTATTTGAACAAGTATTCTCTTAAGCTTATCCCTGTCGTAGTTTCTTACAAGTCTCCCATTAACTGCTAGTGATACATTCCCTGTTTCTTCTGATACTATTATGGTTAAAGCATCTGAAGTTTCCGTTATTCCTATTGCCGCTCTATGCCTTGTTCCTAGCTTCTTGCTTATTTTTTCATTATTTGTTAAGGGAAGAAAGCAACCTGCCGCTATTATTCTATCATTTCTAATTATTGTAGCCCCGTCGTGAAGAGGGGTGTTTACTACAAATATATTTTCTAATAATGCTGCAGATATTACAGAATCTAAGATAGTACCCGTTTTAATTATTTCCCCAATACCTGTTCTTTGTTCTATTACTATTAGAGCTCCTGTTCTATCTTTCGCTAAATTCTCAACAGCATTAACTATTTCAGTTATAACCCTATCCATTGTCTCTTCGTCCGCAAATACGTGTTTATCTATAAATGCTGTTCTTCCGATGTGTTCTAAAGCTCTTCTTATTTCTGGTTGGAAAATTATAACAATAGTCAAAACACCAATTGTTATTGTCTTAACTAATATCCAATTTAATACCGTCAAATTAAGCAATTGGCTTATTGGAATAAGTAAAAATATAAGGACTATTCCTTTTAATAATTGTTCAGCCCTTGTCTCTTTAATTAACATGTAACTTTTATAGAATATGAACGCCACCGCTAATATATCTAAAATTGAAAATATACTTATATTCTTAATTGTACTTAACATTAACTTAATTACTTCCATAAATCTCACAACCTCCTGCTATAACTCCTATTTACAATTATACACTATACAGTTGCTTTATTGTACATATTATAAGTTAATTTTATTATAACAATACATCTTATATTAACAGTAAGTCTATTACATTTTTAGGAATAATATAATATGATTTTACATAAACTAACTTTAATCAAATTAATTTACTATATTATCTAGAATATAGTATATACTATTTTAATACATACTATAACTACATAAGAATACTATGGGTTTATATACACTAACATAAAAGGATATGATTTTACACCAAATTTTATAAAACGAATAACAAAGGAGTGAGTTTTTGTGAATGAAGAAAAACATATTGTAAATGCCCATCGGAGTAGGAAAAAATTTAGAATTATACTTTTTTTATCTATTGTCATAGTCTCCATAGGTATTTTTGCAACTAGTTACTATACGTCTATAAATAAGGTATACAATTCTTACGAAGATTCCTTACTAAATAACATGAATGATATAACCAAAGTTAATAAAACTATAGCTACATTTAATAGTAACCAAACAATAGATGTTGATTATGCAAAAGAAAAGCTACCTAATATTATTGAAAGTTTATCTACTCTTAGGGCCCAATTGTGGGCTTCAGAACCTGCATCTAAATACGAAAATCAATATGAAAACCTTATGTTTGGCTTAGATAATAACCTATTAATGTATAGACGGGCTCTAGTTATTTTAAGTAACCCTTCTAGTAGTGACGTAGACGTTTCTATAGAAAACCTTAAAACCTATAGGGATGATTGCATAGATTTTTACACAACTATAAATATCGCTGACACTAAAATAACACTACCTCAAACTTCACTATCATTTATTGATAACCTCCTTAATTACAGTTACAGTGCCTTCATGATAAAAAAAGAAGCAGATATTAAATACCTACAAGTTCAAGATTTTATAAATAAAATCGATATCTTGACCAAGGATTTTTCAGATATTAAAACTAATTATTACTCCTATGCAATAAAAGTTAGAAAAAACGAAATGCAATATAATGAACTTTTGTCGCTGATTCAGGATAATTCTACAAAATTAAATAGTTTAAATACTAAATTCAATAAAAATTTTTCTGTACCAAGCCCAGCTATTCCTACTTATGAAACCTTCCGACCACTATTCCAGATATATGAAAGCTATTTATCTGATTTCAAACTAGCTTTAACAAATGAAAAGATTCAAACCTTAAGTATGGGGGTAGATTCAACTACATTAGATCCACTCTATGATTCATCTAATGCAAAATTTGTTGAAGTAGAAAATTCCTATAATAATTTTATTAAAGTCTGTACAGACCTTCGAAATTATAAATAACTATATATTACTATATCGGGTTTTTATATCAATGTTTTAAAAAATAGTGTATTTTTTTTACACTGTTGGTAACACTACTATTAGCCTAAGTAAAAAAACGCGGAGGAACCAATCATTTGGGGTGAATCACTATTAGTGTAGGTTAGACCTTTTCCGAACCCGTCAGCTAACTCCGTAGGCAAAAGGAGAGGATTGTATTAAAAAACTTGCTTTTTTGTCCTGTATTTTAATGTTACTAACAATATTACCTAGTTTAAGTGTAAATGGAGCGTCTTTAAATCAACCGGGTTCAGAAGCTAAGAACCTATATAATGAACAAATAGAGGCAGTAGCTGTGTTTAACGATGCAAACGGCTCAATTTATGTTACTGACGATGATGTTTATTTAATGGCCCAAGTGGTATATGCCGAAAGCTGTGGGGAATCTTATAGTGGGAAACTTGCTGTAGCTTCTGTTATACTAAATCGCGCTAACCATATTGGTTTTCCAAAATCAATTTCTGGTGTTATTTATCAGAAGAATGCCTTTTCTTGTGTTAAAGACGGGAAGGTATTTCACGGTGGTAAGGCGAATATCATTCCTGATTCTTCTAGTTACACCGCAGTATTAGATGCATTAAAAGGTAAAGATCCTACCTATCAGGCTGTTTTCTTTTATAATCCTAAAATAGCTACTTCTACGTGGATGAAGGATATAAAAAAGGCCAATATAAAAACTATAGGAAACCATGTATTTTTTGTCGTCAAATAAAAATGACTGTAGTATTTGACTACAGTCTAGGCAGCTAACCCTTGTTAGAGCTAACCCTGTTAGAGCTAACAAGGGTTAGCTGCCTGTTTTTATTTCTTGTCTAAATATGAAACTGAGCTAAGGGCTGCTACCAAACCTTCACCTGCAGCCTTAATATACTGATATGGTTTACCAACACAATCTCCTGCAGCATAGCATCCTTCTATATTGGTTTTCATGTTTCTGTCTACTTTTATATGTCCATCTTCTATTTGAAGGCCTGGTACTAAATTATCTGGGGATAGGCT
Source organism: Clostridium sp. (assembly GCF_016650035.1). Taxonomy (GTDB): domain Bacteria; phylum Bacillota; class Clostridia; order Clostridiales; family Clostridiaceae; genus Clostridium_AD. The sequence continues at coordinate 26,641 of NZ_JAENWM010000019.1, forward strand.
ATCTCTTAGCATGAAAACTCCATCTGTAATTATTTCACCATGGTCTAAAATTATCTTAGTTACTCTGTCGTCACCAACTATTTCTACTGGCTTGTGTTTTATTATCTCTACATTAGGGTTTAAATTATATTCACCTTTGTACATAGGAATATAATATGTTTTAGAAGTAAGTTCGCTTACGTAATTAGTTTCTTCTTCACTTTCTTTGTTATATCCAACTATAACTACTGTTTTCCCCTTATATAATGGAGCATCACAAGTAGCACAGTACCCTACCCCACTTCCTAAAAATTTCTCTTCCCCTTTTAATGGTTTGCTGTATTCTATGCCCGTAGCTAAAATTATTGATTTAGCTTCATAAATCTTATCATTTACCATCAGTGCAAAATACTCTCCCATAGCATAAACGTTATTTATTCTCTCAGGTATAATACTTATCCCCATAGCTTTAATATGAGATGCAAACTGATTTTTAAGTTCATTTCCTGTAATGTTATAAAAGCCTAAAAAGTTATTTACTCTTGGCGCTTTTACAAGTTTAGAACTAAGCTCTTTATTCCCAAAAAGTATTATTTTTTTGTTTCTAATTTTAGCATTGATTGCTGCTTCAAGCCCTGCTGGACCTGTTCCTATTATAGCAATGTCATATCTTTCACTCATTATTTTTCCTCCTCGTCACTCTTTGCGGGTAAATAACAATTATTAACTGTTATTACTCATATTTAACTTATAATAAATAAAACAAAGATAGTTATTTAAATTATAAAATTTAAATAACTATCTTTAAACATTTAATTTAATAACATAACATTAATGTACAGATTTTATAAATGTCTTTGAATTATCTTCTTTATATCTGCTTTAGGTCTAAATCCTACCATAGTATCTTTTATTTTATCTTTACTAAAAACCATAACAGTTGGAATACTTGCAATTTTATACTTTGATGATATCATTGGGCTATCATCAACATTTATTTTTGCAAATTTAACTTCTTTGCCCATTTCCTTTGCTAATTCTTCAATTACAGGACTTAACATTTTACAAGGTCCACACCAAGGTGCCCAAAAATCTACTACCACAATGCTATCTGATTTTGTAATTTCTTCATTAAAATTATTGTCATTAACTTCTTTAATCATATTCTTACCTCCAATTTTTATACTACCCCTGCCGGGTATGTTCTATACTATTATTGTATACCTTATTTTGTGACTAGTCAACATGATTCGGTTTGTTTTTTTATGAATCTATAATATTTTTAACTATACTGTTATTATACCCTGAACTTGGAAATTGTTTCATCAGTTTTTTCGCATAATTTTTTGCTTTATTTAAATCTACATCTTTATTTATAAGAATAAGATTATATAACACTTCTTCAGTGTAACTTCCACTAGGAAACTTATTTAGAGTAAGTTCATAGTACTTAATAGCATTTTCGAAGTCCGAATTATATTTGTAACATAATGCTAACATATAAATAATATGCTGATTCAAATAATTGTCTTTAGAATAAGGCAGAGCATATAAAAAATATTTCTGCGCCTCAGTATATTTTTCACTATGCATATAGCTCATACCTTTTTCATAAAAATATGCTATTCCATCCTTTTTAATAATTTCTTCCCCTTCTACCATGAGTAGTTTATCATTAATTGCTAAATTAGCATCCTTCGCATCTTTCCACAAGTTTACACATTCAATTATTTTCTCCATATTATTATTTTTTATACTCTCCACAAATTGCTCTTTTGGAAATTTTTCCTCCGTTACTGTTTTTATTACACTTACACTTTCTTCTTTATCTTTATTCTTATTTAGTTTTAATTTTGGTTGACCTTGTTTCATATCAGTTGTTGAAACAGTCATGGAAGCACTCCGCAACTTATACCAATATGTTTTACCTAGGAGAAAAATAGTTATAGCTAAAAGTATACTGCCAGCAATTATAAAACTCTTTTTATAATTTATCTCTCTTTTTATGTTACCATATTTTATTAATGTTTTTTTGTTTGTAATAGCCTTCATATTTTTTTTATCTACTTTTAAAACTTCATTTATATGCTGTAGTGCTTTATCATATTCCCCACGCTTTATGTAGCAAAGGCTAATACTATTATTCACGTTTATAAAATTAAAGTGGCTATTTTCACATTGTTTTAGTATATCTAGAGCGCCGGATATATTAAACTCTACTATTAAATCCAATGCATTGTAGTACATATGTAATTTTTCCACATCTTTTATACTATCCTTTAGATATTTTTTTGATACTTCATCATGGTTTCTTTTATAATTTATATTCCACATTCTTTTAGCGTTTTCTAAGTCACCTTTTAGATAATATAAAATACCCCTCAAATTCAAAGCTGCAGCATTTGTAATATTTACAGAAATACACTTTTCGCAAAGAGCTAATGATCTGTCTATATAACCATCATTATATTTATTCATTGCTTTCACATATATTTTTCCTGATTTATCCATGTTTTCACCTTTTATTTTCTAATATTTATGCTTATTCTAATTATAACATAAATTAGAAAAGTATATATTATTACAATTTCATTCACTTCGCTGACTAATTCTAAAATAATTTTCTTTCTGTCTAAGAGGATGAACTTATTTTTTCTCTTCACTTACAATTTGCATATCTACTGGTTTAGAAGGTTCTAGCAAGGTCATCTTACCCACAGCTTTATGAGAAATATTATAGTTATCGTCCTCATATATTAACAATTGAAGTATTAAATCATTCTTAACTTTTTCCGCAGTAACTATTTGTTGTTTTTGATCTTTAACTTGATATAATGTAGTAAATTCGCCTGTATTAACCTCTAAACTATATACGTCAGAACCTTTAGCTACAGTGCCATATGCAAAACCTGTCACAACTATTAAATTCTCATTATCCCACCATTCTATATTTCTTGTTGTAGACAGCGAATCATTAATAACTTCATATTTGACTATTTCATTAGTTTTTATATCTTTAACATAAATTGCATGAATTCCAAAATCTACATCTTGTTCTTTCATTGTATCTATAACCGCAGATTTTTTACCGTCTAAAGAGTTTTCCCAAACCATCTCATAAGTTGGAAGTTCCTTAGTTGAAACTACTATACTCTTAAATTCCATTGGAGGATTATCTTCTTTGGTAATATCTTGGATGCTTTCTTCCATACTAGTCCCCTCACCGCTTCTCTCTTCTGCTTTATACATAGCTACTTTATTTTGAATAGCGTCTTCACTCTTATAGGATCCTCCATAAAAATTATTTAGAAGCATTGGAATGAATGCTATCATAGCTATAACTGCCGCTGCATAAGATAAATACTTGTTCTTATATCTTTTAAAATTATATAAGACCTTATTTGATGTCTTTTTACTATATCTATTTTTATCTATAGCATTAATTATATTCGTTCTTGAACTGTTAAACTCAATACCCTCTATTGCTAGAGCCATCTTAAATGATGAATCTATACTAGACTCTTCTTCATACATCATCCTGCAGCTCTCACATCCATCCATGTGATTCTCTAATGCAATCTTAAGATCATTTGAAATATTTCCTAATACATAGTCCTCTAATCTCTTTTTAAATATATTACAATTCATTGTTTACACCCCTTTCCACTTTAGAAATGAAAGTTTTGAAATTTTGTCTACTCTTATAATATCTACGCTTTACGTTAGATTCTGTAATTTCTAAAATTTCAGCTAGATCGTGAAATGTTAGATTTTGCAAATATCTTATGATTAATATTTGCCTATCTATTTCACTCAAACTACTTAAGTAAGCTTCTACATATCCTTTAGTTTCTTTAAATTCTGCTGCTTGTTCTGGTGACATCTCTCTTGATGTAACGTTTGGTATATCTTCTATGTTCGACTCATAAACTCTTTTATATTTACGTATGTAATCAATACATTTATTTTTAGAAATTTGAAGCAGCCAATTTAAAAACTTATGGTTTTTATCATAAAGATATAGCTTGTTATATATGGTAATAAATGATTCTTGAGTTATATCCTCTGCTGCTTCTTTATCTTTTATCATATTATAAATAAATTTTAAAACTATAGATTCATATTTATTAACTAATATATTAAAACTATCAATATTTCCGTCTAATATACTTTGAATTAGATTTGAGTCCTCCTGCACTTTTATTCCTCGCTCCCTAAAATATATTTTATTTCTACTTTATATACGTTTCAAAAAATTAATAGTGATAAAGTTATCCCCAGTTTAGATATTAAAATTAGTTTATCCACATAAATAATACACATTTGTTATTTATCACTTAAATATTCCTCTATGGAATTAAAAAATACTGTTACAGCCAAGAGATCTGCTGATCCTCCTGGGCTTATATTTTGTTCTATAAATTCACTATCAAGACCCTCGATTGCGTCTTTCCCGCAGTCTGTGGTCATTCCGCCTAAAGAAATTATGTTAACTGCCTTTTGTTGTACTTCTTTTAATGTTATCATTGAATGTCTGTGGAGAACATTAGAATCCTCACAATGCTGCATAATGGATATAAGCGTATGAATTAACCTATCATTTAAATTTAGGGATTTATTTTCTTTATACACCCCAGTAGCGTAGTCAAAAACAAGGGGAATACCTCTTTCTACTTGACCCCTTATTCCCTCTATCTTATATTCTACAAATAATTTTTCTCCATAGCTTGTCGCTTTATCTTTATTCATATAGAATAGTTCATCTTGAACAAGCCCTCTAGTCATCTCTTTTATTAATCCTTGTATTTCACTGAAATTTTTCTTTTCATAAATAGCTTTGGTCACAGCTGCGCAGCTTATACCCAAAAGAAAAATCATGCCTTTATGAGTGTTTACACCCTTTGTTGCTTTAAACATTTCATTTTCTGCTTCTATTCCTATATTTCTAATGGCCATAAATATCTCTTTAGGAGTTTTATCTGAGTACCCCTCTTCAGCAAATAAAACCATATACTTACTTAGAATAGAGGTGCTTTTAATAAAACAGTAATGGTCCATATCCCTATGAGCTCCTTTTGATATAGAGGATACTAATCCTGGCGACGGATATGCAGCCACTTCATATAGCATCGCCTCTATTGCATACCCTGCTATAACAAAAGCTTCTTCTGTTATTATATATTTATTTTTCATAAACTTTCTCCATATATTCTGTGAATCTTATTTTAATGAATTCTTCCACTTCTTTTTTGCTATGTTTTTCACTTCTTACGCAATTATGAGCTATGTCATCACATAAAAAACATTTTCTCATACCTAAACCGAAATCACTACGGCTAATACCTAAGCCTTGCACGTCATATACATCTATATCTACACATCTTCCTAAAGGGTGCTTTTCTTCTATACCCAGCGTAATTAATTTAATATCTCTCGCACTTTTGTTTATAGACATAATCACAAGCGGACCTTCTGCCGTTGTAGTAATTATTTTATTATGAATAGACTCACAAAAAGTTTCACAAATTACAAGTTCTATAATTTTTATTATACCTTGCGTAAAGCTATTATCTTTTTTTATACCCGGATAGTTAACCCTTATAACCAATAGAGGCATTTTAAATTGTTCCAGTAATTTTTCTTGATATTCAATTCTTCTTTCTCTCTCTAAAAATATATCTTCTGCTGTATACATATTATATTAATGTGGAGAATCGCTAGACCTTATTTCCCCCATTATCTCCTTTCCTACTTTAGTATTTAAAAATTTCCATGTTGAACTAGGAACTATATTTTCAATTTCTGATATTTTATCTTCTTTGATTAATTTTCTAACCTTTGAAGCACTTATAATATCACCCATCAAAGCTTTTCTCTTTACTTCTACAACCTCAACCCCATAAGCAGGTAGTATTTTCTTTAAAGCGTTATTATAAGCATTTGTAACTTTACAATAAGGCTCTTCTCCTATAAATCTTTTTGTTATATTTAACCTTTCACAAAAATATCTTCCGAAAATCGTTGCATCAAGTGTTGTATATGCCTTTAGTCTTTCATCTTCCACTCTTAAAAAATAGGATGGGAAAGTAGCCGCTGAAATTATATATTCGCCACCTTTTATTACCTTCACATTAGGAAGATGAGAAACACCTTTTTTAACCATATCGTATCTATAATTAAATGGAAATGATGATTTATCTTCTTCTACTATAAATACTAGTACCTCTTTACTTTTAGATGCAGCTTCTTCTATTAAATACTTGTGTCCTAAAGTAAATGGATTACAATTCATAACTATAGCTGCTTTTTCAGTGGTCTTATCAATGCTATATTCCACTTGTATATCCTCTAAATATCTTCTTATATCATATATTCCACTCTCAAGGAGAGCTACATTTTCTACTTTCTGTATGAGTTTGTACCCAAGTGATGAAAATATATCTATGTTTCCTACCTTTGTAAAAATAAAACTATGATAGATTTCTTCCTCAAAAAGCCTATCCGATATTGCTCCCATAAGCATAGCGGATACTCCTGCTCCTCTTAAATCATCCGATACTGCAAAACACTTAAAAACGTTTTTAGCCTTAGAACAAGTGGCTTTAATTTCATCGTTTTGCCTAATAACTATAGTATAATCTGCGTTATCATCAAATTTTAGGTTGAACTTTAGTAAAAAATCTTTTACTTCTTTAACTCTATCTTTATCTTTCAAATTAATTCTTTCAACGTTAAGTTCATACATAGGGAGCCTCCTTACGTTAATTGCTAATAATAACTAATATATTATATTTCATTTATGTCTTTAACCTATTATATATTCATTATTGACTAAAAGCTAATATACCATTACTGTTCTTTTAAAGATAAAATGAAATAAAGCTGAAAATCATTATTTTCAGCTTTACCTTATAAGTCCTTATAAAGTTTTATAATGGTCTTCTAACTACATCAATTACAGAACCATCTCTGTACTCTATAACTGCAACTATTTGATCTGAAAGCTCAATTGCCTTTGGTTTACCTGTCATATTTTCAGCTATTTCTTTCAGCTCTTCAATAGTCATTATTGGAAGATTTGTTTTCTTTAATTTTTCGATTATATCCTGTCTTCTTGGATTAACCGCTATTCCTCTTTCTGTTACAATAACATCAATGCTCTCTCCTGGAGTTGTTATAGTAGTTACTTTATCCACTATAATTGGAAGTCTCGCTTTCGTGAGTTGCGTAACAATTATTGTAAGCTTAGCCCCTGCTGCTGTATCACTATGGCCACCTGAGCCCCCCATAATAGCGCCATCTGATCCTGTAGTTACATTAACATTATAATTAGTATCTATTTCTGTAGCACCTAAGATAACTATGTCCAGGTTGTTTACAACTGCACCTTTGTTATCCGGATTTCCATACATTGAAGCAGACATTCTCTGATGTTTATGAGTACTTGCATAAGACTTCACTGCCTGTAAATCAAAACACTGTACATCAAATAAACTTCTGAACAATCCCTCTTCAAACATATCCACAATATATCCAGTTATTCCGCCTGACGCAAAGCTTCCTTTTATGCCATTCTTTTTCATATAGATTCTAAGTTCTGCAGCTACAGCTAAAGAAATTCCACCTGCACCTGTTTGGAAAGACATCTCATCTTTAACAAGACCTGTTGCTACCATAACATCGGATGCCATTTTAGCTATTTTAATTCCTACCGGATCATTAGTAATTTGTGTAGTTCCAGATACTATTCCAGCTGGATCGCCAATTGAATCTACTTTCACTACATAATCTACATATATCTGATTAATTTCTATTGGACAAGTTGGGTAGGGCACTAAATTATCAGTTATTGCTACAACCCTGTCTGCACACTGGGCATCTGATACTGCATAGCCTAGCGCTCCGCAAGCTGACTTACCATACAAGCCATTAATGTTTCCATAAGTGTCTGCTGTAGGCGATGCAATGAAAGCTACATCTATATGTAAATCGCCGCTTTCTATTGCCCTAGAGCGTCCACCATGTGTATGCATTATTACTGGTGTTTTTAATAATCCTCTTGAAATCTCCTGTGCCACAGGACCTGACATATAATTTGTATATATTTTAGTAACTACACCATTTTTTATGTGCTGAATAAGTGGTGTATGATTTGGGAAAATAGAACTTATTGCAACAGCAATGTTTTTTATACCTCTACTTGCAATAGCTTCTAGAACTAGATTTAGTACGTAGTCACCGTTTCTTAAATGATGATGAAAAGATACAGTCATCCCATCTTTAATTTCTACCTTATCTAAAACTTCCTCTATATCATTTAAAACTTTCTTGCCCATAGGAGTTACTGAATTTACTTTTACTTCCCTTTTTACTTTCACGCCATTATGCTTAAATGCACCTTCAAAAGGAGTCACCGTGCCATAGCCTTCTATGTATTCGGGTATTTCTCTTCCTAATATATTTTTCATTAATATCACCTCAACTAACTTAGTAGCAAAACTCACAATTTTTAAAGATACTCTTATACAAGACCTAAAAGCTTTGCAAGTTCTACTGTATTTTTAGCTCTATTTATAACTGGTGCATCTATCATCTTACCATCTAAGGAGAATACTCCCTTTCCTTCACTTTCTGCCTCTTCCATAGATTCAAGGACCCTCTTTGCGTATTTTATTTCTTCTGTTGTTGGCGCATATACATCGCGAATGGTGTAAATTTGTCTTGGATTTATGGCAGCTTTACCTGTAAGACCTAAACTTTTAGCTTTCCTAGTGTCTTTTTCTAAACCCTCGAAATCATTGGTATCTGTAAATGGTGTATCTATAGAATCCACCTTCATAGCTCTGCATGCAACTGCTACTCTATTTCTTGCATAGAAAACTTCTTCGCCTTCTTTTGTTCTCACAATACCTAAATCTGAAGTCAAATCCTCTCCTCCAAGTAAAATCGCTACTATTCTATCACAGGATTTTATTATGCTATAAACATTCTCCAGGCCGTAAGCTGTTTCTACTATGGGAATTAATTTTATACTTCCCTTTTGGAATCCTTCTTCCACTTCAATTTTTATAAGCATTTCATCTATAGCTATAAGTTCTTCTTCTGTAGCCTTTGGTATCATTAGTGCGTCAGGCTTCACTCTTGCAATTACATTAATATCTTCACTTGCATATTCGGTAGTAAATGGATTTACCCTTACTACTAGTTCTACGTTACTATAATCTACTATTTTTATTGCTTCTCGTGCCAAGATTCTAGCGCTATCCTTTTCTGTTATACTTACAGCATCCTCTAAATCTAATATAATTGAGTCTGCACCTAAAATCCCTGCATTCTGAAGCATTCCTGGATTATTTCCAGGCATAAAAAGCATTGTTCTTCTTAACTTTTTCATATTAATCACCTCTTACTGAGCCCTTTTTATGGCAGTTTCTATTCTAGCTTTTATTGTATAATTTAATGCACCTTTATCTTGTGCAGTTACTATAACATTTTCTACTCCAAGTTCTTTAAATCCCTCTAGCATTACTCTTTCTATTTCTTCTCCAAACTGTTTCATAACAATACTTTGAAGATTTATTTCAATACCGCCCTTAGGATTTGGCATTAGCATTACATATATATCGTTAGATTCCATTGTTCCAGCTTTGGATGGTTTATTTATTTCCATGGTATCACCTCACACTAATTTCAGTTATATTTATTTTATACTTTCTAAATAAGCGTTTTGTCCCAGTTCATATAAATTGTTACCTTCACTATCTATTATTACAACTATAGGTAAATCCTCAACTTCAAGTCGTCTTATAGCTTCAGATCCTAAATCCTCATAAGTTACTATTTCTGCTTTTTTCACACATTTGCCTATTAGAGCTCCTGCTCCACCAATAGCTGCAAAATACACCGCACCGTTTTTAATCATGGAATCTACAACTTCTTGTGATCTGAGTCCCTTACCTATCATTCCTTTTAAGCCCTTTTCTAAAAGCTGTGGTGCATAAGCATCCATTCTATAGCTAGTAGTTGGGCCTGCCGATCCTAATGCATTTCCTGGTTTTGCAGGAGTTGGTCCAACATAATATATAACTGCATCCTTAACATCTATAGGAAGTTTTTCTCCTTTATCAATAAGCTCAACTATTCTTTTATGAGCTGCATCTCTAGCCGTAAATATAACACCAGATAATAGCACACTATCTCCAGCTTTTAAATCTTTAATCACATCTTTTGTAAGTGGCGTAGTTATTCTTTTTTCCATAACGTTTTCCCTCCTTATTATGTTATCACCTATGGTGCTTCATCACCTATGGTGCTGCTTATCACCTATGGTGCTATAACTCTGCTTTTGCATGCCTTGCAGCATGACAGTTTATATTTACTGCCACAGGTAAACCAGCTATATGGGTTGGATAAGTTTCAATATTAACACCTAACGCTGTTGTTTTTCCTCCAAATCCTTGAGGTCCTATACCTAGCTTATTTATTTCTTCTATAAGTTCTTTTTCAAGATCTGCATAGTAAGGATTTGGATTTGCTTTATCAATTTCTCTAACTGCTGCTTTTTTAGCAAGATTCGCCGCCTTATCAAACGTTCCACCTATCCCTACTCCTACAACTATTGGTGGACATGGGTTAGGACCAGCTTCTTTTACTACTTTTATAATAAATTCTTTAACACCTTTAAGCCCATCTGAAGGTTTTAACATTTTAATTTGGCTCATATTTTCCGAACCAAAACCCTTTGGAGCTACAGTTATTTTGAATTTTTCTCCTACAACTATATCATAATATATAACCGCTGGAGTGTTATCGTTTGTATTCACTCTATTGATGGGGTCTTTAACTACTGACTTTCTTAAATAACCCTCTTCATATCCTGATGCTACACCACTATTAATTGCGTCCTCTAGACTACCGCCTATTATATGAACATCTTGCCCAATCTCTATAAAAACACAAGTCATTCCAGTATCTTGGCACATTGGCATTCTTTCAGTTGCTGCTATATCTGCATTTACCAAAATCTTATCTAAAACACCTTTAGCTATATCCCATGTTTCATTTTTTCTAGATTTTATTATTCCATTTTTCATCTCTTCTGGAAGATCGTAATTAGCATCTATACATAATTTCTTAATAGTTTTTGTTATTTCAGATACATTTATTTCTCTCATTATTACTCTCCTTTTTATTTCAATATGGGAAAAGGCAGTTTAAATAAACCGCCTTAATGTAACCTCCCAGATTTTTGTTTCATTTATTTCTTTCTATTAACTAGAGCTACAACTCTATTCATTTCGTTGTTAACTATCATATAACCTTCATCTACGCCCATACCTGGTTTAGCAAGACATTGATCTGCTCCACAACCCATAGCTATGTTTGTGCAAACTTCTGCAGATCTGTTAGTTTCGTTACATGTTCCACCAACGTATGCTCCTACTTTTAATTTTTTACAATATAACACTGATTCAATTATATTGTTAACTCCACCTAAATCTGGAGATTTTATTTGGAGCATGTGACCTGATTTTTTATCTGCAAATAGCACTACATCGTCGTATGTATTACACCATTCATCCGCAACAAGTTCTACATTTATTTTTCTATTATCAAGTTCAGCTGTTAGTGCAGCTAATGCATCAACTTGTTTTTCTCTATGCTCAACATCCATTGGTCCTTCTATTCTTAATTTGAAAGGCTTAGCTGCTTCTTCAAGTGTTGCTATATAATCACCCATAGCTTTTACATCATTGTTAAACGCAAGACCTATAGTTCCATAAACATCTATGTGGAATACCGGGCTATAATTTTCATCAGTTCGGAGTTTTATTACTCTAGCTCTTAACCACTGCACATAAGCAAGTAATTTTTCTCCCTTAAGTCCTAATTTCTCTTCTACGTTATTTATAAGTGCGTGAGGCATTACATCTACGCCTTTTATAATCATTTTATCTGCACTATTATATCTATCATCGCCTGATTGTGTGAAAATTGGAATTCTCTTAATGTCTACCCCAGTTTTATACTCATCACGTACGATTTCTGCCATAGTTACTTTATTAGCTTTTGCTACAGCGTCTAGTATAGCTTGAGTTATTCCGTATCTCATTGCTGTATGAAGTCTTTTACCATTAACTAACATATGGTCAAATTCTTCTGCCATTTCTTTAAAGCTATTTAGTTCTCTACCTATTAATTTTGGAATTATTTCTTTTTCTAAAATCGGCATAAAATCACTTGCAAGGAATAATGGATCACGTCCGCCAGCTCCTGAATATTGTACTGCTGCACAATCTCCATAAGCGACCTGTCCATCTTCAAGTATAATCATTACTGATATTGATTCTCCAGCTTGTCTAATTGATTTAAATCCTTCTGTTGCTGGTTTACCAACATATGCGAAGCCATCATGTTCTGCTCCAGCTTTTATAGCCCTTTGATCGTCAAAATAAAATCCTGTGCTTCCAGTTGAACATACTACATCAATAATTTTCATATTCTACACCTATCCTTATATAAATTTGTAATGTGATATTAATCATTTGATTATTTTTTCTCCGGTCTTCCTATAAGTACTCCTTTTCCTACTGCAAATATATCATCTATAGTCATTTGAAAACTTACTTCTCTATTTTCAAAATTGGCTCTCTCTGAAAGTTTCCTAGTATTGAAATTTATAAGTTCTTGTGTAAATGGAACGTTACCAAATTTTAAGTATCTTATTGCTCCATTATTGTCTCTTGCAGGCATCATTTTACCAGCATTATATTTACTTGGTGCAAATGGTACATCAATTATTCCCATAGCAAATCCTTTAACTGATCCTATAGCAAGGTCGCCTTTACCTATTTCATATATCTTGTCTATCATACACTTTGTTTCAGCTTTTATTACTTCTATCTCTGTTTTAAGTTCTGGAGACATAGGCATTTTTTGACCTTGTAATAAGTTTAAAGTCATCTTTGTAGCTTTTATCCCTTGAGCATTAGCTTCTTTAGTAGGAATTCCTATAGCTTCATGAGTAGTTTTAACTATTACCTTTGTTGCTCCTGCAAGTGCAGCAGTTGCTGCTCCCGTAGATATTACTCCATATGCTTTTGCTTCATCAGCTGGGAATCCTCCCATCCATTGATGCATTACTGTTGTTATATATATATCTTTATATCCACTAGCTTTTAAGTATTCATCGCATTGCTGCTCTAAAGCTCTTATAGCCGCTACGTCTTGTATTAAGTTTCCACACTGACCATATCCAACTGTAATGTTTTTAACTCCTTGTTCAGCTGCAAGTAATGATTCAATTATCGCAACGGCATTTGATGTACTAGGTGGAACTAATGTCCCAGTTAAAGGTCCAAATGGTTCTCTGTTTATTGATATTCCATTTTCTTCGTAAAATCCAACAAGTCTATCACAATACTGCCAATCTAAAATTGATTTTGATAAAGTTGCATTTTTAGCATATGGTATATTGTAAGAAATACCGCCACCTTCATTTGAAGTCCACCCTGAAGCATGGGTAATTTCAGCGAGTAATCTTCCATCTGGAGTCCCATGTCTTGCTTCTAATGGAACATTTACTGCTTCAAAAACTTTTCTACAACCTTTAACTCCATGATTAACTCCTGGAAATCCATTTAAAAGTGACCTTCCTACTTTTCTACTTTCTTTAATCCCAATTTCACATTCATCATATCTGTTCTGTCTTGTATAACTATCTATTGTTGTCGGTAGTAAATCTGCTCCGCCTACTTGCTCTAAGAAGTTTAGAAGTTCGATATGCGTATCAACTAACGCAACACCAGCTCTTGGCTGTGCTAATGTCATTCCCTCTTCTTTAGCTTTTATTAATTTTTTTGCAAAGTTTTTGTGACCAGGAATTTGATTATTGTATTCTATAGCCTCGTCTAAATCTACTTCTTTTCCCGTTGGCCATTGGTTTAATACTTCTTTTCTAACCTCAAAGAACTCATCATTAGTCCATTTTCGATTTTTTAATTCCATTGGTATTCCTCCTAGTGATTATACTTTGACTAAATATTTTTTCATAATTCGAACAGCTTTATCTGGATAGTCTTCACACAATAACCCCATAGCGGATAATATATAAGTTTTATCTATAAAATACATTGAATCAACTGGCTTTAAATACATTGGGTTTGATACATCAAATGCTCCTGCTTTTAAAATATCTTTTGGATTCTCACTGTGTACTAGTACCCCACCTGTACCAATGACGTATTTTACATCCATAAGGTCTTTTCCTATTTGAGTATACATAGCTCCCATAGGTGTATATGCACTTTCAATAGTACCTACATGACGTTCCATAGATATTTCAGTTGCTACTTTTGCCATAGCTTCATCAAAATGAATTTGTTCCACAGTTTCTGGAATCATCATTATATGTTCTATTCTATATTTACAATTTTCATCTATATCAATTTTTCTTTCTGTGTCTCCTAAATATTTTCTCATTTTTCTGCTACCAGCTGCTTCTCTTAATGAAACTGCTGAATATCTCATACCAAGATCACCTTCAACTGTCCTTTTAGCAAAAGGTTCTTCAAGGCCGCGTACATTGACGCCAGCCTTAGTAGGTTCACCAACTGCAATTGAATGTACATCTGTGGTAGCCCCCCCAATGTCAATAATTATTAAATCACCTAGTCCACTTTCTTCGTCACTACCAGTGCTTAGATATCTTGCTGCCTTTAGAACCGCTGCTGGTGTTGGCATCAAAATGCCCTTTACAAATTTCTCTGCATTACTTAGCCCTTTAGCCTCTACTATTTTTTCCATAAAGACTTTTCTAATCTCTTCTCTGGCCGGTTCTACATTTAGTTCATTCAATTTAGGCATTACATTTTCTGTAATACTGAAATACATTTTAGCATCAGTAAATATTTGTCGTATCTCATCAGTTGCTACTTTATTTCCTGCTACAACGATTGGCAATTTAACATCATTTTTGGCTAACATTTTAGCATTATGTATAATACATTCCTTGTTGCCGCCATTAGTTCCACCTGCAAGCAATAAAATGTCTAAATCCGAATTTTTAATTTCCTGAATTTCAGCAAGTGTTAGTTCATAGCTATATACTTTTAATACTCTAGCACCAGCTCCAAGGGCCGCTCTTTTAGCAGCTTCTGCAGTTAAATCTGGCACTAGTCCAATAGCTATCATTTTAAGTCCACCCGCAGCTGAGGAGCATGCCAATTTGTTAATAAAATTAACATTTTTATCTTTTAAAATTTGTTCAATTTTTGAATAGGCCTTTTCAACGCCTATCATTATATCGTCATCAATTGTAGTTATATCCTTAGCAGTAGCAATTATTTCTTCTTTTTCTATGTCTACTGCAGTTAACTTTGTATATGTACTACCAAAATCTATAAGTAAATACGCATCCACCTATATCACTCCCAACTATTTTATAATAAACCTAATGCTTCTTTTAAATCATGTATTGTAGTTTCAAGTGTAGTACCTGGTGGATATACTCCATCAAATCCCATTGAGATAAATTTCTTGTAAACTTCTTCCCAATTTTGTTTTCCCACTACTATGTTTCCACCAACAAGTAACAATATACCTTTTAGTCCCGCTTCATCACATTTATCTCTCATGCCTCTGCAATCTATTTCTCCATGTCCGTATAATGAAGATACCACTATAGCGTCTGCATTAGTTTCTACAGCTGCATTTATAAAATCTTCTTGTGGACAAAGAACCCCTATGTTTATAACATTGAAACCCGCTTCCGTTAAAGCATAATCTAAAATCTTATTACCAACAGCGTGACAATCTGATCCTATTACTCCTAGAATTAAAGTCTTTTTTTCCATTTATAAAAAGCCTCCTAAATGATTTTTAATAAATTATTTTTTGAATTTTATCTCAATAATCTTTGATTTAAGCGCTTTTACTGAGCCATCATCTAGACTATATAAAAATTTGATTATTTCTTTATTACTAGAATTTAAACTTTTAACATCATTATATCTACCTGGGGATACTATCATTACATCCGATCTTTGTATTAAATCTTCAAGTTCATTATGCTCACTCGTGTTGGAGTATTCTATTTGAATTTCGGATAATCCAGCTTTTTCTAATGCTCCTTTTATTTTAATCATAAATTCTTTAGATATACATACAAATCCAAACTTTGTACTGTTACCATATCTAGCAATTTTAACTATCGGTTGCAAATCTGGAGTTATAGCAACTCCTAATATTTCTTTGTTAAGACCAATCGTTAAATTTGCAACCTCATTAATATGATTAAAAGTAGTTATTATAAACTCAGCAGATTTAATCTTTTCTTTCGATTCTTCATTCATCTGTATTAGATCAGTGATGGTTAAGGCAACTACGTTCATATTGCTATTAATACTAAGTTGCTTACTAAACGCTCTAGATTGTTCTATATTGCACTCTATATATACTACTTCGATTTTGTCCATAATTTCTTTTTTTTCATTTATCCTTTGAGTTACTAAGTCTAAGAACTCTTCTGGATTCATTCCAGTTTCAAAAGCTTGCTCTATTCCTAAATCAACAAATTTCAATATCTTATTTTTTATGTCTTGCTTTTCTAAGACATCAGTTTCTTCAACTACAAAGGTTCCCTTACCTTGATAAGATTTAAGTGCCCCATCTTGTTCCAAGTCATTATATGCTGCACTTACAGTATTTCTACTTACTTTTAACCTTTGAGACAATTCACGTTCTGTAGGCATTTTTGTTCCAACGCTTAGAACCCCTTTTTTTATTTCATTTCTAATCTGTTTTCTAACTTGAATATAAAGTGGCACTCCACTTTTTTTATCTAATTCGATATTAATAGAAACCCCCTCCTAAGCAAATTGGATTAATGGACTAATCCATTCATATATATAGTACCATGCGGTCCAATGCACATCAATATCCCTTATAGAGTGTTTGTAACTGTCTTTAGTGTTATAAGTGAATTAAGCTTCATTATCTAGCTTATCCTTACACATAATTCAATTTCAATCTATAATGATAATCTTTTGATTTTTTTATGAAAAGTTTTGTTATAAGGTTTTGATTTTATGGTTATAATTTTAAATTAATAATATTAAAATAGTATATAGATGCAAAGGGGGCCCATATGGCAAATAAAAATTTCTCTGTTATTATATATATTTTAAGTTCTATTTTAGTGCTAACTCTTTCATTATTTATTTATACAATCATTAGAAATAATCCTAATTTAAAGGCAGATGATGAATTAACTTTATCAAAATATAATGCGGAGAAAGTCTATAATGATTACACTGATAAACCTTCAAAAATAGCAACTTACACCAACACTAATAATGACCCCTTTAGTGTGGGCCTTAGTAGTGCAGATGTAGTTCTTGAATTCCTAAGTAACTCTTATGGGATTACTTATAAAGCTATATTTAACGAAGATGAAGCTAAAAATATAAGTTCCAGAGTTACCTTAGAAGAATATTCTAATTCGTATCTTCCGAAATTTAATTTTTCAAAAGATACTTTAATAACCCCCACTAGTGGCAGTAATGCAACTTCAATCTTTATAACTTTTAATGATGATGCCTCCTCAAATTTTTTATATGAAAATGGAGAATATTATCATTATAGAGGACTTCAAGTGGATAAAGATAATAATACCCCCGTAAAGCTTTCTAATGTTATAGTACAATTTATTAATGGTAACATTACTAATGACGAAACTTTAACTCTCTCTGAAAATTACGGTGACGGACTACTTTTTCGTGGTGGAAAGGTTTCACAAATTAAATGGTCTAGGCAAAAATATTCTGAAATAAGTCTTAAAACTGAAACAGGTGGTGAAGTTTTGCTGAATCCCGGTGCAACATGGTGGATTTTTGTTAATAAAGACCGCTCTGTGGCTTACGATTAATACCACGCTACAAATTGGCACTATATATAAAGTTCAATTCAAAATAAAACACATATTATTAACATAATATGTGTTTTTACTATAGATATTATTTAATTATTTACTCAGTAGTTCCATTAATATAAAATTCCCCTACGGATTTACTTATGGATTCTGCTATCTTTTCTTGATATATATCAGATTTTAATTTTTGTTCCTCTTCGTAATTTGATAAAAATCCACACTCCACAATCACACTTGGCATATTGTCATTTTCTCTTAATATCCTATAAGCATTTTTAGCAGGTTTTTGCACTCTCTTATTGCTACCATCTAAATCCTCCCTAAGGTTCTTCTGAATTACCCCCGCTAATATCACACTGTCCTTATAATCCGAATACCATACTTGCGCCCCATAATATTTACTCTGAGTAAAATAATTTAAATGAATGCTGATAAACATATCACAACTAGTAGATTCCTTCAAATTACACCTGTTAATTAAGTCTTCAATATATTTACCTCTTATTGTTCCACTATTTAAATAAAGTCCTGTGTCATCCTCTCTTGTCATTACTACCTCATAACCGGATTTTTGCAAATAAACTTTAAGTTTTGTTGCTATGCTTAAATTTATATTCTTTTCTACAGTACCATTTTTAGAGCTTGTTCCACCATCCATCCCTCCATGACCAGCATCAATGAGTATTTTTTTAATACCTGTTTGTACTCTCCTGTTAGTATACATAGTTTCTTTTGAAAGATTTATATTTACACCTATAAAGCTTGCCATCGCTATAATAATTACTACCACAACAGCTGTTAATTTATTGTTTCTATATTTCAATCTACCCACCCTTTTATTTATTGCTATCATTAATTTTATTCAAGTTACACATGATTTATTATTATTTATATGAATACTCAAGTGTAATGGGAATAAATAAATTTAAGTACACGTTTCAAGGCACAATAAAAACACCAACTAAAAAATTAGTTGGTGTTTTTATTTATATATTAAATTGTCTTATTTGTATAATACTACTTCAGCTATATTGGTTGAATGATCTCCTATTCTCTCAAAATTGCTTATGAGGTCTAGGAACATAGTCCCAACCGTTGCACCGCAGGAATGATTATTTAATCTTCTTATATGCGAAGCTCTTAGCTCTTTTTCTAAGCTATCAATCCTATTTTCTATTGCAACCATAGATTCTGCTTTTTTAATATCATTATTTTCAAAACTTTCAATACTAAACTCTAGTGCATTCACCACGTATTTATACATTCCATCTAGCTCATCTAAAGCCTCTTCAGAGAACTTTAAATTCTTTTGAAGCTTTTCACTAGTCAAGTCTGCTATGTTTTCAGCATGGTCTCCTATACGCTCTATATCATTTACAACATTAAACATAGAGGTTACTATTATAGTTTGTTGTTCTGACAATTGAATCGTAGAAAGTTTTACCAAATATGAAGTAATTTCATCTTCAAGTAAATTTATTAATTTTTCATTTTTATAAACAGTTTTTAACTTCTTTTCATCATTATTTACAAAACACATCATAGCAAGCTTTACATTATCTTTTGCTAAATTAGCCATTCTAACAACCTCTTTTGTAGTTTGACCAACTGCAATAACTGGTGTTTCTAGTAATCTGTCATCTATATACTTAACACCCATTGTTTGAACCTCATCTTCTCCAGGTATTATTTTATTAACAAGGAAAACAAAATATCTTATAAATGGAACCATAATTATTGTATTTGCTATGTTAAATATAGTATGAGCATTTGCTATTTGTCTTTTTACATCTGAAGCTCCACCTAGAGATATGGACTGTACAAATTGTATTAGAGGATGCATTAATGGTATAAAAATTATCGTGCCAAATATATTAAACATTATATGTATTAGAGCTGCTTTTTTAGCAGTTCTTGAAGTTCCTATGCTTGATAATAAAGCTGTTATACATGTACCTATATTATTACCAAATAAAATCGGCACTGCTACAGCAAGTGGAAGCGCTCCTGTAGAGGCTAATGCCACCAAAATACCAGTCGATGCGGAAGAACTTTGAATCACCGCTGTCATCAAAGCACCTGTTAATATTCCTAATAAAGCATTACCTTCTAATTTCATTATTAAAGTTGTAAATGCTGAAGACTCTGCTAGTGGGGCCATAGTATTCTTCATTAATTCCATGCCTAGAAATAAAATACCAAAACCTAATATAATATTACCTATTTCCCTAGATTTCTTACCTTTTGAAAATAGTATTGTTAAAGATCCTATACCTAAAAATATTGGTATTACAGCATCAAGCTTAAATGCAATTAATTGTGCTGTTACAGTAGTTCCAATATTAGCTCCCATAATAACCGCTGCAGCTTGATAAAGATTCATAAGCCCTGCATTAACAAAACCTACTACCATTACCGTGGTTGCACTACTACTTTGGATAACCGTTGTTATTATAGCTCCTGTAGCTACCCCTTTGACTGGATTAGATGTTATTTTTTCAAATATCTTCTTAAGTTTTTCACCTGAGGCATTTTCTAAACCATCACCCATAAGTTTCATTCCATATAAGAATAACCCCAGTCCACCAAAAAGACCTATAATCATATTTATAACATACATAAAACCCCTCCATATTTTTATCTATCGCGAGTATTTTTATCTATCCCAAATGTCCTAGTAATACGTATATATAATACTATAGCTTTAAAGTCTATGTTAAGTGATTTATATCATATTTAACATGAACTTTATTATTCTTAACACAAACATAACATAGAAACTCTTTACTTTTTGATTGTATTACTATTAGGAGCTTATGTGCTAATTTTATTAATCTAAACAAAAAAAAAGGAATATACGCCTTTTCCAAGTGTATATCCCTTCCTATGTACAAGACTATTATCTCTTTGAGAATTGAGATGCTTTTCTTGCTTTTTTAAGACCATATTTCTTTCTTTCTTTCATTCTTGGATCTCTTGTTAAAAATCCTGCTTTTTTAAGTTCTGGTCTTAAAGTTTCATCAGCTTTAAGTAGTGATCTAGAAATTCCGTGTCTTATTGCTCCAGCTTGACCTGTATATCCACCACCGTGCACATTTACTAAAATATCAAATTTATCTTTAGTTCCTGTGAGTACTAGTGGTTGATTAACTATAAGCATTAAAGTTTCTAATCCAAAATAATTTTCTATGTTTCTTTTATTTATAACAATTTTACCTTCTCCAGGTATAAGTCTAACTCTAGCAACTGATTTCTTTCTTCTTCCTGTTCCTATATATTGAACCTTTGCCATTATATTTCCTCCCCTCTAAGTTGATTAGTATTTAAGAACTAGTGTTTGTGGATTTTGTGCCTGGTTTTTATGTTCTGGTCCTCTATAAACTGTCATTTTTTTAATTGTTTGACGGCCTAATGGTCCTTTTGGAAGCATTCTTCTTACTGCCTCTTCAAATATAAACTCTGGTTTTTTAACCATTGCTATTCTATATGGAACTTCTTTTAATCCACCTGGATAAAAAGAGTGATGTCTTAACATTTTTTGGTCTAATTTCTTACCAGTTAAAACGATCTTTTCAGCATTTATTACAATGACAAAGTCACCTGTATCAACGCTTGGTGTAAATGTTGGTTTGTGCTTTCCTCTGAGGATTGAAGCTATTTGACTAGCTGCTCTTCCTAAAACTAATCCTTCTAAGTCTACAACGAACCAATTTCTTTCTACTTCTAACGGTTTTGCTAAGTATGATTTCATTATTTTCCCTCCCTGAACTTTTAACAATTGAATTTCTATGCTAAAGATCCGGGGCTAGTGGATCTTATTACACGATAACATATACAAACATTAATAAGTATAATACATTCTACCGGGTGTGTCAATGCTTTTACGCAGGATATTACCCTTTTTAGTGATTTATTTAATAAAAAACCTCTTCTAAACATAATCCGCAGGCCGGTGCTGATTTTCCAGCCTTTGCTCTCTGCTTTGATTCGATTATATCTTTAATTTCAACAGGTTTGATTTTTCCTTCTCCAACTCGAATTAGTGCACCTACTATTATTCTAACCATATTATATAAAAAACCATCAGCGGCAATATATATTTCTATTAAATCTCCATTTTTTATAATATCTAGCCTTGTGATAGTTCTTACAGAAGTTTTCACAGAACTACCTAGATTTCTAAATGCAGAAAAATCATGAGTGCCCATAAAATACTGCGTAG
Organism: Clostridium sp.; assembly: GCF_016650035.1. Lineage (GTDB taxonomy): Bacteria > Bacillota > Clostridia > Clostridiales > Clostridiaceae > Clostridium_AD. Next base: position 48,771 of record NZ_JAENWM010000019.1, read on the forward strand.
CAAGTTTCATGGCCCCTAGGTCTAATATTCTTTTATGATTATATATGTAATTGCGTCCTACTGCAATAGACTCACGCCTATTAAGTATAGAGTATCTATAGATTTTACCTGTAGAATCATACCTTGCATGAAATTCATGTGGAACCTCAGAACAATGTAAAATTACAATATCTAATGGAAGTTTACTATTAATAGCTCCTCTAAACTTTTCCGCAGATATAATGCTACTGGTATAAAAGTTACCTGTATAGCCCCTTGCATGAACTCCTGCATCTGTTCTACTAGAACCAATTATTTTAGTTTCTTCCCGCGTAATTTCGTAAATAGCAATCTCTACTTTTTCTTGAATAGTTATGGCATTCTTTTGTATTTGCCAACCCGAATAATTAGTTCCATCATATTCTATTATAATCTTTATATTTCTCAAGATTTCACATCCTTTTCTATTTATAGGAAACAGAATATTATGTTCTGCTAACAATAGTAATAACAAATAGAATTGCGAATGCAAAACTTGCTACAAAATCTTTTGTTGTTATCTTTAACTCTTTCATTCTTGTTCTTCCTTCTCCACCTTTATAGCACCTTGATTCCATAGCCATTGCAAGTTCATCTGCTCGTCTAAATGAGCTTATAAACAAGGGTACTAAAATAGGAATTAAACTTTTAGCTCGACTTATTAAATTCCCAGACTCGAAATCAGCACCTCTTGCCATTTGTGCTTTCATTATTTTATCAGTCTCATCCATAAGAGTAGGAATGAATCTAAGTGCAATAGTCATCATCATTGCAAGCTCATGGGCTGGCACACCTATTCTTTTAAATGGATTAAGCAGTCTCTCTATACCATCAGTGAGCTCTATAGGAGACGTTGTGAGTGTTAGTATTGATGTTCCAATAATTAAAAACACTAATCTAATTATCATAAAGGCTGCGATTATTAAACCTTCTTTATATACAGTTATAAATTTCCATCTCCAAATTTCTTCAGTTCCACTAGTCATAAAAATGTTCAATATCGCTGTAATAAGTAACAATACAAAAATAGGCTTTAGCCCCTTGTATATATATTTAGGAGATAAATTAGCTATCATTATGGTTGACAAAATAAATATAAATATAAATAGATAACCTAAAAAATTATTTACTAGAAATAGGTTAACAATAAATAGTAGAGATATGAGTATTTTAAACCTTGGATCTAATTTATGTACAAAAGAATCTCCTGGCATATATTGACCTATTGTAATATCTTTAATCATACAAATTCCTCCAATGTGTTGAAAGACCCGAATACTACTGTTATAAATGGCATCTTATTGGGATAAAAGAATTTATACTAGTCCGCCCTTAATATTCTAAGCAATTCTCGCTTAGCTTTTTCTACAGTAAATGTATCCTCGGATACATCGAATCCTTTGCTACGTAGTTCTCTAATTAGATAGGTAACCTGTGGTACTGCAAGCCCTACATTTTCTAATACTTGTATTTCCTTAAATATCTTCGCGGGAGTTCCATCTAGAATGCAAGTTCCCTCGTCCATTACTATAATTCTGTTTGCAACCTTTGCAACATCTTCCATACTGTGAGACACTAAAATTATAGTCATATTATTCTCTTTGTATAGCTGAACAATTTTACTTAATATATCATCTCTTCCTTTTGGGTCAAGTCCTGCTGTTGGTTCATCAAGAATTAAAATTGCTGGCTGCATAGCAACTACTCCTGCAATGGCGACTCTTCTCTTTTGACCACCACTTATTTCAAAAGGTGATTTATCCTTGTATTCTTCGTAATCTAGTCCTACTATTTTCATAGCTCTTTGAACTCTTTTATTTATTTCATCATTATCAAGACCTAAATTGTGTGGTCCAAAA
>NZ_JAENWM010000081.1 GCF_016650035.1 Clostridium sp.
AATAATGTGCTTATCAAAAAAGCAATTAATAACTAGATAATTATTAGTATTATAGTTATAATTTGACCTAGGAATGCAGTTATATAAAGCTATATTTTGACGCACTACACTTATGAATATATAATAGGTGATAAGGTATTTCTTATGGAGTACAAGGACTTTGCAATAGTTTATAAGCCGATGGATAAATTTAACAACATAACGGTGTTATATAAAGAAGACTTTATAGAGGTTAATGAAAAAAGATTAAAACTAGAGTTAAAAGCTGAGGAGCTATATCCAGCAGATTATGATTTTAATGTATTATTTGTAGACTATGTGCAGCGAAAATTAGAAAGGGACATTGAGAGAGGATCAAAAAAGGCACTTAAAAAAATTCAAAGGGAAATAAGGGAATCATGAAATTGACATTAAGAAAGATATAGGGTAATATTGTTATAGTTTTACAATTATCAAAATGAGAGGTAATTATGGATGTAGAAAAAATGGTGAAATTTTTTAAAGCACTTTCTAATGAAAATAGATTAGAAATTTATCTTGAAATAATGAAAAATTAGTAGATGAAGTTTTTGAAGCCATGAGGAGAAAATGATAAAAAAGTTTTAAGAGAGGTGTAGAATGGTTAAAAAATACCGTGAAAGAAGTCTGAAAAAGAGGATAACAAGAACAATATCTATGTTGAATTTTTTTAGTTTAGGAATAATGTTAATCGCTATGATGATTACTCTGGGGGTAGTTTTTAAAGTTTTTAGTATTGTAATAGTGAACAATGCAGTCAGTCATATGAGCAGTCAGATTAGAAATGTATATATGAAGGAAAAAGAAAAAGGGGAAATAACAGATGAGTTTACAGAGTTAACTCCCGATTATGAACTTATGTTTAAAAAATTAGAAGAGTCTTATAAAGTGTTCTCACCTCAAGAGGAAAAATCTAAACTGACAGAAGGAGAAGATATAGAAGCAACAACATTTGAAGGTATGAATTATTTAGTTGAATACAATATATGGAATGATAACAAGTTAATATATAATTCATTAAATCAAAGTCAAATAAAAAATAGTAAACATATACATATAGAAAATAATTGGTTAATTAAAAAATTTAATACTGAAACAACAGAATCCGTAATAATTGACAATAAAGAATTGTATGTAATCAATGTAAAACTCAATCCAGGAATAATCCTTGGTGGATATATAGTATTAATAATCATATGTGTAGTGATCTTTTTAATGATTTTAATGATATCAAAAATCATTGCGAGTAAGCTGAGTAATGTAATAGTAAAGCCTTTATCAGATCTTGAAACAAAAATGAAGGATCTTGCAGACGGAAATATTGAAGCAGCAATTAAATCAGAAATTAAATTTAAAAAGCCAATAAGGGAAGTTGAAAATCTGGCTAATTATACAAATGTAATTATGTCAAGAATGAGTGAATATGTTGATGCATTAGCCAATCAGAATTCTGAATTAGAAGCACAAAATGTTACACTTCATGAAAATAGTGGAACGTTGGAAAGCATTAATCTAGCATTAGATAATAAGAACATTAAGCTTAAAAATATTTTCAATAATGTAGAACAAGGATTTTTAACTTTTGGAAGTGATTTAAGGATACAAAGTGAATATAGCTTGGAATGTGAAAAGTTGTTTAATAAATTTATTGCAGGAGAAACACTATCCTCAATACTTAACCCAAATGATATGAATATGCAGAAGTTTATAGATGACTTACTTACTAAAATATTTAATTCCAGTAAGTATCATAAAAAGATCTATATTCCGCTGCTTCCAGAAGAGGTTACAATAAATAATAAGGTTATAAACTTGTCCTATAAAGAGGTTAAGAATGAAGTAAATGAAAACATAATAATGGTAATAATAACAGACATAACGGAAAAAAGACTTTTAGAGAAGCTTATGGATGAGGAACGAAGTACCTTGAAAATGGTTGTTAAAACAATGATGAATAGAGATGATTTTAAAGAATTAGTAGTAGCTTATGAAAACTTTACAGCGCAATCATTTAAAGACACAAAGCCTAAAGATTATGAACGTATTCTTAGACAGATACATACCTTTAAAGGAAATTTTAGCCAGTATATGATGGTAAACTTGGTTCCTAAACTTGATGAGCTTGAAACTAAATTATATAAAAAGAAGGATAATTTCAATATAAATAACATAGATAACTTTGAACTTAACAATTGGTTAGAACAGGATTTACATATATTAGAATTTTTTGTGGGGAAGGATTTTATAAAAGAAGGAGAAATTTTCTATATTGAAAAAGAGAAACTTATGGGAATTGAGAAAAAAATCCAAGAATCTTTGACACTAAAAGAAAGTAGAGTTATTCTTCCTCTTATAAAAAGTCTTAGATACAAATCAGTGATGGATTTGCTTAAGATTTATCCTGATTATGTTATGCAGTTAAGTGAAAGGCTTTCTAAAAATATATCACCTTTTAATATAACAGGTGATAATGTAATGATTGATACAAGTAATTATCAAGAAGTTTTTAAAGCTTTAGTTCATATTTTTAGAAATTCTGTTGATCATGGTATTGAGACGGAAGATGAAAGATTAAATAAAGGAAAAGATCAGATTGGAAATATACAATGCGAAGTAGTGGATCTTGTGGATAAATTTCAGATAATAATTTCTGATGATGGAAGAGGAATAGATGTTTACGCACTTGAGCAAAAATGTATAAATGAAGGATTATATACTAAAGAAGAATTGTGCTCTTTGACACGCAAACAAAAATTGGAGCTAATTTATAAGCATGGAATAACAACAAAAGATGAAGCTACTTATATTTCTGGTAGGGGAATTGGAATGTCCGCCGTTAAACAGTATATTATTGAGTCATTTGGTATAATTGAAATAGAGAGTGAAAAAGATAGAGGCACTGTGTTCACAATCACTTTACCAAGGCTGGATGGTAGCTTAGAAAATACAACCACACCACAAAAATTTATAGAGGAAATGATAAAGAATGCAAAAGATATTATATGCTCGCAAACAGGAGTAAATTTTGAGCTAAAAGATATTGAAACTAAAAAAGCAATTTCACTTAAAAATATAACAGCTCTATTTAGTTTAAAAGGGACATTAAATTCCTTAATTATGATTAGTGTTAACGAAGTATTGGCGAAAAGGCTTGTTCAAGGGTTTATTATAGATGAAGTAGCGGAGGAGACTATTAATGACTATTTTGAAGATGTGATTGGTGAAATATCCAACACAATTCTAGGTAATACATTTGGTTCTTTTGAAAATACAAAAAATATATTTCATATAGGAGTTCCTGCTGTTTTATCAAATACAGATGCTTATATAAAATATACCCAATCACAGATATTATCCTGTGAATTGTGTTGTGGTGAGTATGAATTTAGTATAAATATGCTATTAGTAGAAGAAGACGCGTTCGCAGAGGAGGAAATATAAATGGCTAGAATATTAATTGTAGATGATTCAACTGTAATGAGAAAAAATTTAAATACCATATTTACGAGTAATGGGCATGAGGTTGTTGGAGAAGCTGGTGATGGAATACAGGCGGTATTACTATATTCTAAGTTAAAGCCTGATTTGGTTACAATGGATATAACAATGCCTAAAATGAATGGCGTAGAAGTGGTTAAGCGTATAGTAGATAAAGATAGCAGTGCAAAAATAATAATGGTTAGTGCATTAAATCAAAAACAGATGGTTTTCGAGGCTTTAGAAAATGGAGCTAAACATTACATTATAAAACCTATTGAATCTAGTCAATTATTAGGAGTTGTAAATGAGGTACTAAACTATAATATTGAAGATATGCTTGAAAAAAAACAGAAGGCTGTAGAAATAAAAGATGGTTTTACAATAGAAAATAAAGAGGCTAAATTTATTATTTACTTTAATGAATATTTGGATATAAAGGACCATATAAGGTTAGAAACTGTTGTAAAGGGGTTGTTATTTATAAACCCACTTAATATTGTATTTGATTTTGGAACATTAGAGGATATTTCGGTAGAAATACTACTTCCAATTCTAAGAATAAGTAACAGGATTAAAACAGCGGGAGGAAATCTAGAATATTTGATATCAAGTGATAAGGTACGAACAAAAATTAATGAGGTGGAAAAATAGATGAGCAGTACAATTTTTATTCTTACAAATAATAAAGCTAAAATTTCTATAGTTAGAGATTTTTTAAGCAGTGATTATGAAGTATATAGTGTTACTAAAACTAATCTCATGGTTGAATTATATAAAAAGGAACCCAAGGTTTTAATAGTAGATATTGATAGTTATGAAGAACAGACGATTAAAATGATTAAGTCTATTATAGCTATTGAATATCTACCAGTTATTTATGTATATAGTGAGAAAGTAGAAATAACTGATTTGTTGAAAGATGAAATAGTCATCGAAGCTTCAAGGATTCAGGAAACTATTGTATATCTCCTTAAACAATCGATTATATTTAAGAGTAAATATGATAAAGTTATGGAAAGTTATAATGCAATTGACCTCATTAATGGAGAAATCAAATCCTATATTAAAAAATATGTTAGTGTGGAAGATACTCATACAATTACTAAAGAAATGCTTGATTTAATATTTGCAAAGAATTTATTCTTAAAAAACAAGCCTGAAACAATATGGGTGTTGATTTCTAAAAAAGATATTTATAATTATAGCTTGTTCCAACTTAATAATGATGAGTATGAAGAAAAACTATGCGCGGATATAGCTGAAGAGGCTTGTTTTAATTTTGATATTTATGCAAGTACTGGATTTAATAAAAACTTTAACGTAGATGGTGAATTCTCCGATATTAGCTTTAGTAGAAAAATATTCCCGAAAGTTATAAGGCAAAATACTCCTGAAATAAAAAATTTTGCTGGGTTCTCTATTGGAAATATCATTCTAGTAGGTATGAACTACAAGAATATTGTGACAAATTATGAGGTAGGAATAATTAAAGCATTGTCAATAAATTTTGATCTTATGGATACTATGAGGCATCAGATAAATGAATTAGAAAAGTCTTTTGAGTACACAGCAAATGCCCTGGCAAGGGCAGCAGAGGCAAATGATGATTTAACTGGAAAACATATTAAAAGGGTTAATATATTTTCAAAGAGAATAGCAGAAGAATTAGGTATGAGTAAAGAATTTACTCGAAAAATTTATAATGCAGCTCAAATGCATGATGTAGGAAAAATAATTATAGATAAAAGCATCCTAACTAAACCTGGAAAGCTAACGGATGAAGAGTTTGAAATGATGAAGAACCACACCGTTTACGGAGAAAGTATAATAGGTGATTCTGAGTATTTAAAAATGTCTGCAGAAATTGCCAGAAGTCATCATGAGAAATATGATGGAACAGGGTATCCAGATTCAAAAAAAGGTGAAGAAATTCCTCTTTCAGCAAGAATAGTTTTTCTAGCAGATATATACGATGCCTTAAGAAGTGCGAGAACATATAAGCCTGCATTTTCCCACGAAAAAGCTTATGAAATAATAAGCATGGGGGACGGCCGTGTTAATCCAGAGCATTTTGACCCTAATGTTCTAGAGGTTTTTAAGAGAATGCACTTAGACTTTAAGAAAATTTACGAGGAAATAAGGCATTAGTGTGAATTGAATATAAAGGTTAGATTTTATGGTATTTATACAAATGCTTACTATATTATAGATAAAACAAAAATATACCGAATAGACAGTTATTTTAAACTATCTATTCGGTATTTATAATACTTTATTTAATTGACAACCTGTGATTTTTTTTTATTAGCTTCTTGCAAATATTTCTTGAAAATCTACTGCTTCAAGTTTCTCACGTACTAAAAGCTCTTCTGCAACAGCATTAAGTTTACTTCTATTTTCGGTTAAAATCGTCAATGCTTTCTTATATGCTTCATCTATAAGTTTTTTTATCTCCATATCTATTTTGTTTAAAGTTTCTTCACTAAAGCTTTTGCTTTTACCCATGTCTCTTCCAAGGAATACCTCATCAGAGCTTCCTGAACCAAATGCAATTGGACCAATAGCGTCACTCATTCCGTAGTCCATTATCATCTTTCTTGCAATTGTTGTTGCTCTCTCGATATCATTGCTTGCACCAGTACTTATATCACCAATAACTAGTTTTTCAGCAACTCTACCACCTAATAGGCCCACAATTTCCTCTTCCAGTCTTGACTTAGACATATATGAACTGTCTTCATCTGGAAGACGCATAGTATATCCGCCAGCCCTTCCTCTTGGAACTATACTTATCTGGTGAACGGGATCTGACATTGGAAGTAAATTCATAACAATTGCATGGCCTGCTTCATGATATGCGGTAAGTCTTCTATCTGCTTCGATTATTACCCTGCTTTTCTTTTCAGGTCCGGCAATTATTCTTGTAACTGCTTCTTCAAGTTCATCCATTCCTATAAGCTTTTTATCTTTTCGTACAGTTAAAAGTGCTGATTCATTCATTAAGTTCTCAATGTCTGCACCTGTAAATCCGGGTGTCCTTTTAGCAAGTACGCTAAGTTTAACTTCTGGGTCAAGATGTTTATTTTTGGAATGGACTGCCAAAATTTCTTCTCTACCTTTAGCATCAGGTAAACCAACAAGTATTTGTCTGTCAAATCTACCTGGTCTTAGTAGTGCAGGGTCAAGTACATCAGCTCTATTTGTAGCTGCAATCATTATTATTCCTTCATTTTCTCCAAATCCATCCATCTCAACTAGCAGTTGGTTTAATGTCTGTTCACGTTCATCATTTCCTCCACCAACGCCTGCACCTCTTTGTCTTCCAACAGCGTCAATCTCATCTATAAAAATTATGCAAGGTGAGTTCTTTTTTGCTTGATCAAATAAATCACGTACTCTGGAAGCTCCAACGCCAACAAACATTTCTACAAAATCCGAACCTGAGATGCTGAAAAATGGTACTCCAGCTTCTCCTGAAATAGCTCTTGCAAGAAGTGTCTTACCAGTCCCAGGAGGTCCTATTAGTAAAACTCCTTTTGGTATACGAGCGCCCATATCCACATATCTTTTAGGCTGTTTTAGAAAATCGACTATCTCTGCAAGCTCAGCTTTTTCTTCGTCCGCTCCTGCAACATCATCAAAACTAACTTTTTTAGCATTAGGATCGGATAATTTTGCTTTGCTTTTACCAAAATTCATTACACCACCGCTTCCACCGGCACCTTTTGACCGCTTCAGGAATATAAATCCAAATCCTACAAGCATTAATACAAATAATACGTTAGGCAAAACCTGTAACCACATTTGTAAATCGGATGGTTTTAGGTATGTTTCCTGAACATCGGAGCCTTTTGGATTAGCTTCAATGAACTGATTTAATCTGGCAGGTTGAACAAACGTTTTATATGTAGTCCCGTTTTTTAAAGTTCCCGAGACTGATATCTGATCATCTGCCACCACGAAGCTTTTTATAGTGTTATTTGTCCAATTGGTTTGGAATTGACTAAAATCAATAATTGTTGACGTCTGATCTGTTTTAGAAAATAAAGATACTGCGATTATAACAAGAATTATAGCCAAAATAGCAATATTTGATTTCTTTTTCATCAGAGAACACCTCTCTTTCTCAATAAGTACTTAATTTTTTGTAGAAGCAACTTTATATGAACAATAACTTCCGATTATTTTTACGTCCTTTAACATCATAACATAAACTGGGAGGTTATCTATAAATTTTTTAATTACTTTTGAAAATAAATATTTTCATCTTTATCTTATAAAATAATTTGTGAATGAATAATGGACTATTTAAACATTAATTTCTCTCAATCTATTATACCATATTAAACCTAACCTGTTTAGGTGATTCACTTTGGTTTATTATATAGTTTAAATATACCAAGTAATATTGATATATTTTCATTATGCCCCACTAGTATCATTACTACCCTTATGATCCATCCTACGATTATTATTATGATACTTATTAATGAAGGTTAACTTCGATATAAAACGAAAAATTGTTACAGATAACATTATACCAAAAGCAATTGCACCGGCTGCAACTATAACGTGTATTCCATTAGAATATGCTTCGGGGTAATTTTGCTCTACTATACAGTTAATGGTTTTATATGCAGTTAGGCCAGGGACTAGTGGGAATATTCCAGGTATTGAAAATTGAATAGCTGGGGTCTTAAGTTTTCTTGCCATAAATTCACTATATATACCTACAGCTATAGCACCTATAAAAGATGCCATACCAACACTATGTTGTAAGTTATAAATGGGAATGTATGTTGCCCAGCCAATTGCTTTTGGTTATATTATATTTTACAAGTTCAAATTAATATATTTTCTTAATTATATCATATATTCCTTATGAAAACTTTGCAGTTTTGAATGATAAAAACCATACAACAATGGTTAGCGTTTAATTATTTTCATTTATATTTATAAGATAATATTTTATGTACCAAATGAAATATTTTATGCAAAATTTAGTGATGATGTATTTCTATATGTTGACTGTTAAAATGGTTTGTGCTTATAATTGTATTAATAAATCTAATTTATCACTTAGGGAATACTGTTAATTAATTAGATAAAGTTTATCCATTAAAAAAACAGATGAAGAAAATAAAGTATGTAAAGTGCGTTTCCCTTGATAGGGGAGCTTACTAAATACAAGAGGAGATAATTAGCACAATGAAATTAATAAAGTATAGTTTTAAAACCTTAGAAATTTCAAAAGAAATAGCTAATAGTTGTACAAATTGCAAGATGTGTATGCAAGAATGCGTGATGATGAACGACTTTGGAGAATCTCCACGGGATATATTTGGAGCATTTTTAAAGGATGAATATATAAATTCCTTAATTCCATACTCATGCAGTCTATGCAATAAGTGCACAACAGTTTGTCCTAAGAATCTTGAAATTCCTAAAGCATTTATGGGTATGCGTGAATCTATAATAGAGGCTAATGGTGGAAAATCACCTTTAAGGGGACATAATGCCGTATATATGCACCAATTACTTAGCTTTGGATTTATGAAAATTTTCACTATAAGAAGGAGGTAGGATATGAAAAATATAGCTTTTATGCCTGGATGCAGTTTATCCTCCTATTCCCCAAAAGCTGTTGGAAATGTACTAAACTATCTTAAAGAAAATTTCAATAATGTCACTGCAATACAAAAGTGCTGTGGTATGCCTACTTTAGTCATAGGACAAAGTGAGCTATTTAGCAGTAGATATGAAAGTCTTAAAGAAGATATTAAGTATTTGGATATATATGAAATAATAGTAGCTTGTCAAAGTTGTTTTATGACATTAAAGGAATATAGCGGGTCTGTTAAGATCACCTCTCTATGGACTTTAATGCCAGAACTCGGACTTCCTAAAGAATTTAGAAATAAAGCTAAAGATAGCGATATAGTGTTTAGTATACAAGATTCTTGTGCTACTAGAAATAATGATGATATTCATAATGGTATAAGATGGATACTTACAGAACTGGGATATAAATATTTGGAATCTAAGAATTCCAGAGAAAATTCTTTGTGTTGTGGACAAGGAGGAATGATTTCCACTGTAAATCCAGATGTATCGCGTAGAATGGCTCAAAAGATTGTTTCTGAATTTAACACTGATTATGTGGTGACTTATTGTGCAGCTTGTCGATCTTCAATGTATAAGGTAGGAAAAGAATCTTATCACATATTAGATTTGATATTTGGTCCGGTGGTATTTAAAAGTACAAAAGGTCCACCAGATATATTGGCTATGCCTATAAAGGCTTGGACTAATAGATATAAATCAAAAAAAATAATTAAGAAAATAATAAAATAAATTAGAAGCTATGCCTTAATAGAGGACATAGCTTCTAATTTTTTTCATAATATATTTTTTTAATATAACAACCATTTATTTTAAAAAAGCCATTAAGCCAAATTAACTATTTGATATTTCTATAGGTAACTTAGAATCTATACAAATTAACTATTAGATATTTTTATAGTCTTAGTATAAAATTAATAAAGTCGGTTGGAATTTTTCGTATTTTAGCTTCTAAACAAATACACCCCTGAAAATGTAAAAACTTTGTTGAATATTAGGGGGTGTTCTCACCTAATGATATTAGTAAATAATTTCAAGGGTATATAGATTGTATGCTTTAAAATCTTATGATAAATATTTTTCAATATGGAGGGATTATTATGAAAATAATGACTAAGATTACGGTAACTGCACTTATTGCTATAATTACTACAGTGTCTTTTGCTGGATGTTCAAGTAGTAAAAGTTCAAAAGAGGATGTGTCAAAGAACACTACAACAGGAATTGAAATAATGAGCACGAAAGATTTACAGGATAATTTAGGGAAAAGTGACTGGGTAGTAGTGGATACAAGAGAAAACGATGCTTTTAATGGATGGAAGCTTGATGAAGTAAAAAGAGGGGGTCATATAACAGGGTCAACAGATTTTTCAGCAGCTTGGTTAAAAGCTCCGGATAAGGATAAGACCATACGACTAGAGGAGGCTTTAGAAACAAAGGGAATAACTAAAGAAAAAAATATAGTGCTTTATGATGCAAATGGAAAAGACTCAAATGAAGTTGCAAACTATTTAACAAAAAAGGGTTTTACTAATCTCTATGAATATGACGTTAAAGAATGGGCTAATGATAAAAGTCTTCCAATGACTGCTAATGAAAATTATCAAATGTTAGTTACAGCATCATGGGTTAAGGATTTAATAGATGGTAAAAAACCAGATACATATAATGGTGAAGACTTTAAAGTATTTGAAGCAAGTTGGGGAGAAGAAAAAGACTCACCAGATTATTTAAAGACTGGACATATAAAGGGCTCAGTTCATATAAACACAGATGAGGTAGAAGAAGGTCCACTATGGAATCGTGTATCTGATGAAAAATTGCAAAAATTTGCTGAAACTAATGGAATAACAACTGATACTACTGTTGTATTATACGGAACGGACTCAACGCCTTCCTTTAGAATAGCTGCAATATTAAAGTATATGGGTGTTAATGATGTAAGAGTATTAAATGGTGGGCTTACAAAATGGACAGATGCAGGATATGAATTAGAAAAAACATCAAATGAAAAGTTGCCTGTGGCTGCCTTTGGTGCAACGGTTCCTGTGAATAAAGGATATATTGTTGATTTACCACAAGCTAAAGAAATAGTAGCTGACAAAAGTGGAAGTAAATTGGTTGATATTAGAAGCTGGGATGAGCGTATAGGTAAGACATCTGGATATAATTATATAGATCCAAAAGGATGTCCAGAAGGTTCAGTTTGGGGTCACGCGGGTATAGATAATAGCAATTTAAATGATTATACAAATATAGACAACACTATGCGTAATAGCGATGAAATACTTGTTATGTGGAAAGAAGAGGGTATTACGCCAGACCAAAGATTATCTTTCTTCTGTGGAACAGGATGGAGAGCAGCACAAGTATTAACCTATGCGGATGTTATGGGACTTAAGAATATCTCTCTTTATGATGGTGGTTGGAATGAATGGAGTGGGAACACTGGAAATCCAGCAAATCCTATAAAAATAGGTGAATAAAAAAATGGGAAAAACAATTAAAATTTTAGCTTCTGCTCTGCAGGTAATTATATTGATTTTCCCTATAGTTCTACAATATTTATCAGATAAAAAAATGGGAGTTAAGAGATATTTGGTTTTTAAAAAAACAATATTTTCAGAGGAAACATTTACACCAAATTTAATGTTTATGTATAAGCTTGTTTTGATTTTAGGAATTATAGTAAGCATTGCTCTTTTGATATACTATTCAATTGTGAAAGTAAACAATGCTTTAATAAAATCTTCAATTAAGGTGACTGTAATGAATTTCATAATTATATTTTTTGTTTTTTCGAAACAGTTCGAAGAGTTACTTACTTATCACTTTTTCCTAATATCTATTTTTGTGATTATAATTCTCCAATATATAAAATTGTACAGTGACTGGTATTGCTCTAAGAATATCAGACCAGTGAATCACTAAATAGGGAATAAAAGAAGTTAATAAAGCCAAGAATTTTTAATCATAAAGTGATTAAAAATCCTTGGCTTTATTGTACACGGTATCTTATTATTACTTAGTTTAGAAAAAAAATATTTATATTATATTCTAATAGTTAGGAAAAAGAATAACAATTAAAGTAAGTGGATTAATTAAAATAAAGGAGATATTATGATTGGGAATATTGACTACCAATTTAAAAGAATAAATTTTATGAAGTTTAAAATTAAAAAAATAATAATTATAGTTATTGTGATGATAGGTGTAAGTATCTTATTTCCGCATTTTATTAGAAGTACTTATATAGTAACTATTGCAAATAAACGAGTAGTAAAACGTGATAATATCGATACTTATTTAATTTATACACAAACGGAAAATGGCGACATAAGGATATTTAACAATACTAACAGTTTATTAGAATTTAAAATTCATTCTGAAGATCTGTATTGGGGGATTATAATTAATAGAAAATACGAGGTTAAAGCATATGGCGTGAGTATACCATTATTATCATATTATCAAAATGTTATAAGTGTTAAAGGAGTGTCCACGGACACAAAATAAAGCTAGAATGATGAAATGTATCTATCTCTAATATCACATAATTTTAACATATTTTTTTTATATTTCTATGACAATTCCAATTTATAATATTAATTAACACATGGAATTGTGCTCTATAAGGAGGGTCATAGAAATGAAGCCTGTTATAATTATCCCTACACTTAATCCAGATGTAAAACTAATCAATTTAGTTCAAACACTAAAGAAAAGCAATTTTTCGATTGTTATTATAAATGATGGAAGTAAAAAGGAATGTAATGATATTTTAGAGACATTAAAATTAAGGTTTCAATGTGATATATTAACCCATACAAAAAATATGGGAAAGGGTGCTTCCATTAAAACAGGAATTAGGTATGCTTCTCAAAAGTACCCCGAGAGCTCTGGTTATGTTACTGCAGATGATGACGGACAACATGCAGCTGGGGATATTTTAAAAGTAGTTGAGTCATTGGAGAAAAATTCAGATAGTCTGATTTTGGGTTCAAGGAATTTCAGTAAAAAAAATGTTCCATTTAAAAGCAGGTGGGGTAACCGCATCACATCAGTTGTATTTTTGATGAGCACTAGTAAGCGATGTCAGGATACACAAACAGGCCTTCGTGGGATTCCAAAGGGATTTACACAAATATGTCTTTCTGTACCAGGGGACAGATTTGAATATGAGATGAACATGCTGCTAGAATTTGCGCGAAATAAGATTTCTACTGTGCATGTGCCAATAGCTACTATATATCTGCAAGATAATAAATCATCTCATTTCAACGCAATTAGAGATTCTGTACAGATTTATTTAAATATATTGAAATATAGTATTTCTTCTATGGGTTCAGCCATTATAGACATTATAGCATTTACCATATTAATTAATCTTATATTTGGAAAGGCATCTGCTGGAATATTAGCAGCAACGGTAGTGGCAAGAGTTATGTCAGGCGGTGTGAATTTTATGCTCAATAAACATTGGGTTTTTAAAAGCGAAAATGGGCATGGCATTGAGATAATTAAGTATCTTACTTTATTTTGCTGCCAGATGATACTGAGCTGGATTCTTGTCACCAGCCTGAGTAATTTGTCTCTTCATCTGACTATTATAAAAATGCTGGTAGACAGTACGTTATTCTTTATAAGTTATCAAATTCAAAAAAAATATATATTTAGTAAAACAGAAAGGGTGGCAGGCACTAATGAAAAAATTTCTATCAAAACCGTATAGATGGGCGGCTATTTTCTCTATTTTATTAGCGTTAGCCATTACTTTTACTGTGTTAGACACTTTTGTACTTCAGAAATCAATCACGAGCGTTACAGCAGTAACTTCAACAGTTGCGTCTACTGCAGTAAAATCAACGGCTGTTATTACGGACCAATCCTATGAGGATGAAAATATTAAAATTACTATTGAAACAGTACGCAGTTATGACTCAACCATTTATATTGCAGATATTCAGGTTACGGATGCATTATACTTAAAAACAGCTCTTGCAAAAGGCACCTATGGCCGAAATATAACGGCAACAACTTCCGATATTGCAGAGACTAATAATGCGATCTTTGCTATAAACGGAGATTTCTATGGATTTAGAGATGATGGTTATGTATTACGTAATGGTATAGTATACAGAAATTCAGTCAGAAGTACTGAGAATGATGAATCATTAGTAGTAGATAAAGATGGAAACTTATCAGTTATTTCAGAAAGTGAGGTAAGTATGCAGTCATTAAGTGACAATGGTGCCTTACAGGTATTATCATTTGGCCCTGGACTAGTGGAAAATGGGGAAATTACTGTGACAAGCTCAAGTGAAGTGTCACAATCAATGACAAGTAATCCTAGAACAGCCATTGGTCAGATTTCCAATCTTCATTATATTGTAATTGTATCTGATGGCCGTACCAGTGAGAGTCAGGGGATTTCACTTCTTCAGCTTGCTCAAGAGTTTAAGGATAGAGATTGTATCGAAGCATATAATCTAGATGGAGGAGGATCCTCAACCATGTATTTTAATGGAGAAATTATAAATAACCCTACAGACGGCAGAAGTGTGGGAGAAAGAAAGGTGAGCGACATTGTCTATTTTGGATATTGATATGAAAAGCCAGAGAAAACAGATTAGAAAAACAATATGGGTCTATTTGATATTGTCAGTAATAGCTGCAGCTTTTGATAAAGTTTATGGTGTTTTTGGTCACGGGATAAATTCTCCATCCATGACCTGGATGTTTTTATACCCATTACTGGGTGGCGCGCTGTTCTATTTCATAATCGAGAGATTTATCCCTTATATCTTAAAGCTTTCTGGGTATCGTGTATTTTGCAATATTTATAATTCGGGAATTGCTACATTGACTTTCGGCAGTTTACTAAAGGGTATTTTTGATATTGCAGGCACAAGCTCCGACTATTTAGTGTTTTTTTATATAGTCGGAGGGGGATTCATTGCAGCAGGCTTGATTATGATGTTTATAAAGGTTATTAGGCAGAAAAGAGTTCATTAAAATCTCTCGTTTAATAAATTATTTATTTTATTATTTATATCCTCAACATTTACGGAATTTATTATTTTATCATTTAATTTGTATTTTTGTTTAAGACTCAATATCCTATATACACTTTCATCTATTCTTTGCTCCGATACATCACCCTTTGATATTGCGTTTTTCACTGCATTTATTACGGTTACCTCATTATCATAACCGTGGCAAACTAGCACTATATCAGTCCCTGCCTTTATTGATTTAACGGCAGCTTCTGAAATATTATAATTTTTTACTATAGCACCCATAGTCATATCGTCAGTGATTATAACACCATTAAAATTAAGCTCACCTCTTAAGATATTAGTAATAATTATTTTCGACAATGACGATGGGTTTTCACTATCTATCTTAGGTAAAAGTATATGTGCAATCATTACTGCATCTGCATTATTTTTTATCGCTTCTATAAAAGGTATTAGTTCTAAACTCTTTAACCTTTTTAAATCATTATTAACAGAAGGTAAACCCAAATGAGAATCTACAGAGGTATCGCCATGCCCAGGGAAATGTTTCACTACAGGTATAATATTTTCCGATTGAATTCCCTTCATAGTTTGAATTCCTAAGTTACTTACGATATTTACATCTGCTCCGAAGGACCTATCTCCGATAACTGGATTCTTTGAATTACTGTTAACATCAAGAACCGGTGCAAAGTTCATATTAAAACCAAATGAACCTATCTCTAGCGCAAGAGTACTACCTATCCTGTTAGATAACACAGCATCGTTTATTTTGCCTATTGCTTTATTTGTTGGGAATTTTTTGAATTCCTTTGGCATTCTTGTTACTTTCCCACCTTCTTCATCAACAGATAAAAATAGTGGGATTTTATTTTTTAGATTTTCACTTTTTAATGAATTCAGTAAATTAAGTAATTGATTAGTATCTTGAACATTATTTGAGAATAATATAACTCCTCCAACCTTATATTTTTCTATGAGACTTTTAGTATTCTCATTTAAATCATAGCCCTCAATTCCGACTACAAGCATTTGTCCTATCTTTTCATCTATAGTCATTTTTCCTATTTGCTCTATGAGTGTATCTATTGGTTTAGGCTCAGGTTTTACTTCAGAATCTTGTGTGTTAATTTCTATTGGATCATCTT
This sequence comes from Clostridium sp., assembly GCF_016650035.1. Lineage (GTDB taxonomy): Bacteria > Bacillota > Clostridia > Clostridiales > Clostridiaceae > Clostridium_AD. Next base: position 16,289 of record NZ_JAENWM010000081.1, read on the forward strand.
GTTCATCATATATTTGTGATGAATTATTACTTATATTACAACTAGACATAATTGATAAAATAAATAGTAACACTAGAATCAAACTAGATTTTTTTAACATTACGCCGCCTCCTTCATATTCCAACTAACACCCAATTGTGTCCTTCTTCAATTATACAGAATTTTAATCTGGATTTCAAATACTTAGCATGATTTGAGGCTACTTAAATGATATAATATGAAGTGGAAAAGCATGAACAAAACTTTAAGATGTAGAAGCCTGTCATAAAGTTTTCTATAAGAAAGTTAGGATGGAGGGATTAGTATGAAATTTTATTTCGCACCGATGGAAGGTTTGACAGGGTATGTTTATAGAAATGCCCATAATGTTTTTTTCAATAATATAGATAAATACTTTTCACCTTTTATTGTTGCAAATCAAAGCGAAAGTTTTAAAACTAGAGAATTAAATGATATTTTGCCAGAGAACAACCAAGGACTAGTTTTGATTCCACAATTATTGACCAATAATGCAAAAGATTTTATCCATACTTCAAATAAAATAAAGCTGCTAGGATATAATGAGGTCAATTTAAATTTGGGATGTCCTTCTGGGACTGTAGTTTCAAAAAATAAAGGGTCTGGATTTCTTTCAAAACGAGAAGAACTTGATGTGTTTTTAGATGAAATTTTTTCTAAATCCATAACAAAAATATCAATAAAAACTAGAATAGGAAAAGAACATCCTGAAGAATTTTATGATTTAATAGAAATATTTAACAAATACCCTATAGAAGAGCTTATTATTCATCCAAGGACTCAAAAGGATTTTTATAAAAATAAACCTAATCTGAAAATTTTTAAGGAAGCCTTGATCTTAAGTAAAAATCCTGTTTGCTATAATGGTGATATTTTTACAATCAAAGAATACAAGGAATTTTCGAGTAAGTTCCCTAGTGTAGATACTTTAATGATTGGCAGGGGATTATTAAGAAGTCCTGGAATGATCAGAGATATTACAAATAACATTAAACTCGAAAAAGAATTACTAAAAGACTTTCATGATAAAATTTATGAGGATTATAAGAGAATACTTTTTGGAGATAGGAATGTCTTGTTTAAAATGAAAGAATTATGGTTTTATATGATTCCCATATTTTCTGATAATGCAAAATACGCTAAAAAAATTAAGAAGTCAGAAAGGTTATGCGATTATGATGAAGCTGTTTCAAGCTTATTCACAGAACAGGATGTAGAAGGGAATTGTAAGTTTGTGCAGTCAATTAAAATAAAATGAATTTACCATTGACATTGATAGATAGAAAGATTAAAATATAATTAACGCATACCTAACGGGGGTATAAAAACGTTAAAAGGGATAAATATGAGGAAATAGGAACTTGTCAAATGACTAATATGCAAGGGGAGTTGAAAATAAAATGATAGAAGTATCTGAGATAGCAGCAGGAAAACTTAAAGAGACTATTTTGCAACAGAACAATCCTGAAACCATTATGCTTAGAATTTCATTTGGAGGATCTGGTTGAGGAGGCCCGAGACTACAATTAACTCTGGATGAGTTAAAGAATCAAAATGATACTGTCATAGAATCGCGTGGAATTACAGTTGTATATAATTCTAATTTGGAAGAACAAGTATGTAATACTGTTGTTGACTATGCAAACAGCTGGTTCGAACAAGGTTTTGTTATTAGAGGAGGAGCAACCTCTTCCTGCTAGCATTTAAGGATAATTAACTAAGATTATAATAAGTAATAATTATTAAGATAGGGGTGAATTAAAATGTTAGAAACGAATTTAAATCATATTCAATCAATAGATGAATTTCAAAAAATAATAGAAACCAATGAAAATACAATGATTTGCTGTGGTAGAATGGGACCGATGTGTGTACCAGTTTATGCTGTAATGGAAGAAATAGGCGACAACTACAAGAATGTAACTTTTTTTGATATGGATTTTGATATACCGGATGCGAAGGTAATTAAAAATCTTCCTGAATGCAAAAATTTTAGGGGTCTGCCTTTTACTGTTTATTATAAAAATGGGAAGATTGTTAAAGCAACAACTAGTATCCAATCAAAAGAGCAAGTAACAAGCATTATTGAAAAACATTTTGTTTAGATAAGACATGGTTACTTGTAGAAATAAGTGAATCTATTGCTTGTTGAATTTTGTTTTTGTTAATAGTATTGTTATTATTAAATAAAAGAGTATAGTCGGAAAACAATAATTAACAATATCCACATTTAGGAAATAATAATATGTATCTGGATAACGAATTATACTCAAATTAATTATAGGCATAACAAAAAGACTTTTTTACACATTATTTTAAAAAAGCCGTAG
>NZ_JAENWM010000110.1 GCF_016650035.1 Clostridium sp.
GCTTTTTTAAAATAATGTGTAAAAAAGTCTTTTTGTTATGCCTATAATTAATTTGAGTATAATTCGTTATCCAGATACATATTATTATTTCCTAAATGTGGATATTGTTAATTATTGTTTTCCGACTATACTCTATTATATTATATGATATGATATGTTATAATTAAGTAATATATGAAAATTCAAGGTAATAAATCTACAAAATCAATAGTGTAGAGTATATTACACGAAATATTTAGAGGAGTGATATATAAAATGTCCAAAAAACAGATGAAAATATTTTTTTTAGTAATAGTAGGTATTATAACAATATTAATAGCATTATTTATGTTTGGCGTTTTTAATAAAGGGGTTAGTGCAGCTGAAACTTTTAATACATATAAGAATAGTTGGGTAAAGAAAGATTACAAAACAATGTACAGTATGCTTTCAAATAAAACAAAAGAAAAAATAACGCAAGATGATTTTGTTGATAAATATACTAGCATTTACGATGGAATAGATGCCGACAGCATCTTAATTAAATTGGATAATGAAGAAGAAATTGTGGAAGGAAAGGAAAAGACGATTAGCATACCATTTTCTATATCTATGAAAACAGCTGTAGGGCAATTAGACCAGCCTGGATATACAGCAATTATGGTAAAAGAAAAAGTTGATGATGAAAATAAGTGGACAATAGTCTGGGATGAGAATATGATATTTCTTAGTATGGAAGCAGGAGATGAGATTAGGATAGAAGCCGATGTTGCTACGCGTGGAGAAATTTATGACAGGGATGGCAATCCGCTTGCTGAAAATGAAAAAATTCAAAGCTTGTTACTAAATCCTATAGATTTTGTTATAGATAAAGATAGTAATGTATCCAAATTAGCTGAAATTCTAGATATTGATGCTTCGATTATAGAGGATAAACTAAAAGGCAATGAAGATTCTACTCAGTTTATATCAATTGTTAATATAATTAAAGGGGATAAAACAGATGAGGCTAAAAAACTTGATGGAGTATTTTTTCAGTCTTATTCTGGAAGAGTATATCCAGGAGGAGAAGCTTTTGGGTCCCTTATAGGGTACATAAGACCAATACAGCTTGAAGAACTAAATGATATGCCTGGGCAAGGTTATAACACATATAGTCGTATTGGTGCGGATGGTTTGGAAAAGGAATATGAAGAAAGACTTAGGGGAGAAAATGGAGGAAGAATATACATAACCGATGCGAACGGTTCAGAAAAAGAAGATGTTATAAAAAAAGAATCTAAAGATGGAGAAAATATAACATTATCAGTAGATTCAGATCTTCAGAAGAAAATATATGATGGAATGAAAAATGATGCTGGAGCCAGTACAGCTGTAAATCCAAAAACTGGAGAAGTGTTGGCTTTAGTAAGTTCCCCATCATATGATTCAAATGTATATACTACTTATAAATCTAATGAAACAAACGTAAAATGGGAGAGTCTTCAAAACAGTGGTAAAGATCCATTTACTAATAGATTTACAGGGACATATTCGCCGGGATCAACATTTAAATTGATAACGGCTGCCATTGGTTTAGAGCAAGGGACTATAGACCCTGCTAAAAAAATAGAAATAACAGGAAGTGAGTGGCAAAAAGACGCATCATGGGGACCACATATGGTTACTAGGGTTGGTGATCGTGTAGAACCAGTTAATCTACAGGATGCATTTGTATACTCTGATAACATATATTTTGCAATGGCAGCTCTTGATATAGGTAAGGATGAATTCATAAAAGGAAGCAGTAAATTTGGAATTGGGGAAGAGCTTCCAATAGATTATCCTATTGTAAAATCACAAGTAGCTACTGATAAAATTAAAAATGATGAGGCATTGGCAGATACTGGTTTTGGGCAGGGACAGGTTCTTATGAGTCCACTCCATCTCGCACTATCCTACAGTGCAGTTGTTAACGATGGGAATATTATGTCCCCAACTTTAGAAAATTTCAATGAAAAAATAACATCTAAGATTTGGAAAGAAAATGTAATTTCTAAGGAAAATGTTAAAATCATAAGAGATGATTTAACTGCCGTAATAGATAATCCAGATGGCACAGCTCATGTTTCAAAAATTGATGGGATAGCTCTCGCTGGTAAAACTGGAACTGCAGAACTTACCCAAGATGGTACTGCAAAAGAAAATGGATGGTTTATATGTATGGATACAGAAAACCCTAAAATAGTGGTAGCAATGCTTATAGAGGATGTCGAAGAAAGAGGTGAAAGTCACTATGTGGTACCTATTGTAAAAGAGGTAATGGAATATTACTTAAAGAGATAGCAAAACAAAAACATCCTAAAATGCTAGAGCATTTTGGGATGTTTTAATTGTGTCACTCATTAATTATATTTATTAATTCTATTTTATAATTTCCATCAGGGGATTGTACCTCTACAATATCGCCTATTGTCTTTCCAAACAAAACGACTCCTATTGGAGACTCAATGCTGAATTTGCCATTTATTATATCCACTTGTAATGTTGTTACAAGTTCTATTTCTTCTATATCATCACTGCCTTCAAATTTTATTAGTAATTTATCACCTATATTTGCACCTTTAGTATTAATAATAACATCATCTATAACTTCGGCAGTTCTAATCATTTTTATTAAATAGCCCATCCTTCTGTAGTTATCGTACATACTAGATTTTGCGGCTTTATATTCAGCGTTTTCACTTCTATCACCATGAGCTGCAGCTATCATCTTTTCATGGGCAATTTCCATTGTCAAAGGTCCTTTACGATAATCAAATTCCTTTTGCAGTTGTTCAACATCTTTTTTAGTAAGTTTATTGTTCATCTTATCACCTTCTTTTATTTTTTAACTACATTATATTAAAAAGACACTAAAGTCATATACACTAGTATTAACAGAAATTAAAAAATAGAAATTTTTATAGTATATGTATAGATTATTATATTATAAATTAGGGAATAATTCTACTAAATAAATAGCAAAGTTCACAATATCATGGAACGCTAATGAATAGGAGGTAACCAAATGGATGAAGATTACAATGCATATTTTTTAAATCACATAGCAAATACTGAAAGGGTTATTAATAATCAGATTGAGGATTTGAAAACTGAAATTTCGAGCTTAACTTTTGAATTGGAAAAGATTTCTTGTGGGCCTAATGATCTGGATCCAACAGAAGGAAGAGTATCGGAGCTAACTTATCAAATTAATAAGCTGAGATCACAATTAGAAAGGATAACAAAGGAAGATGAAAAATAAAATAATAATCAATGGGGTATCGTCTTGTAAAAAAGGGGGTACTTTATTAATTTTAAGATGCTTAATTGTCTTTAAAGTGTTAGAATTAATTGATTTGATATATAATTTTTTTTATATAAAAATATTTTAAAAATAAATTGTAAGGCGTGATGAAAATGGAAGAGTTAAAGAAAGCAATTGATGAAATTATACAACAAGATGTTATAAAATTAGTTATAAGTAATAAAACCAGTAAGGATGTAAAGTATAATAAAATAACCTTTATACTTAAAGAAGATGCTACAAAACAGTATTATCAAATAGAAAAATGTACAGATAAGCAAGTATTTCATGAAAACATTGATATACATATTTTAGGTGAAAAACTTTTAGAGTATGTATCATCCCAGTATAAACAAATTGATGCTTGGTCTGATATAACAACATTTGATTTGAAAATTTCTAAAAAAGGTAAAGTGCACTTAGGCAAGAAAAAAAGTGATAATGCAAAACTTGAAAATAAGGGGCATAACAAAGAAAAGAATTATATTCTTAAAGAGGGTATGATAATTGAGCCTCTTATAGATTTGGGTATTTTTACAAAAGATGGAAAAGTTGTCAATTCAAAATATGATAAATATAAACAAATAAATAGATTTGTTGAAGTTATTGATGATGAGATTAGAAATAATGATTTTGTGGACCTTACTATATTAGATTTTGGATGTGGAAAGTCTTATCTAACATTTATATTATATTATTACTTTGTAGAAATTAAAAAAATCAATGTAAATATGATAGGTCTTGATCTTAAGGAAGATGTAATTAATAATTGTAATGATATAGCTAAAAGGTATAACTATGAGAACTTACATTTTGAGTTAGGGGATATAAATGGATTTAAATATAATAATAAAGTTGATATGGTAATAACATTACATGCCTGTGATATAGCTACTGATTATGCATTATATAATGCAATAAAGTGGAATAGTAAGATGATTTTCTCTGTTCCTTGCTGCCAACATGAAATTAATAGCCAAATTAAAGCAGAGTCATTGTCCATAATAACTAAGTATGGAATAATACAAGAAAGGGTTGCAGCGCTTATGACAGATGCAATAAGAGCAAATCTTTTAGAGTGCGTCGGATACAAAACTCAACTTCTAGAATTTATAGATATATCACATTCTCCTAAAAATTTATTAATAAGAGCTTCAAAAGCTAATATATCTACAGAGAAAAAAGAAAAAGCGCTAGCTGAAGTTAATGTTTTAATTAATGAATTTAATCTAAAGCCCACATTATTTAATTTATTAAAAAAAGATAATTTAATCTAACATATATGTGAAGGGATATGAAATATGATTTATTTATTTTTAGCTGTAATGTGCAGCTCTTCCATTGCTCTCATTTTTAAGTTTAGTGAAGGCAATCAAATGAACAGATACGCAGTTACAAGTGCAAATTATTTTACGGCTTTAACTATTGGACTCCTAATGATTATAGCTAAACCTCCACTTAAAATTAATTTTGACCTAACCAATTTTATTGCTGAGTTTATTAATGTTTTATCACAAAATAACGTGGCTTTTTCTAAGGAGGCTAGTTTTATTTGGGCTATATTACTTGGTATAATAGGGGGCGCTTTTTTCTTTCTATCATTCCTTTATTACCAAAAAAGTGTAAATGAAAATGGAGCATCTATTTCAGGCACATTTGGCAAGCTTGGGATTTTAGTACCTATGATATTTTCTATTATATTTTGGAAGGAGATTCCTAAAGCCATTCAATGGGTAGGAATATTTATAGCTTTATTTTCAATAATTTTTGCCAACATATCACATGATGAAAATAAAAGTACAAGCATAAATATAACGCTCATTTTATTATTTTTATTTGGAGGAATGGCAGAATTTCAAAACAAGCTATTTCAAAAATATGCTTTAATAGAATATAAAGACTTGTTTTTATTTGTTATATTTATTACAGCATTTCTATTTAGTTTATACTTCGTTATAAAATCAGATAAGTTAGTAATGAAAAGAGACTTACTTATGGGAATGTTGGTGGGGATACCGAATCTATTTTCTTCTTATTTTCTTATAATGGCTTTAAATTCAATACCAACATCCATAGCTTTTCCGTTATACAGTGCAGGAAGTATAATATTTATAAGCATAGGAGAAGTAGTCTTATATAAAGAAAAATTATCTAAAAAGAATGAAATAGCAATAGTACTCGTTATTATAGCATTGATATTAATTAATATAGGACAATACTAAAGTGAATACATATAAAACTTGTGATATAATAACAGTATTATACAAAAAATAAAAGGGGGGCTGAATTTGAAATTCGTTAGTTATGATTATAAAAATCAAACGTCGGCAGGAATATTAATAGGAACTAAAATAATTCCTATTGTGGAAGTTATGAAAAGATTTAATCTACCAGAAGTAAGTGGACTTCAGGAGTTTATAGAAATGGCCAATGACAAGGTAATAATGATGTTAGAAAATGAAGTAAATACAACAAACACTTATACCTTAGAGTTATCAGAGGTAAAACTTGTGGCACCTATTCCTTATCCTAAGAGAAATGTGTTTTGCATAGGGAAAAATTATGAGGAACATGCAAAAGAAATCAAGATAACTCAAATTTCAGATAACTTTATACCAGAATATCCTATATACTTTACGAAGGTGGCTAGTCCAGCTATAGGAACTGGAGATAAAATTTGTTTTTCTAAAGAAACCACTTCTGAGGTGGATTATGAGGCTGAACTTGCAGTTATTATAGGAAAAGAAGGGACAAACATAAAGCCAGAGGAGGCAGAAGATTATATATTTGGGTATACTGTTGCAAATGATGTTTCAGCAAGGGATCTTCAAGCAAAGCACAAGCAGTGGTTTAAAGCTAAAAGCTTAGACACCTTTTGCCCTATGGGTCCTACAATAGTTCATAAAAATGAGATTGTTTTTCCAGTAGAGTTAAACATACAGTGCAAAGTTAATGGTGAACTTAGACAAAACTCTAACACTAGAAATATGATTTTTGATATTGCTTATATTATAAGCGATTTGTCTAAAGGATTTACACTTAAGCCTGGAGATATAATTTGTACAGGCACACCGGCTGGTGTTGGAATGGGATTTATACCACCTAAAGTGTTAAAAGATGGGGATGTAGTGGAATGCTATGTGGAGAAAATAGGTTCAATTGTAAACGAGGTTTATAATAAAAACTAAAAGCAATTCAAGTAAAGGAAGAAGGGATGCATATAAATAGGGCATCCCTTCTTTTTAACAGTACTAATTAGTTAAACCTATTTTATTATAAACCCTTGTTTTTCTAAAAAATCTTTCATATGGGGTCTTTGGGGTTTCTTCATTTGATTAGAAATTTGAGTTGTCCATGTGTCTAATCTTTTTCCTTTAGTCCTTCTTTCATAATAATCTTTAATGTGAATATCATATTCTTCTATTTTCTCAGCATCACTGTTTGCGTTATACTCATCTGTTTTAAATATCACGTCTAGTGGTAATCTTTCTTTTTTATCTGGATTATGATTAGGATAACCGAGGCACATTCCAAATACAGGGTATACGCCATAGGGTAACCGTAAAATTTCACTGATTTGTGATGGATTATTTCTTACTCCACCTATGTACACTCCTCCAAGGCCTAATGATTCTGCAGCAATTAAAGCATTTTGGGCGGCAAGAGCAGCATCTACAGTTGAAATAATGAAAGCTTCAGTATATCCTTCTTCCATAGTTACATTATTAATTTCACAACATGTTTTAGCACGGTTTAAATCGGCACAGAAAACTAAAAATAATGGACACTGCTCAATATAACTTTGATCTCCTGAAAGATAGGCTATTTTTTTTCTGTTATCCTTATTTTTCACGCTTATAATTGTATAAGCTTGAATATAGCTGGAAGTTGCAGCACTTTGAGCACATTCAATAATTGCTTTTATTTTTGAATCTTCTACAGGTTGATCTTTATATTTTCTTATTGATTTATGAGACTTTAATAAATTTACAGTTTCATTCATATTATTTACCACCTTATTTTGAAATTTAAGAACATTTAATATTGTGAATAATATACCACAAAATAATGATAATAAAAAGTTAAGCTGTGCGTTTTTAATGCACTTGGAATTAGTTCTCAGAAATAAGAATAACGCAAGTTTATGCTTATTTTAATCCAGGTGCACTAGATTATAAGGTGTTTCCTGGTAAACATAATAGTTTAACCAATTAGAAAATAGCAGATTAGAGTGTCCCCTCCATTTTACAATAGGTGGCTTTGATGGGTCGTTATTCGGAAAATAATTGTCTGGAACATTTATGTCTAACCCCTTTGCTATATCCCTGTCATATTCAGTTTTTAACGTTAATGGGTCATACTCTGAGTGGCCAGTCACAAAAATTTGACGTCCTTTTTTTGCTGATACAATGTAAATTCCTGATTTTTTTGATTCGGATAAGATTTGGAGTTCCTTTATTTTATCAATATCTACTTTTCTTATTTCAGTGTATCTTGATTGTGGAACATAAAATTCATCGTCAAATCCACTCAAAAGTCTAACATCTTGTTTTGTTATTATATGTTTGAACACTCCGAATATTTTGCTATCCAGTTTATGTTTTTCAAGTCCATAATGATAATGAAGTCCTGCTTGAGCACCCCAACAAATATGTAAGGTTGAATATACATTATGTATACTCCATTCCATGATTTTTTTTAGTTCATCCCAATAATCTACTTCTTCAAAGGGAACGCTTTCAATTGGAGCTCCTGTTATTATCATTCCATCAAATTTAGAGTCTTTTATTTCATCGAAAGTATTATAAAATTTAATCAAATGTTCTTCAGATATATTTTTACATGCATGGCTTTCGGGATGGAGAAGTACAATATCTATCTGTAGTGGAGAGTTTCCAAGAAGCCGCAATATTTGTGTTTCAGTTTCAATTTTTGTGGGCATAAGGTTCAAAATTACAATTTTTAAAGGGCGAATATCCTGATGAAATGCTCGGTCTTCTGTAATAGTAAATATATTTTCTTTATTCAAAATTTTGAATGCTGGTAAGTTGTCTGGTATTTTTATTGGCATTTTAATTTCTCCTTCCACTAACTTATTTTTTTATAATTTAAATAAATTTGCTATTATTATTTAATTTAAATGTAATAGTACTATATCGTCTAATAATTGTCAACAAAGGGTTGCATTAGGGAAAGAATAAACGGATATGCTTTATTTAAAATCTATAAAAAGCTAAAAAAAATGGTGAATTGAAAAAGTAAGTTCCACTTTGTAGAGTTAAATTCTACCCTGAAAAAATTATAAATAATTTTCAATAAAAAAACGTTTATATCTACTGTTTTTTCGCAAATGTAAAATCCACCCCTCAAAATGTGATAAATTGTACGATATACCTAACAGCAATACTTGCCTGATAAAATATTATTTTTTAAGTAATTTAGGTTTCAGAATTACCTCATTTGGTGAGATGAATTCTGAACCGAGTTTCTTAAGTGTAACAGCCCCATGAAGGAAGCTGAATACCGAACAGGGTGAACGGTCATTCAGCTTTTTTCTTCCGTAGGAATTGACATGATTCATCATTAATGAAATATCCTTCTGCAGGTATGAATTAAAACTATGTCTCTTTGGAACAATCCTACGAATTATTTCATGGTTATTTTCAACAGCGCCCTATTGATATGGGGCCGATGGATCACAGTAAAATATATGTGTCCTTGGATTACCTAGTTTATTAAACTCAATAGCCTCTGGATTTGAAAACTCACTGCCGTTATCTGTTAGAATTACTGGAAAGAGTTCTAGAAAAACATCTGGACCAAGTTCCCAGTAGAGGTCATCAAAAACATCAATTACGGACCGTGAAGTATTGGCATCCTGAATAAAAGCTAGCATAAATTGGGAGCTTTTGAAATGAATAGTAAGAAGAACCTTGCCCCCTTTTGTGCCCTCCACACTATCTATTTCAACAACTGGTGTATCGAATGTTCTTTCATAAAGATTAAAAAATCTTCATAAGTGCGACCTATTCTGCAAGATTTATCGACTTTGAATTTGTTAATAGATTTTTTTCTTGGACGATAAACTACTTTTCTAGAGAGATCAATATTTCTAGCAGAAAAAAGATTATAGTCAATGTAATTGTAAATTGACTTTTCGCTGTGCATTATGACATCCCTGTTGTTGGAACAGATATGATGAATTGATTGTCCTCTCTGTATAAGGGGACTAATTATTCTGTCAAGACGTAAAACTTCCTCTTCGGGTGTGGTAATGCCACTGTGTGATTCAAAAAGGCGTGTTTCATATTCTTTCTGGGCGGTAGCTGCACTATAGTAAGATTTTTGGAGAGTGCAATTTCTAAGATTGTCACATCCATTGCAAACATAAGGTGGTTTTGATTGTAATGGGCATATATATTCTTTGTAATCAGAGCAAACATCAGAGCATTTTGAACAAAAGCGACAAAACGATGAACGCAGTTGTTAAATGATTTGCCATAGCTGCCTGTCTTTTTCAATGTAATATGATGTTTAGTTTCTTTAGAAATAGAAGTGCAGTCACGACCAAGTTCTCTAGCAATTGCTTTAAATGAAAAGGAATCCTTAATCATGTGTTCGATGGTAATTCTTTCACTAAGGGTAAAATGTTTGGATTTAGGCATAAAGAACCCTCTCTATGATCAGGCAAGGATTATTGATTGGTATATCTAATATTATTATAATAATTTGTAAAGGTAAAATCTACCCTTTAATTTGTAAGACTAACGTCCACTGTTGAATGTGTTAGGGGTGGAAATTACTTTTGCAATTGAGTGCTAAAAAAAAATAAACAGAAAATTTAAAAAAAAGAAATTAAACTATGTCAAGCATTTTTGAAAATGTCCCTAAATAAGTGAAACATTAGCACCAACAAATTGTTGGTGCTTTACTTTTTTTATATCATGATTTTGGGTAAATTTAATAGACCTAGTGTATGCTATACTTTTTTTGAAAGAAACA
>NZ_JAENWM010000157.1 GCF_016650035.1 Clostridium sp.
TAAAACATGTCTCTAGGAGGGATTTTTCAAATTTTTACAGACTTGTCAAGCGTTTTATGCAGAAAAAATGGGGGAATCAACAAAAATTAATGATACTAGAAATGAGTAATCATAGGAGCTAATGAGTTTCCGTGAAAGCTCCATCTGTAACAGGGGGCGGTAAGTAATGTCAGAAATTAATGGAAAAGTAAAGACAGTATTAATGATGGATGATGTAAAAATGCAGTTTGGAGGAGTTATAGCAGTAAAGGATTTTAATCTTTACTTAAATAAAGGAGAAATTTTGGCGTTAATAGGACCCAATGGCGCTGGTAAAACTACAGCCTTTAATATGGTTACTGGTGTTTACAAACCAACAGCCGGGAAAATTTATTTTAATAATAAAGATATCACAGGAGTAAGGCCTGATTTAATTACTAAAACAGGAATTGCAAGAACCTTTCAAAACATAAGACTGTTTAAAGATTTATCAGTACTTGACAATGTTTTAATTGCAAATCATTTGAATATCAAATCAAATTTTATGGATGCAATATTTAAACTTCCATGGTACAGAAAAGAAGAAAAAGAAATGATGGAAAAGTCTCTTAACTTGCTGGAGAAAGTAGGATTATTAGATTTAAAGGATGAAAAGGCGCATTCTCTTCCATATGGAAAGCAAAGGCGCCTGGAAATAGCTAGAGCCATGGCTACCAATCCGGAAGTTCTACTTCTAGATGAACCAGCAGCAGGAATGAACCCAAAAGAGTCGGAAGATTTAACACGTTTTATTAAACAAATTAGGGACGAGTTTAACTTGACCATATTTATGATAGAACATCACATGCAAGTTGTAATGGGAATATCTGATAGAATCTATGTTCTTGACTACGGTGTTACTATAGCAGAAGGAACCCCTTATGATATTCAAAATAACGAAAGAGTTATACAGGCATATTTGGGGGTGAGTGATGATGATGCTTAAAATTGATAATTTAGTAGTCGCTTATGGTGGAATTCAAGCTTTAAGAGGAGCAAGTATTGAAGTTGAAGAAGGTAAAATTGTAACCTTAGTTGGTGCTAACGGCGCTGGGAAAAGTACTATGCTTCGTTCTATTGTAGGACTAGTGAAACCTAAAAGTGGAATAATTCAGTACGAGGATAAAAATCTGATGCTTGTTAAACCTCAAAACATAGTACGGAATGGGATTACTTTGGTTCCAGAGGGAAGAAAGGTTTTTGGAGACCTTACAGTAATTGAAAATCTAAAATTAGGAGCTTTTTCAAGAAAAGATGAAAAGGAAATTAAGGAAGATATGGAATGGGTATATACTCTTTTCCCAATACTAAAGGAAAGAATCTGGCAACAAGCAGGTACGCTATCTGGTGGTGAACAACAAATGCTTGCGATTGGAAGAGCATTAATGTCAAGGCCGAAGCTACTAATGATGGATGAACCCTCCTTAGGGCTAGCTCCATTAATTATTAAAGATGTATTTAATATTATTAAAAAGATAAATAAGCAAGGTGTAACCATACTTTTAATTGAAAAAAATGCCAATGCTGCTCTGAAAATTGCAGATATAGGATATGTAATTGAAACAGGAAGAATTACCATTAAGGGCACTGGAAAAGAGTTATTGTGTAATGAAGATGTAAAGAAAGCTTATTTAGGGGAAAGTGTTCATGTTTAAGATATTAAAATCTTCACACATGTAATGAATATTTATTATTAATTAAAAACAAGTCTTTACAGATATTAATTACTATGTTATTATTAGTTCATAAACAAAGAAACGAAATTAAATTAGTACATTAAGTGTAAGTAATTCTACTTAGATATTAACTTTCATTAGAAAAATTAAAAGAATCGCTAATAGAAAGGGGATAGTCCAATGTATCAAATTAAATCTTCAGAGTTTTTAGAGGGTAGTCGAATTTTATAAATAAGAGGTCTTTAGGATATGTGATAAGACAAAGAGAAATTACTTAAATTAAAATACTATTCTCTAGTTAGTTTAAAATTGAATATATAGAATATCAAAAGGGAATTCATGTAGTGAATTCCCTTTTATTTTAAAGATCTTCTACGGCTTCCATACATATGATTTGATTGTTATACAATAAAAAAGAACTGATTAAATTACATCAGTTCTTTTAAGAGGTTATGTTAAATTTATATTTAATTAAAGGGGGACTCTAATTAAAAAATCAATCACTTTCTATATTATTATAATAACAACTTTATATGTCATTATAGTGACAAAATTAAAAAAATATTGTAAATACGAGTGTTTCTAGATGGTGCAAAGAGACTGTTTTTGAGGTATAATAGATTAATAAAAGAATAAACTATACCTTGGACATCTATAGGAACAGTTATTTTTTAAAAAATATATAAGCGGGGGTGCAATCGTGGAAGCTGAGGTAGGGAAGTCAACAATAAGTCCAATAAAAAAGCGTAAGAAAATTGTTTTAGGTATTATAATTTCTATTTGTACTTTGCTTTTCGTATACTTTGGGGTGGCAATATATTTCATGAATCATTTTTATTTTGGTTCTGCAATAAATAGTATTAGTGTTTCAGGTAAAATTGTACAGGATGTAAATGAACAAATGGCATCTGAGATTCAAAAATATCAGTTAAACATAAAAGGACGAGGCGGTATAAATGAACAAATTACAGGGGAAGAAATTGGCTTAAAGTATAATGTTAATGGTGATTTTAAGGAGTTTAAAGATAAACAGAATCCTTATAAATGGATTTCAGCAGTTTTTAATACAAAAGATTCTAAAATGTTAGCAGGAATTGAATATGATAAAGATTTATTAAAAGAACAAGTGGATAAGCTATCTTATTTTGATAGTAGCAAGATAATTGAACCTGAAAATGCTAGCTATAAATATAAAGATAATGGGTATGTGATTGTCGATGAGGTCATTGGAAGCAAGGGTAATAAAGAGGTCCTATATAATTATGCCATAGATGCAGTGAGCACAGGCGAAACAACAATAGATTTGGAGTCAATAAATTACTATATTAAGCCGGAATATACTTCGAAATCTCCAAAGGTAGTTGCCACAAGGGACATGCTTAACAAATATGTATCTTCGAAGGTTACCTATACTTTTGGGGATGAGAAAGAAATTCTAGATGGGTCTATAATAAATAAATGGGTTACAGTTGATGAGAATAATGAAATTACATTTAATGAAAAACAAGTTGAAATCTATATAGACTTACTTGCTAGTAAATATAACACAGTTGCTGACACGAGAAATTTTGTTTCATCATCAGGAAAGGTACTTAATATTGGTGGAGGTACTTATGGCTGGGCCATTAATAAGGTTAAAGAAATCCAATATTTAAATTCAATCATAAAGGAAGGGGAATCTATAGAAAAAGAACCTGCATACTATCAAACCGCATTAGCTCATGGCAAGGATGATATTGGAAATACCTATGTGGAAATAGATCTTACAGGGCAACACTTATGGTTTTATAAAAATGGAGAGCTGATTACACAAGGGGATGTTGTCACAGGTAATAATGGATCAGAGAAGACTAGAACACCGGTCGGCATTTATAAGATCAATTATAAAGAAAAAAATGCAACGCTTACAGGTGAAGACTATGCTGCTCCTGTGAATTATTGGATGCCTTTTAATAAGGGGATAGGAATTCATGATGCAAGTTGGCGAGATAAGTTTGGGGGAGATTTGTATAAGACAGGCGGATCTCATGGTTGTATAAATTCACCATACGATGTAGCAAAAAAAATATTTGATAATATAGAGACAGGTACTCCAGTAATTTGTTATTAATAGCAGAAAAATTTCTTATCGAGAATCCAGTTTCTACTAATTATAATCTATATAGCTAAAGCTTCTATAGAATTATTCATAATTAATGTACAAGTAACTATTGCAAAGCTTTCATTTTTAATTTAATATGTTATTTAGTAATGCTAATAGTTATTATCATTACTAAATAAAATGTAGAGAGAGGTAATTAAAATGGCTTTTGTAAAAATGAGTGAATTAGCTTTCACGGAATTTAAAAAGTTTCTTAAGGAAAACAATGTAACTTCAGATGAAATAAGAATTAATTTAACAGGTAATGGCTGAAGTGGCCCTGTGTTTAATCTTGTTCTGGATGAACAAAAAGAAGACGACAATGTTGAGAAATTTGGAGATATTAAATTAGTGGTAAAA
>NZ_JAENWM010000122.1 GCF_016650035.1 Clostridium sp.
ATGGGTGGACAGGCAAAGGTGTTATTCAACATACATTAACAAAAGCTTGCAAAGAACTCTACGCGGAGTTTAATATAATCTTAGATTCAAATTTAGCAGTCCTATCTGACCCCGCTTACTGCACGCTTATTTACGGTACAAGAGAAGACTTTTTAATTCCAAGTGCTTGCCTTAATTCTACAGTATCAGGTCTTGTAAGTAGGACTGTACTTAACGATAAGTATATTGGCAAGGATGATTTTCATGGTACAAAGTTTTATAGTGAACTGGCGCCCGTGGATGTTTCTAATTTCTATATAGATGAAATATGTAACTGCTTTAAGGATATAGATGCGGATTATCTATCTGCACTTATAAATGAAGATAGTAATTCCGAAGTTGCTGCAGATATTGAGTTTGATAATACTTCTCTAAACTGCAAAGGACTTAAAGATATTCAAAGTATTAAAGATAAATTCAACATTGATAATGTTAATCTTATAAAACCAGGAATTGGAGAAACCACAAGGGTCCTTCTCAGGCGTATTCCTTGGAAAATACTAATTGATTCCTTTCATAATCCAAATTTGAAACATATACTAAAGCTTGCGGAGGAAAAGAGTATTCCCGTCGAAATATATACGGATATGTGCTATTCCTGCTGTGGTATTATTAAATCAAAAGAAAAAGAAGATATGTAACCAATCGGTGTACAAGAAAGTACACTAGATATCGTTAGGATGTGTTTATATGGTATTTGCCTCAGACCTTGATAGTACGCTTATATATTCTGCAAGGCATTGTGAATTAATAGGTTCAGAAAAACTTATACCTGTGGATTTTTATAATAATAATAATTGTAGCTTTATCACGAGTTCCCTACAACATAAGCTAGAACATATAAATGAAAGTATGCTTTTTATACCTGTTACCACAAGGTCTAAAGATCAATATAAGCGGATGAAATACTTTTATGATGGAATAAAACCTAAATATGCTGTTGTGGCCAACGGAGGTATAATACTTAAGGATGGAATAGAGCTTAAATCTTGGTCAGATATAAGCTCTACTAAACTTAAAGGGTTGATATCTGTTAAAAACATGATAGAATTATGTAGTTTCTTTTTACAAATGGATTTCGTGATCTCATATAAAACTTGTGAAGATTTATTTATATATTCCATTTTGGATATGGACAAGCTAGCTAATGCTATTTCCAAGGGGCAGATGGATTTAAATTATCTTGAAATATTACGTTCCTTTTGCAAATCATATAATTATAGCGTATCAAAACAAGGTAAAAAGGTATATATCGTTCCAAATTGTATAAATAAATATGACCCTATAAAATATATAATGAAGCTGGAGAATATTAATACATTATTATCTGCTGGAGATTCTCTACTGGACTATCCTATGATAAAACACTCAAATTTCGGAATCATCCCATCACATGGAGAATTGCTACAAAGTCTTCCTGTTGAAAATTTTGCTGATACTGTATATATTACAAATGAATCTGGTATATTTGCAGGTGAAGAAATTTTAGATATTGTACATCAAAAGTTCCACGAAATTAAAGATATTTCACAACATGAATATATTTCTATTACAAGTTAAACTAATAACGTTTAACATAAAAAATTCACACTGTTGATTAAAGTCAACAGTGTGAATTTTTTATTTATGCTGCTATTTTCTCTTCTGATTCTGATTCAATCTTATCTTGTTTTTTTGTAAAAATCTTCATAATTAATTTTACAATCTCATTTACTACTATTACAAGTGAAGATAAAAGAATTATCTTTAGCCACATAGTAGCGCTTAATGATACTGCATTAAAGAATTCTGAAAACACTTCAGTTACAAATATTTGTACCACTGCTGTACCTAAAATTATCTTTAAGAATATAGTGTTTTTTGTAATGTTAGTAAATATACTATCCGTACCAAATTCTCTACAGTTAAATGCATTAAATAATGCACTAAAAGCAAATAATGCAAATAACACTGTCTGCATTTGGTTGACTTCTGTAACCCCATCTTTTGGGAACCCAGCTCCTAGTATGTCAAATTTCATTTGAATCATAAGAACAGCCGTTATATATAGAGCATTAGATATCATACTCTTTAACATTTGTTTAGTTATGATACTAGCATTTCTATTTGTAGGTTTTCTGTTTAAAACAGCATCTCTTACTGGCTCTAGTCCAAGAGTTAGTGCTGGTGGTCCATCCATTATAATATTTACCCACAATAGTTGTATTGTAGTGAATGGCATTTGGAAATCAAGTACTACAGATAAAATTGCTGTTAAAAAAGCAATAATATTTACTGTTATCTGGAATTGAATAAACCTTTGGAAGTTTTCATAAATACCTCTTCCCCATTTAATTCCTTTTACAATAGTACCAAAACTATCATCCGTTAATATTATATCTGCTGCATTTTTACTAACTTCGGTTCCAGCTATACCCATAGCTATTCCTACATCTGCTTTTGTAAGAGCTGGCGCATCATTTATTCCATCTCCTGTTACAGCAACTACTTCTCCATTTTTTTGAAGTGCTTCAACTATTCTCATTTTTGTATCTGGTTTTGAACGTGCTACTATTGAAATAGTAGTTATTTCTTGTCTAAGCTCCTCCTCAGATAATGTATCTATATAAGTAGCCTCAACTGCTCTACTCGTGCCTTCAAGTAAGCCTAATTCTTGCCCAATGGCAATAGCTGTATTAATGTTATCTCCTGTAAGCATTTTTGTAGAAACTCCTGCTTTTCTAGCAGTCTCTATAGCATCTTTAACATCAAGTCTTAGCGGGTCCCTTATGCCTACGAATCCTGTAAACACTAAGTCCTCATGTAAGGTGCCTTGCTCAGATGCTATAGCTACTTCGCCAATTATATTTCCATATGCAAATCCAAGTACTCGCATAGATTTTTTCTGAAGTATTTCAATTTCGTCTAATATTTCTTTTCGTCTGGCTTCATTTAACTCTTTTTGAATGCAATTAATATGTTCATATTTACATAACTCTAGAATAATTTCTGGAGCTCCCTTTGTGAGTACCGTGGAACCTTCCTCTTCTTCTATAACAGTACTCATTCTCTTGTTCTTTGAACTAAATGGAATTTGATGAGCTATGGTTGCATTTTCTCTTTCCTGCACATAATCGCAAGCATCATTGTATAAAAGAAGAGCACATTCTGTTGCACTACCTAAATATTTAACTTCTGAATCATCCTTTTCAATATCTGCTGTTGAATTTACAAGACAGTTATCTATAAAATAGTTATTGCTCTCGCTTAATTCATCTCTTCCTCTGAACTTACCATTTAAATAAACCTTTTCTACGGTCATCCTATTTTGAGTAAGTGTACCTGTTTTATCTGAGCATATTACACTTACTGAACCTATTGTTTCGCAGGCTTCCTTTTTAGTAACAAGAGCATTTATCTTGGCCATCTTTTGCATAGTTATTGCAAGTGTCATATTTATCATTGTTGGAAGCCCTTCTGGAACAGCCGCAACAATTAGTGCAACACATACTACAAAAGCAGTTTTTATTGGTCCAACAGACTCTAAAAATACGAATACACCACTAGTGTCTGGTGAAATAGTTTTTGCTACAACCATTTTTACAATCATAACTATAAATAATACGGCAGCTATAGCACTTGATACTTTTGAAATCTTTCCACCTAAATCTCCTAGTTTTGCTTGGAGAGGTGTTTGCAGATCACTTTCTACAAGATTTCTAGCTATTTCACCCATTTCAGATTTATCCCCTGTAGATGTAACTACAAAACTAGCTCTACCATAAGCTACAAGTGTTCCTCCAAAAACCATATTCAGTTGTTTTGCTGGAATTGGATCTTGAATAATATCTTTATCTTTAGCTTTTATATTTTCCATTTCTATTATAGTTTCTGCTTCTTTGCTTACGTCTTCTGATTCTCCTGTAAGCATATCTTCTCTAACCATTAAATCTATAGTATTTACAAGTCTTCCATCTGCTGGCACCATATCCCCTGTCTCAATTGAAACAATGTCACCAGGTACCAGGTCAATTTTATTCACCTGAATTATCTTTCCATTACGTAATACTTTTACCTCTATATTTTCTGTCATTTTTGAAAGTGCATCTGCAGCCTTTTGTGATTTACCTTCTGTAAATATTCCTATACTAATTCCTATAGCTACCGCACATACTATACCAATAGCATCTGCAAACTCCCCTACTAATGCACTGATTAAGGCCGCGGCTAAAAGTATCATCATCATAGGCTCAGTTATTGCTTCTTTAACACTGTCCCAAATAGAACCTTTCTCTTGTTTAGTAAATTCATTAGTACCATACTCCTCTAGCCTCTGTTTAGCTTGTGAACTAGATAAGCCCTTACTACTATTAACCTTAAGCTCATCTAAGACTTTTGAGCTCTCTTCATTAAAGTATTTCATATTAACCACCCTTCTATGACTTTTTCAATTTTCTTTTACAATAAAATATAGAAAATGATAACTTATCATTTTCTACATCATTAATTTATTGGTATTTTTTTATCATTTCACCTAAACCAGATGAAGAATCCCCTTCTCCTACGGCCATAAATTTCCATTCACCACTGTTACGATAAAGTTCACCGGCAAATAAACCTGTTTTACCAGAATACTCATCTGTCAAATTAAATTTAAATATTTCTTTATTATCTGCAATATTTACTAAACGTATGTAAGCATTTTGTATCATTCCAAAATGTTGTTTACGCTGCGCTGCAGCATAGATATTAACAACAAAAACAAGCTTTACTATGTTTTGAGGTATAGTTGACAAGTCAACCATAATTTGCTCATCGTCGCCATCACCATCTCCAGTAAGATTGTCTCCCATATGTTGAATACTTCCACATTTACTTTTTAGATTTCCAAAATAGATTAAGTTTTCTTTCCCTCTTAGTTTATCTTTTTCATCTAACATAAGTACTGAAGCATCACAATCTATTTCTGCTTGCTTGCCTCCAAACAATCCCCCAAGAAGTCCCTTAGATGACTGCTTAACTGCGTCCCATCCAAGCCCTATCATTGTCTTTTTTAGTCCTGGACTTTCCTTTGTTAAACTTATCCTTTGCCCCTTTTGTAAATTTATACCCATTTCCCACATCTCCTTCAAACATCTATTGTGCTTGCTACACTAATTAATTCAAAATGTCATATTCCTTTATGCATCAAGACCATAGTTTTTACAAAGTGCTGATAATCCACCTTGAAAACCGCTTCCTGTTGCACTAAATTTCCATTCGTTATTGTTACGATATATTTCACAAAATACTAATGCAGTTTCTACTGAAAAATCTTCTGACAAATCGTATCTTAAAACTTCTTCATTAGTATCTTCATTTACTACTCTAACAAAAGCATTAGAAACCTGACCAAAGTTTTGCTGACGACCTACTGCATCATGTATGGTTACTGTAATTGCTATTCTCTCTATTTCTGAAGGTATTTTAGAAAATTCGATAATTAATTGTTCATCGTCACCTTCACCTTCCCCAGTTAAATTATCGCCAGTGTGTGTAACCGCTCCTGATGAATGAACTAAATTATTATAAAATATAAAGTCTAGGTCATTATTAGTTTTTCCATTTGAACCTACTAAAAAAGCTGAAGCATCTAAATCGAAATCTCCTCCGCCTGAATATTTATTTGTATCCCATCCAAGTCCTATAATTGCCTTCTTTAAACTTGGATTAGTTTTAGTTAAATCAATTTTTTGCCCTTTATTTAAATTAATTGTCATAATTATTCCTCCTTAATTTTTAGTTTACATTAATTCCAAAGTTGCTACAAAGTGCATTTAGTCCACCTTCAAATCCACTTCCAATTGCACTAAACTTCCATTCACCGTTGTTACGATATAATTCAGCTACTACAACTGCAGTTTCAATGCTATAATCTTCACTTAAATCATATCTTATTAATTCTTCATTACTATTTTCATTTAAAATTCTTATAAAAGCATTAGATACTTGTCCAAAATTTTGTGACCTCTCCGCAGCTTCATGAATAGTTACCGTAAAGTTAATTTTTTCAACAGACGCTGGCACTTTATTTAGTTCAATTCTAATTTGCTCATCATCACCCTCGCCCTCACCAGTTTTGTTATCTCCTAAATGCGATACAGATTCAGCTGAATCCTTTGGGTTATTATAAAAAATAAAATCATTATCAGATGATACTTTTCCATTTGCTCCTACTAAGAAAGCTGCTGCATCTAAATCAAATGCCGCTCCCCCATCATACTTATTTGTGTCCCATCCAAGTCCAACAATAACATTAGTAAGACCAGGATTTGTTTTAGTTAAATCTACCTTTTGACCTTTTTTCAAACTAATTGCCATGATACATTCCTCCTAAAATGCCACTGAAGTGGCTATATTAAACTTTTATAGTATATTATATAGCGGTTAAATAATTGATTTTAATTATAATATAAAGGTCTATTATTAATTATTTCCAAAAATTCAGACAATAATCATTTTATATTTACATTTATTAAAAAAGCTTTACTCTAGGTTGAATTACTTAGCATAATTAAACTCCAATAAAGCAACAATCATTAGTACTAGTATAACATGTTTTTGCACTAAACACTAGGTTGTGTAGTCAAACATCCCTTGCTTTTATGTATATTTTTAGTGAACAATTTTACAATACAGAATTTATAATTACATATAAGTTGATTTAAATTAAAAGTTATGGGCACGTTTGCAAACTCTAGATTCGATAAAATTGCTCTTTGGATTATTGGATTGATAGTAACTGCACTTAACATAATACTATTATTAAACTATATAATATAAATTTATTAACAACAACAACGGAAAAGGCTCTAGAGAACGAACCCCTAAAGCCTTTATTTCTTATCATTTTCTAGTATCTTTTCCTTTTTCTGAAAACTGTCTCCTAATTTAAATTTCTCCTCTTCCTCTTCATTAGGTAGTGTTTCCACATAAATACTTGTACTTGGAAACGCCATTGAAACTCCTAATTGCTCTAAAATCCCGATTATATTAAAATTAATATTTTCTTTTATTTTTAAATATTCTGCTAACGCTGTTGTATCAGCGAAGAAATATATAAATATATCTAAACTACTAGCACTAAATTTATCAAAATTAACAAAAATAGTCTCCTTATTAACCTGTGGATGATTCTCTATCATATTTCTAATATTGTCTACACAACTCTGCAATTTCTCACTAGAGGTTCCATAAGTTACTCCTAAATTAAAAGTGATTCTCCGTTTACCTCTTCTACTAAAATTAGTTAAAGGTTCATTAGCTAATTTTGAATTAGGTACTGTTATTATCGCTTCATCAAACGTTCTTATTTTAGTAGTTCTAAAGGAAATGCTTTCTATCGTACCTTCTAAAGTGTCAATACTAACCCAATCGCCAATAGTGAAAGGCTTATCCAGTATTATAAATATACCTGCAATAATATTAGCGGCTGCATCTTTAGCGGCTAGTGCAAATGCCAATCCTCCGAGTCCAAGGCCTGTAATAAACCCTTGAATAGGAATAGACCATATGTCAGCAATCACATTAATAGCTAATGCTATTATTATAAATCTTAATATTTTTGATATAAAAGGAAACAATATTTTGTCCACTTTTATATCATATGCTTTATGCATTTTTTCAAATAATACAGAAGATTCCTCAGTAAGATTGTATGCTCCCCAAGAAATTAAAATTATAACAACAGAGCTAAAAACCTTATCTATGGTTGGTATGTTAATTATGTTATATGCCATAGTTAGAATTTTAAAAGCAAAATAAAATCCCAACACCCCAAAAAAATTGGTTACAGGTTTTTCAAAGGCTGCTACTATTTTTGTATCTGCATCAAATTTTGTTTTATTAACAAGTCTTAATATTATTTTGAATACATATTTTGCAAATATCTTTTTTAACAATGCAAATAATGCAAAAACTCCAATAGCTATTCCTACATATTTAAATTTATAGTATATAAAATCATTTAAAATATCGTTTTTAGTAAAAAAATCTAATATAGATTGGAACAAAAAAATCACACTCTCTTTCTTCTTATGCAAATGTATATAATCATTTTAATCTAATTATTATATTTTCTCAATGGAATATATAAAAAAACAAGTTTTAATAATATATTCACATATAAAAAAAACACTTCATAAAGAAGTGTTTTTTTTGGTGGCTTACCGGGGAATCGAACCCCGGACACCATGATTAAAAGTCATGTGCTCTACCAACTGAGCTAGTAAACCATGTTACCTGGCGACAACCTACTCTCCCACAAGGTCACCCTTGCAGTACCATTGGCGCATTGAAGCTTAACCTACCTGTTCGGTATGGGAAGGGGTGTTACCTTCATGCCATAATCACCAGATTGAGAATATAAATATTCTCTC
>NZ_JAENWM010000013.1 GCF_016650035.1 Clostridium sp.
ATTGATAAGTACATTATATATTATAATAATTATAGGTATCAATGGGACTTAAAAAAAATGACCCCTGTACAATACAGAAATCATCTCTTGTCTTGTTAATCTTCTTTTTTTAGAATGTCCTTGACATAGGTACCAGTTTATTTAAACTTGCTTTTTTCTTTATTTCTGTAAGCTTTTACTATGCAATAGGCTAATGAATAGAATGGTTATTGTATAATATTATTATAAAATTAACATTTTAGATGTTATAATCTTGACATTAGTATAAAAGTAATATAAAATAAATACAAATACTGGTTTAGTATATAAAAATTATTACAAATTGAATAAATATAACACCTTTTCTAGCTTTCGTATTTACTCTTAAATAAATTCGAAAATAAGTTAAGGAGGTGTTGATAATCATGGGAGATATTACAACGGGAACAATTTTAGTAGCTTGTGCTATTTTGATTGTTATTGTGTTTGTTATTTTTGTTGCGATTTATTCTAGAAAAAATATATCTCAAGCAAATATATCTGAAGCTGAAAAAGAAGCTAAAAAAATTATTGACGAAAGCGAAAAAGAAGCTGAAACCAAAAAGAAAGAAGCTATTTTAGAAGCCAAAGAAGAAGTTCACAGACTTAGAACTGATTTAGAAAAAGAATCAAGAGAAAGACGTAATGAAGTTCAAAGGTTAGAAAGAAGAAATATCCAAAGAGAAGAATCTTTAGATAAAAAAAGTGACGTGTTAGAGAGAAAAGAAGAAAATCTTAATAAAAAACAACAAGATGTTGAAATGTTAGAAGCTAGTATTAAAGATTTACACACAAAGCAAAGGGAAGAATTAGAAAGATTATCAGGTTTAACATCTGATGAAGCAAAACAAGTTTTATTAGATCAAATTAAAAAAGAAATTAAACATGATGCTGCAGTTATGATTAAAGAAATTGAAACTAAAGCAAAAGAAGAAGCAGATAAAAGAGCAAGGGAAATTATTACTTATGCTATTCAAAGATGTGCTGCTGACCATGTTGCAGAAACAACAGTTCATGTGGTTTCGCTTCCTAATGATGAGATGAAAGGAAGAATAATTGGCAGAGAGGGTAGAAATATTCGAACTCTAGAAACACTTACAGGAGTGGATCTTATAATAGATGATACACCTGAAGCGGTAATCCTTTCAGCATTTGATCCGATAAGGCGTGAAGTTGCAAGAATTGCACTTGAGAAGCTAATAGTGGATGGAAGAATTCATCCAGCAAGAATTGAGGAAATGGTAGAAAAAGCTAAAAAAGAAGTTGATAGCGATATTAAAGAAGAAGGAGAACAAGCAACTTTTGAAACAGGAGTACATGGTCTTCATTCAGAAATTGTTAGGCTACTTGGAAGACTTAAATACAGAACTAGTTATGGTCAAAATGTATTAAAGCATTCTATAGAAGTTTCATATTTAGCAGGACTTATGGCATCAGAACTTGGAATTGATCCAACACTTGCTAAAAGATGTGGATTACTACATGATATAGGTAAAGCCGTGGATCACGAAGTTGAAGGACCTCATGCACTTATAGGTGCTGAAATAGCCAAAAAACATCATGAATCAGCTAGTGTTGTAAATGCTATTGCTGCACATCATGGTGATGTTGAGATACAATCTCTTGAAGCAATACTAGTTCAAGCAGCAGATGCTATATCAGCTGCAAGACCAGGTGCAAGAAGAGAGACTTTAGAAGCTTACATTAAAAGGTTAGAAAAATTAGAAGAAATTGCAAACTCCTATGAAGGTGTTGAAAAGTCATATGCTATTCAAGCTGGAAGAGAAGTTAGAATTATGATTAAACCAGATATAATTGATGATGCAGGAGCGGTTGAAATGGCCAGAAATCTAGTTAAGAGAATTGAAAATGAATTAGAATATCCAGGCCAAATTAAAGTTAATGTAATCAGAGAAACAAGGGCTATTGATTATGCAAAATAAACTAACATAATATTGAATCCTCCTAAATTTTAGGCAATTTCTGAAATTTAAGAGGATTTTTTCTATATTTGTAGAATAGTATAAATATAGCATTTAATGTACTAATAGGGGGAATAATATATTATGGAATTATTAAAAGTTTCAGCAAAATCAAGTCCAAATTCAGTAGCAGGAGCTCTAGCAGGTGTTATTAGAGAAAAGGGAACAGCAGAATTACAAGCAATAGGTGCTGGGGCAATTAATCAAGCAGTAAAGGCTATTGCAATAGCGAGAGGGTTTGTTGCACCGATTGGTATCGATTTAGTTTGTATACCTGCATTCACGGATGTTATTATAGAAGGCGAAGAGAGAACGGCAATTAAGTTAATAATTCAATCTAGATAATAAATAAACAGAGAGCTTGAGTGATAAGCCCTCTGTTTTTTAATAGTAAATTGGAAACTGGGATAAATTCATTCTATTTACATTACAAAAAAAAAATGATATATTTATATAGATCAAAAAAAATATGTGTTCATAGGGGGTAAAAAAATGGTATTATCTAAAAAAGCTAAAAGCATATCGTCATCTTTAACATTAGATATAACTGCAAAAGCGAAAAAAATGATGGCTGGTGGTATAGATGTTATAGGATTTGGTGCAGGTGAACCTGATTTTAATACGCCCCAAAATATAGGAGAAGCAGCTATAAAAGCAATTAATGAGGGAATGACAAAGTATACAGCTACATCAGGTATTATAGAACTTAAGAATGCAATAATTCATAAATTTAAAACAGAAAACAACTTAACTTACGAAATAGATCAAATTATAGTTTCAAATGGTGCAAAACAATGCTTAGCTAATGTTTTTGGAGCTATTTTAAATCCAGGGGATGAGGTTTTAATAGGAGTTCCGTATTGGGTTAGTTACCCTGAATTAGTTAAATTAGCAGATGGAGTACCTGTCTATGTACCAACAGAAGAAAATAATAATTTTAAATTAACAATTGAAAATCTTATCAAAGTAATAACTTCTAAATCTAAAGCATTAATATTAAATAGTCCCAATAACCCTACTGGAACAGTATATTCAAAGGCGGAACTTGTACAAATTGCTGATTTTGCAAAAAAAAATAATTTAATTATAATTTCAGATGAAATTTATGAAAAATTAATTTATGGAGATAATGAACATATTAGTATAGCTACTCTTTCAGAGGATGCATATGGCAGAACTATTGTAATAAATGGTGTATCTAAGGCTTATGCTATGACGGGATGGAGAATAGGTTATGCTGCTGGTAGTGCAGAAATAATAGCATTAATGGTAAACATTCAAAGCCATACTACTTCTAATCCGAATTCCATTGCACAACATGCATCAGTTGCAGCTTTAAGTGGACAACAAGAAGAAATAATAAAAATGGTTGAAGAATTTAGAATAAGAAGAGATTACATGGTAGAAAAGATTAATAGCATAGATAATTTATCTTGCGTAAAACCAGAAGGTGCTTTTTACGTTATGGTCAATATATCTAATGTTTTAAATAAATTAGTCTACGGAAAAGTTATAAGTAATTCAATTCAGTTTTCAGATCTTTTGCTGGAAAAAGAGAAAGTTGCGGTTATACCGGGGATAGCATTTGGAGTTGATAATTTTGTTAGGATATCTTACGCTACTTCAATGGAAAATATAGAAAATGGACTCCGAAGAATAGCAAGGTTTGTTCATAATATTAAAAATTGATTTACATAATTTTTAATGATATTATTATAGTATGAATTAATATAAGCTGTTAAATATTAATTCATGCTATTATAAAAGATTGAGGTGAAGTGAATTGGTAACAAAAGAAATTATGGTTATTAATCCTAAGGGACTACATGCAAGACCAGCTACATTATTAGTAAGAAAAGCTTCTTCTTTTAAATCAGATATAAGTATAGAATATATGGGCAAAAGGGCTAATATTAAGAGCTTAATAGGTATTCTATCTTTAGGAGTTGGTCCTAATAACATTGTAAACGTTATAACTAATGGTGTTGATGAACAATTAGCATTAGAAGGGATAATAAATCTGATTAAAGAATTAAAGGAATAATTATGGCCTGTACGTTTTAAAAAGCTGCTAACTTATTGTTTGCAGCTTTTTAAAATGTATACGTAGGAGCAGTTACTAAAGGAGAATATATATGTTAAATAAACTTATACAACCTACTCGTAATTCAGATGTAATTATAGATAACAAACACTTTATATGGTATTTTCTAGAGATTAAAGCCAGGAAAAGTGTTTACACTTCCAAGAGCTATGAACGTGATATAAAAGATTTCTTTTGCGTTCAATCTATTTGTGATATAACAATGGAAGATATTAAGAAAGTGTCGTTAATACATACACAGAATTTTATAATAGGATTAATAGATAAAAATATGTCATCGGCTACTATAAATAGAAAAATATCATCACTTAGTGCATTGTATAAGTGGATATTAAAGTATCAAGACAATTCTACAGGTGTATATATAATTAAATATAATCCATTCGGAAACCTGAAGGAAGAAAGACCGGTTATTAATAACGTGGAAACAGAGTTTCTAACAAAAGATGAGTGTAAAATTTTAATAAATAGTATAGATACATCTACTATATTAGGACATAGAAATAAAACTATATTAGTACTGGCTTTAACCACTGCACTAAGAAAATCTGAGATTATAAATATTAAACTAAAGCATATTACTTCGCATACGAGTTATGATGTAGTAAAAGTAATTAGAAAAGGGGGTAAAGAGGATATAGTAAAACTTCAAAAAAATGTTCTTGCTATGATTAATGAATATATTCTGCTTACTAAAAGAAATAAGATATCTAACGCTGAGGAGTATTTATTCATTGGTCACTCAACTAATGGAAAAAACAAAGAAAAATTAGATGCAAGTACATTAAATTACATGATAAAAAAAGTATGTAGGAATGCTGGTATAGAAAAAAAATTGCGGGTTCATTCTACTAGACATACAGCTATTACACTAGCAATTTTAGCAGGGGCTACGGTAGAGAAAGTTAGAGATTTTGCTGCACATAAGAATTTAGCTACAACGAATAGATATATTCACTCGATAGATAAGTTGAAAAATAATGCTGGAGATTTGATTGATCTATTTTGAAATGTTGAACAATATTGGTTTTAGAAGTAGAATTAACCTAAAGAAAAACATAGGAGGAAAAGATGAAAATAGGATATGCATGTATACCACTTACAACAAATGCAAGAACAAATAGAAGATTAATGCTCAAAAACTTTTCTGAAATTATGTTTTTAGAGGTATTAGAGCAAAACCTAATAGACTTAAGAGAAATATTAGAAAATAATGAGAAGTTCAATATAAAATTATTTAGAATAAGCTCGGATATAGTTCCCTTAGGGAGCCATAGTATTAATGAAATTCCATGGCATACGGTTTTTAAAAATGAATTGTGTGAAATAGGAGAATATATAAAAAAGTGTGGCATGAGGGTGTCTATGCATCCAGGCCAGTATACAGTACTTAATGCAGAAAAAGAAGATATTGTAGCAAAAGCAATTAAAGATTTGGAATATCATGCTAGATTTCTAGACTCCCTAGGTGTGGATGGGAGTAATAAGATAATACTGCATATTGGTGGTGCTTACGGTGATAAGGATGCTGCCATAAATAGGTTTGTTGAAAATTTTAAAAGATTGCCACTTTCAGTAAGAAATAGGCTTGTCATTGAAAATGATGATAGAATATTCAATATTGAAGACCTGATTTTTGTAAGTAATAAAATCAATATTCCAGTAATATTTGATAATCTTCACCATGAGTGTAATCATGAAATAGAGTTGCCTATAAAAGAAATAATGAATAAGATAGCAAAAACATGGAATAAAAAAGATGGTAATATAAAAGTTCATTATAGTCAACAAAATTTGCAAAAACATTTAGGGGCTCATTCAACTTCTATAACAGGTAAGAAATTTCTGAGATACTATGAAGAGGTTAAAGATTTTAATATTGATATTATGCTGGAAGTAAAAGATAAGGATATTTCCGCTATAAAATGTAATCTTTTAGTTAGTAATATGAAAAGCAAATTAAAACATGTAACTATTGAAAAACAGTGGGCGAAATATAAATATCTACTGATGGAAAGAAATTATAAATATTATAAAGAGTGTAGCCGCATTGTAAAAGAAAATTGTAGTATTCAGGAATTTTACGAGTATATAGATGAAATAATGAAACTTGATGTAGAGGATGGAAGTTTTATTAATACTGCAGAACACGTTTGGGGATATGTAAAAAATAATGCTTCTGAGAAAGAACAAATGCATTTCAAAAAAAATATTTCTGATATGGAACATAAAGGGAAAGTTAAGATTTATCTGAAAAAATTATGTGACAAGTATAATGCTGAATATATGATTGACTCGTATTACTTTTACTATTAATACTAGCATGGGGGATTTAAAAATGTTCTACAAAATAGAAAAAATTAGAAAAAATCCACATAAAACAAGTGTATGGTCAGGCGGTACAACAACTGAACTTTACATTCATCCAAAAGGTTCAATTTATAGTGAGCATGATTTTAATTGGAGGCTTAGTTCCGCAGTGGTTGAAGTAGAACGCTCTATATTTACACCTCTGCAAGGAATAACTAGGCTTGTTATGATTATGAAGGGGAAGTGCGTCTTTGCCATGAAGGCAACCATAAGGCTAATCTAAAAGCATATGAGAAGGATAACTTTAATGGAGAGTGGGCAACAAACAATATTTTATAAATAAAGGAGGAAAAGCATGAAGAAATTGGATTGGCGTGTGAAATTTTCTGCATTATTAATATTTTCATCAATATTATTATATTCTTTTCACTATATTGTGTTTAAAGATGCTCATCATTTATTTATATTTTTAGTAGGTGAATTAGCGTTTATACCTATAGAGGTTTTATTGGTAACGTTAGTTATTGACAGAGTTATTAAAGAAAGAGAAATTGAGATCTTATTAGAAAAACTTAATTTAATAATAGGTGTATTTTTTAATGAAGTAGGAACTACTATTTTAAAAAGCTGTACATTAATTGATCCTCATGTAGATAAAATAGCGAATTTTTTAATAGTTGAGCCTAGTTGGGAAGAAAGGGATTTCAAAGAAGCATTAGAAAAATGTAAAAATTATGATTATCAAATTGAGTTTGATAAAGTAGATTTAGATAAAATCAGAGAATTTCTTTTATCTAAAAGGGAATTTTTAATGAAATTATTAGAAAATCCAAATCTACTTGAGCATGAAACTTTCACACATTTATTAACTGCAGTTTTTCATTTAGAAGATGAGCTATCTTCTAGAAATTTATCAGAACTACGGGATGATGAAAAAGAACATTTAGAAGTTGATATAAAAAGAGTATATGGAGCAATTGTAAGCCAATGGCTTTTGTATATGAAACATCTAAAAAACACTTTTCCATATTTATTTGTTACAGCGATGTCAAATAATCCTTTTGACAAAAGAAACAAAGAACAAATAGAAAAATATATTAAGCTTACCTATTACAGTAAATAAACTTTCATTTAAGAAATATCACGTTCCTAGACAAAATTCTGTACATTTGTTTGTATAAATTCTACTTTTGTTGTCAATAATTTAAAAAAGTTATTAAACATAAAGGAGAGATATTATGAATAATGTATCATTAATAGGAAGAATAACAAAAGATTTAGAACTTAAAGAGTATAACGAAGGTAAAGGGTTTTATACTAGATTCACATTGGCAATTGATAGAACACCACGTAAGGATTCGCAACCTGAAGCAGATTTTATAAGCGTTATGGTTTGGAATGCACTAGCTGAAACAATGTGCAAATATTTAGGTAAAGGAAGACAAATTGCTATAACCGGTAAACTTTGTAGCAGTAGCTACACAGATAAAGAGGGAAACAAAAAATATAGTATGGAAGTTGTAGCTGAAGATTTTAAATTCTTAGATAAAAAGAAAGAAATAGTTTAAATTATTTTATAGGATTAGATAAAAAAGAATGCATTTGTAGTAATATATATATGTACTGATTTATATAATATGGAGGTGCATTATGAAGAATATTGTTGTAGCAGGAGGATGTTTTTGGGGTGTGGAAGCTTACATGTCAAGAATAGAAGGCATCATTAAAACTGCGGTTGGGTATGCCAATGGTAAAGTTAAGGAGCCCACATATAATGAGGTTTGTGAAGGAAACACAGGTCATGCAGAAGCCTGCTTAATAAGTTATGATGAAGAAATAGTATCACTAGAAAAGATATTAAATAAGTTTTGGGGAATTATAGATCCTACGGTTTCTAATAGACAAGGGCCGGATATAGGTAGCCAATATAGAAGTGGTATTTATTATACTGATAAATTGGATTTAGACATTATATTAAAAACTAGAGATGAAGTCCAAAGCAGGCATAATAAGACAATAGTTACAGAGATACAACCTCTATCATGTTTTTATGATGCTGAAGATTATCATCAAAAGTATCTACAAAGAAATCCTGGAGGCTACTGTCACGTCAATCTAAATAATGATTAAGAATTAAGTTATAATAAAAATTTAATGATTTGAAGCTTGAAAACTCCTTGGTTATCCAAGGGGTTTTTTAAAAGTCAATTTAAACTATTAGACAAAGTAAATAGTAGTAGGTATAATTAAATAGAGTTACATTATAATTCTATTAAGGGGAGGATTTATTTGCCAACTAAAAGATTGCTTGATAATGATGAAGAAATTATAAAAAAATGGAAATTATTTATTTCTGAAGATATTTTAAATAAAAATGGACTTCGAGACATTATTTCAAAATCTTGGAAGAGAAGTAAATTATATGGTATAGATCCCTATGAAAACAATTTTTCTGTTGATATTACTGAAGATGATTTAAAAAAGAGGTATAAGGAATTCTTACCCCTACTAGAGACAGCAAAACCGTTAATGCAAACACTGTACAACTTGATTCAAAATTCGGATTTTATGATTAGATTAACAGATAGAGACGGATATGTATTAGAACATATAGGAGAGGATAGCTTAATACGTCATCATAATTTTCAGGTATTACAAGATGGATATAATATAAGAGAAGAAGTAATAGGGACTAACGCTATTGGACTTTCGTTAATAACGGGTGAACCAATGCAAGTGCTTGGTGGCGAACATTATTTACATAAGTATCATAATTGGACTTCGTCTGCATGTCCTATAAAGGATGAAGAGAGCAGAATTTTAGGTGTGCTAAGTATTACAGGTAACTTTGAATTTGTACATCCACATACTTTAGGTATGGTAGTAGCTGCAGCAAAAGCCATAGAAAAAGAAATGAAGCTTGAGAATTCCAATAAAAAATTGAAAATAGTTAATGAACAATTTTATCAAATTACGGAATCATTATCAGAGGGTATTATTAGAATAGATAATCAAGGCGAAATAACTAGTATGAATAGATTTGCAAGGAAACTATTGGGATATAGTGCAAAAGATATACAGAATATACACATAAGTGATGTTTTATCTACTAAATGTAAAAAAGATATTCTAGGTGCTGTAAATAAGGGGAAAGGATATCAAGAGGAAGAAATTGATTTCACTACAAAATTGGGTGCCAATAAAATGTGTATAGTTAATGTTACGCCCATAAGACTTTTTAGATCTTCAGATTTAGGCGGTGGGGTAATTACTTTTAAAGAAAATAAAGCCGTTCTAAGTATGATTAATAAAATTGTTGGAGCGAATGCAAGATTTACATTTGATGATATATTTGGCAAGAGTGAAAATATAGCTCATTCAATCAAAATTGCAACAATAGCGTCTAAGAATGACGCTACTATACTACTTCAAGGTGAGAGTGGAACAGGAAAAGAAATGTTTGCACAAGCTATTCATAACGCTAGTAGAAGAAAAGATAGACCTTTTGTATTTTTAAATTGTGGTGCTATTCCTCGCGATCTAGTTTCTAGCGAACTGTTTGGTTATGTGGAAGGTGCGTTTACGGGAGCTAAAAGAGGGGGGCATCCAGGAAAATTTGAACTTGCGGATGGAGGAACAATATTTCTTGATGAAATAGGAGATATGCCCCTTGATGTTCAGGTAAGTTTACTTAGGGTTTTAGAAGAACGTAATGTAGTAAGAGTTGGGGGACATGATGTTATACCAATAAATGTTAGAGTTATTGCAGCCTCAAACAAAGATTTAAAAAAAGAAGTTGCCCTTGGAAAATTCCGAAGTGATTTCTTTTATAGAATAAATGTTATGCCTATTTATATAAATTCTCTTAGGGAAAGAAAAGAAGATATTAAGATATTTATTGATTATTTTTATGAGAAATTCTGTGAGTCAAATGATAAGAATATAAAAAAGATTCATGAAAGCTTTTATGAAGGTATGATTAATTATGATTGGCCAGGAAATGTTCGGGAACTACAGAATATTATGCAGCTCGTATTAAATATAGCTGAAAATAACAATGCACTTACAGGTGTTAACTTACCAAGTTATATAAGGGAGAAAGAAAATGTTGGAGAAACAAGTGGCATAAAACAACTACTTACATTAGAACAAATTGAAAAGAATACTATTATGCAAACATTAATAGATGTAAATGATAATATGGCAGCAGCCTCTAGAATATTAGGTATAGGTAGAAGTACACTGTATAGGAAGATGGGAAAATATAAATTAGTTAATAGATAGAAAATTTTTTGACTTAAGTAATAGTTAACGTGAAATAAAGTATGCAATACTACTTTATGCAATTACGATATCTGTGTCGACATGATACATATGTATCAAAATGGAACACAAATTCATTGGTGATAGTGATTTAGTGTGTCAGTTTGAAACAGGTCGATGTAAACAGTTAGATTATATTGCAATTCACTATTTATAAAAATAATAAAAAAAAGGTTGTAAACCGTTGGAAGCCAATGGTTTATAACCTTTTTTTTATTGAAATAGGGGATTATGGCATGGTTATTGCTACTTAGTTATTCAAGAATATAATGATAAAAAAATCGAAGAAAAGTAAGCTGAAAATGTATAGGAGGATTTCTAACATGTATTATGGGATTGTAGGTTTATACCTGTTATTTTGGATAGTTATATCAGAAAATGCAAAAATTGAAACTATTTGTATTGGTATAATAATAAGTTTGTTAGTTGCAACTTTAAATAAAGATTTAATCTGTATTAACAGAAAATGGAAGTTTAGGAAAAATAGTATGTTGTGGATTTCCTACACAACCCTTATGTTAAAAGAAATATTAGTTTCCAATATTAATGTAGCAAAGATAGTTTTGAGCCCTAAAATGATTATATCACCACAGATGATAACAATTAAAACAAAGATAAAATCTGATTTTAATAAAACAATTTTTGCCAATACAATAACATTAACTCCAGGAACCTTAACTATTTCAATGAATGAAGATGAAATAACTGTGCATTGTTTGAAAGGTGAGTATTCAAATGAATTAACTAATTCATCTTTTGAAAAAATAATACTGAAAGTTGAGGAAGGCATTTATGAGTAAACTATTAATTTTTTCTATTTTATTTTTATCAGTTACAATTTTTATATGTATGTTCAGAGCAATCAAGGGACCGACTGCGGCAGATAGACTTATTGCTGTTAATGTAATAGGAACTAAAACTATTGTACTTATTCTCATAGTTTCATTTTTGCTTCATGAAACTTATTTTGTGGATGTAGCCATAGTATATGCTTTAATAAGTTTTTTATCGTCTATTGTAATAGCGAAAGTTATTGAAAATTCAGGAGGGAAAAATATATGAAAGATATTATTGTAACAATCTTTCTCCTTGGGGGGTTATTCTTTTTCATGGTTGGCACCTTAGGAATCATAAGATTTCCAGATATATTTACAAGAGCTCATAGTTCTTCTAAATGTGATACTTTAGGGGCTGTTCTATGCCTATCTTCATTAGTAGTACTGGAAGGGTTAGATATGGTTAGTTTTAAATTTATATTGATTCTTGTATTTGTGTGGATAGCAAATCCCACAGCTACACATTTAATTGCTAAGGCTGAACACATAAGGCAGGCTACCCTAGAAAAAACAAATGGGGTGAAAAAGCATGAAAATATTTAGTGTTATAATGCTGGCGTTTTTAATAGGATCTGCTATAGCCGTTTCTACTATAAAAAGTTTACTTGGTGCAATAATAGTATTTATGGTTTATAGCCTTATAATGACGATTCTATGGCAACAGCTAAATGCCCCAGATTTGGCAATAACTGAAGCGGCAGTAGGTGCGGGTATTACTACAATTTTATTTGTACTTACACTAAAGCGAATTAAAGGAGTAACAAAATGAAAAAACTTTTATCTATACTAATTACAATAAGTTTAATTATTATTTTACTCTTGGGGGTTAATGAACTTCCCGAATTTGGACAATATGATAACCCGGCCAATAATGAAGTTGCACAGTATTACATTGAGAACACAACAAAAGAAACTGGTGCAATGAATATTGTTACAGGAATTATTTTAGATTACCGTGCCTTTGATACTTTTGTTGAGGCGAGTGTACTATTTACTGCTTCAATTATAGTGTTATTGGTTCTTAAAAGAGAAAAAAGATCGGGAGATTTAGAAAATGAAGAAGTGATTATAGAAAGCACTATTTTAAAACAGGTAAGTAAAGTGCTAATACCTTGTATTCAAATTTTTGGAATATATATAATTTTCTATGGGCATTTAAGCCCAGGGGGAGGATTTGCAGGTGGAACTATTATAGGTACAAGTTTAATTTTGTATAGAATAATTTATGGAAAAAAATTTACTGATAAAAAAATTCCGTACTCAAAATTAATAACTTATCTCTGCGGTGCTATTATTTTTTATGGATTACTAAAAGGGTATAGTTTTATAACTGGTGGAAATCATTTAGAACTTCCACAACCAGGACTTGGAATTCCAGGCAATATACTCAGTGGTGGTTTTTTATTGCCATTAAACATATTAGTCGGACTTATTGTGGCAATTACTATTTACTTTTTTTTTACTTTATTCGACGGAGGAGAAATTTAATATGGAAGGCTTAATAAGCAATTATTATGAAACTGGCGCGATTATACTGTTTGGAATTGGATTTGCAATACTATTATTACACAATAATTTAATAAAAAAAATTATTGGCATGAATATAATGGATACAGCAATTTTCTTGTTTTTTATAGCGAAAGGATATGTTTTAGGCCTAGATGCACCTATTATTATAGGGGCACATAAGGGAGTTCAATGTTATATCAATCCTGTTCCTTCTGCTTTAATGCTTACTGGTATAGTTGTAGCAGTTAGTACAACAGCATTTGCCCTTGCTCTAACAGTAAAACTATATGAAGGATACGGTAGTATTGAATTAGATGAAATTATGAAAATGAGGAGTGAATAAAATGAGCTTAATTGAAAGTTTTCCACTTACTATTATATTAATTTTGTTTGTTACGGCGTTTATAATGCCACTTATTAAAAAGAAAAAGATTGTCAAGATGATCAGTTTAGTATCAATGACAATAGTTATGATTTTAGCAATGTTAAATTTAAAGTTTGTTATTAAAAATGGAGAGTATTTGTATAGAATTGGACATTTTAATGCTCCCTATGGAATTGAATTTCGAATTGGAATCATTGAGGCTATGATGGGACTCCTTTTTACCTTTGTTGCACTTATGATAGTTTGGTATTCAACCTATAGTATAGAAAAAGAAATTAAAGAGTCAAAGATAGGTTTATATTATTTACTTATTAATATTTTAATAGGGTCCCTCCTTGGAGTAGTATATTCTAATGATTTATTTAACTGTTTTGTATTTATAGAAGTAGGAACACTTGCATCCTGTGGAATTATTATTGTTAAAGACAAAAAAGAAAATATAAGAGCTACATTAAAATATTTAATAATGAGTTGTCTGGGATCTGGCCTTGTACTTATGGGAATTGCTTATTTGTACTCAATGACTGGACATTTAAATATTAACTACATCCATGAAGAATTAATAAAATCCTATTTAAATTATCCCAATGCAGTATTAATATCTATAGTTTTATTTATTATTGGTCTCGGAGTAAAGAGTGCAATGTTCCCGCTGCACAATTGGCTTCCAGATGCACATTCAAACGCACCGTCATCCTCAAGTGCTATTCTATCTTCGCTAGTTTTAAAGGCTTTTGTCTTACTTTTGATAAAGATATTATATAGACTTTATGGAATGGAGATACTGCACCATTATTCAGTTCTAAATATTATTTTAATACTAGGTAGTTTAGGAATGATAATGGGCTCGGTATTTGCTATCTTTCAAAAGAATATAAAAAGAGTTATAGCATATTCTACCGTGGCACAAATGGGGTATATATTTTTAGGTGTTGGGCTAGGAACAGATATAGGGGTTTCCATTGCTATATTTCATATTATCGGCCATGCCTTAACTAAATCAGCACTGTTTTTATTAGTTGGAGCAATGATAGAACAAACAGGGCACAAGACCTTAGAACATCTAAGGGGAATAGGTAGAGAAATGCCATTAACCTTGGGACTATTTTCCGTAGCTGCACTATCTATGATAGGAATTCCTATGTTGCCTGGGTTTATAAGTAAGTGGTATTTATCTTTAGCCACTATTGCAGCTGGAGAAACAATTTTAATTGTAGTTATCTTGCTTAGTAGTTTACTCAATGCAGTTTATTACTCTCCAATTGTTATAAATGGATTTTTTGGAGAAGAAAATTTAAAAGGTAAAGTATATAAATCCAAAAGTAAGCCTATAAAAGAAATGATTCCTGTAATCTTTTTAGTGGGTTCAATGATTTACGTAGGAATAGCATCTAGAGGAATTATAAATTTAA
This sequence comes from Clostridium sp., assembly GCF_016650035.1. Taxonomy (GTDB): domain Bacteria; phylum Bacillota; class Clostridia; order Clostridiales; family Clostridiaceae; genus Clostridium_AD. The sequence continues at coordinate 14,880 of NZ_JAENWM010000013.1, forward strand.
TTACTCTGGGACTTAAATAGAGGAGGGAATTATAAAGTGAATAGTAGCATAATAATACTTCCCATTATATTTCCATTTATATTAGCAATAATTATGGCAACTATAAAATTTGATGAGAAGAAAAGGAATGTTTTTGTAAGCATAGGTGTTATATTGAATTTTGTTTTTCTAGTTGCTATATTTTATAAGTTTGGGGAAAGCAACTTTCATCTACTCAAATTGAATGAATTTCTGGATGTTTACTTTAGAATAGATAAGTTAAGCATACTATTTTCACTATTGGTTTCGATTTTATGGGTTTTTACTGCTTTTTATGCAATGCAATATATGAAGCATGAGGGAAAAGAAAGAAAGTTTTTCAGTTTTTTTCTTGCAACCCTTGGGGTAACCATTGGAATTGCTTTTGCAGGGAATCTTATAACACTTTACGCCTTTTATGAGTTTCTAACACTGTCAACTTTTCCACTTGTAATACATACAGAGTCAAAACAAGCTCTAAAAAGTGGAAAGAAATATCTAATATATTCTTTTTCAGGAGCAGCACTAGTTTTACTTGGAATGCTTTTATTATTCAGTATTACTAGTGATTTGACATTTGCTTCGCATGGTATTTTATCACCACTAACAAATGATAATAGGACCCTATATATAATAAGCTATGTTGCTATGTTTTTAGGTTTTGGAGTTAAAGCAGCCCTTGTACCATTTCATTCATGGCTACCTGCTGCAATGATTGCACCAACACCAGTTAGTGCACTTCTTCATGCAGTTGCAGTTGTGAAATCAGGGATTTTTGCTATTGTTAGAATGACATATTTTATCTTTGGAGCAGAAATTGTTAAGGCACTTCATGTAAACATATTTTTGAGCATTCTTGTAGTACTTTCAATTTTGATGGGCTCATTCTTAGCGCTGCATCAAGAAAATTTAAAGAAGAGATTAGCATACTCAACCATTAGTCAACTGGGATATATTTTACTCGGAATAGTTCTTCTAAATGAAGATGCATTTGTTGGAAGTCTCCTTCATTTAATTAACCATGCAGTAATTAAGATTGTTCTTTTCTTCTGTGTAGGAGCGATAATGTACACTACTGGAAAAACGGATATTAGCCAGATTAGAGGTATTGGAAAACAAATGCCAATAACAATGTGCTGTTTTGGTATAGCTTCTATATCATTAATCGGAATTCCACCTACAAACGGATTTGTTAGTAAGTGGTATCTAGCTCAAGGTGGACTTGCAGAGGGGAAAATGATTTTCCCTGCAATACTCCTTATTAGTGCACTGTTAACTGCACTATATCTTCTTCCAGTTATAACTGAAGCTTTTTTCAAAAAAGGGGAAGACGCTATAGTTAAAGAGGCCCCAAAGAAAATGTTAATCCCTATAGTTATGATTACTATCATTGTTGTTTTACTTGGGTTATTTCCTAATATGATTATCTCATTTATACAAGAAATTGCCAGTGAGGTACTTTAAGAAAGGAGAATATTATATTGAAATCTACTATGTATTTACTATTTATTTTGCTATTTCCATTTGTTTGTTCTTTTATTGGTTACGCTATAGGCAGAAAAAGTGAAAAATATAGGGACATTTTTAATACTATAATGACAGCCATTGTACTTTTGGTTACCACTATGTTATACAAATATGTTGTAATACAACCTATAGAATTATCTGTTCCATATATTATGGGTACAGGTCTTCATTTAAAATTAGATATGTTTAGATATGTTTTTGTTTGGCTTACAGTTATGATATGGTTTTTAACTACACTGTATTCAACGCATTATTTAATGAGCCATAGAAACAGAAATAGATATTATTTATTTTTTATGCTAACATTAGCAAGCACTATTGGAATTTTCATATCAGAAAACTTTTTAAACTTGTTCACCTTTTTTGAAATGATGTCATTTACATCTTATGCATTAATAATTAACGATGAAGATGATTATTCTCATGAAGCCGGCAATACTTATATTATAATGGCAGTTACTGGTGGTCTCATTTTGCTTATGGGATTGTTTTTACTATATAATTATACTCAGACATTAGATATAGGTGAACTTAGTGTGGCTGTAAGTGGGCTTGGAAGTGTAAAGTATCTTATCGTAGCCCTAATAATTATAGGATTTGGAGTGAAAGCTGGGATGGTGCCACTACACATATGGCTGCCTAAGGCGTATCCTGCAGCGCCAACACCTGCAACCATAGTTTTATCAGCAGTTTTAGCTAAAACAGGTATATTTGGAATTATATTAACAATTGAAGTAATTATGAGTGGAGATTTTATTATTTCTATTATTATTCTAGTGATAGGATTTCTAAATATGTTCATTGGTGGAATCCTCGCCATGATGCAAAGAAACATTAAAAGAATTCTTGCGTATAGCAGCATGAGCCAAATTGGCTATATTCTAGTTGGAATAGGACTTATAGGAGTTTTGAAAGATCATAGGACTATAGCTGTTTATGGTACCTTGTATCATGTTATAAACCATGGAATATTTAAAGGGTTGCTATTTATGGTGACAGGTACTATATATATGGTGCTAAATGAGGTTAGCATAAATAAAATTGGAGGATTTGGAATCAAAAAACCTTTATTGAAAATAATATTTTTTATAGGGGTCCTATCAATTATAGGAATGCCTGGCTTTAATGGTTTCACTAGTAAAACTATGTTGCATGAGGCACTTATTGAAGCTCAGCATATGTATAGTGGAGTATTCTTTAAGATATGTGAAATTGTATTTATAATAAGTAGTGGTTTTACTGTAGCCTATTCATTAAAAATATTTGTAGCTGTATTTATAGAAAAAAGTAATCATGAAATTGAAAAGGTAAAGGCAAAATTAAGTAAAAGGGTGCTTTTACCAATGATTATATTGTGTTTAATGAGTATTTATATTGGACTTAATCCTAGTGCCATTTTACATGTGTTAGATAAAGCATTGAAACCCTTTGGAAATGCAGAGCCGCTAGCAGTAAGTTTATACACTTATAATAATATTAAAAGTTCTTTTATTATAATAGTAATTGGTATCATAGTTTATATGGGATTTGTAAGAAAAGTGTTGAAAAAAGGTGAAGGGACTAATTGGTATTATGTGAACCCAACTTTAAATTGGATAAGTTTAGAGAAGAATATATATAAGCCACTAGGTAAATGCATTATTATTGTTAGTATGTTTATTTTTAACATCATTGACCGATCGGTAGTTAATAGTGTCGCTTTTGTAGGTAATGGTATTGATTCAATTACTAAAATTGAAATTGATAATGGAAAATCTATTATAAGAGTAGTTAAAAGTAAATTTATTAATTTATTTGTTACTAAAGATGTTAACAAATGTAAAAATGATATTGAAAGAGAAAAGTCAGGAATAATAAATATTAAAGAGAAAATTGAGGAAATAGGATATAATATGAATGGTTTAACTTGCTCACTATTTATTTTCGGAATTGTGCTTATAATGTGTTTATTATTTTTAATGTCCTAAAAAAACGAAAAAAATTGATTTTTTAGCTAGATACTTATATAATTCATCGTGAAGGTTATATATAAGTATAAGAAATTAAATTTTAATTAGGAGTGGTATAGTGGAAGAGCGTTTGCAAAAATTCATGGCAAGATGTGGAGTTGCTTCACGAAGAAAATGTGAGGAAATAATTGTTAGTGGAAGAGTTAAAGTAAATAATATTTTAATTGTAGAACTTGGTAATAAGGTTAACCCTGACATCGACGTGGTGCACGTAGATAATACAATTATTAAATTAGAAGAACATAAAGTGTATATTGCGTTAAATAAACCCGAAGGCATAGTATCCACAGTGAATGATGAAAAAGGTAGAAAAACTATTTTAGATTTAATAGAAGTAAAAGAAAGAATATATCCCATAGGACGTTTAGATTATGATACATCAGGACTTATTATATTAACCAATGATGGAGATATATATAATAAGGTAATACATCCAAGACAAGCAATTAATAAAGTTTATATAGCTTTATTAGAATGTTACCCAACAGAGGAAGAAATCCATAAATTTTGTAACGGGGTAGATATTGATGGATACATAACAGCTAAGGCAGATTTTGAGGTGTTAAATAAGTTTGGAGTAAACTGTAATGTTAAAATTACTATACACGAGGGGAAAAACCGTCAAATAAGAAAAATGTGTGAGGTTATCGATCATCCTGTTATTAACCTGAAAAGAGTTTCTGTTGGTAAAATATCTTTAGGAGATTTAGGAAAAGGGGAATGGAGAAATCTAACTAACAGTGAAGTAGAATATTTGAAGAATTTATAATAAGGATTATTCATATTCTATTTTATTAATAGGACGAATAAGTCACCTATGTTATTAATAATTTAAAAAATGAATAAATCATTGAAAATTTCTTCAATAAATGATAAAATGAAATATATATTTCATTTTACCGTTTATTGAATTTTTTTAATTCATTTATCTTAAATTAACATAGGAAGGATTGAGTTTATTATGGAGAATAACAAACAAGATTTAATGAGGTCTATTCAAGTTAAGTTTCCGCGGTTGAGCAAAGGGCAAAAATTAATAGCGGAATTTATTTTAAAGCATTACGATAAGGCTGCATTTATGACGGCAGCAAAATTAGGAATTAGTGTAGGAGTAAGCGAGTCAACAGTTGTAAGGTTTGCTAATGAGTTAGGTTTTAGTGGGTATCCAAAACTACAGAAAGCTCTTCAAGAATTAATTAAAAATAAATTGACTACTGTACAAAGGATTGAGTTATCTAATGATTTCATTACTCAAGAAAATGCACTGAAAGGCGTACTAAAAGCTGATATGGAAAATATCAGAGCTACTCTTGAAAAGATTAATCATAAAACTTTTGAGGATGTTGTGAATTCATTATTTAAAGCTAAAAAAATATATATAATAGGACTTCGAAGCTCATCTGCATTAGCAGAATTTGCAGGATTTTATTTAAATCTTATTTTAGATAATGTTAAAGTTGTTGCCTATGGTGTTAGTGATATATTTGAGCAAATGATTAATCTCTCTGAAGATGATGTGGTAATTGGAATAGGGTTTCCGCGATATGCTAAAAGAACAATTGAAGCACTAGCTTTTGCTAAAAGTAGGAATGCCGATGTTGTAGCAATTACAGATAGTTTATTATCTCCACTTGCAGCTAGAGCCGACTATACACTAATAGCTCAGAGTAATATGGCATCCTTTGTTGATTCTTTAGTAGCGCCACTTAGTCTAATAAATGCATTAATAATTGCGGTAGGACTTCGGGAAAAAGAAAAAATATCCAACACATTTGCAACTTTAGAGAATATATGGGAAGAATATCAAGTCTATTCTTATAAAGATAAGGATTAAAGAGCATTTTTTAAAAATAAAACGATGTAAATGTTTACTCTTAATTTTAAAAAATAAAAAACTTTCGAAAATAAGAAGGATTAATGTAAACGATATAGAATATAGTAAAAGTAAAGCAATTTAGTGTGCACGTAAATATTAAAACATATTAAAACATATTAAATTGAAATAAAACATTTATTTATAGGAGGGATTAAGTTATGGATACAAAGACTTACATTCAACAAGTACTAGAAAATGTTAATAAGAGAAATTCTAATGAACCTGAATTTTTACAAACAGTTGAAGAGGTGCTAGGATCTTTAGGACCAGTTCTAGATAAGCACCCAGAATACATTGAAGCAAACCTTTTAGAAAGATTCTGTGAGCCTGAAAGACAAATTATGTTTAGGGTGCCATGGATAGATGATGCAGGTGTTACACATGTTAATCGTGGTTTTAGAGTGCAATTTAATGGAGCTATAGGACCATTTAAAGGTGGTTTAAGATTGCATCCTTCAGTTTACATAGGAATTATTAAATTCCTAGGATTTGAACAAACATTAAAGAATTCTTTAACTGGACTTCCAATGGGCGGAGGTAAAGGTGGTTCTGATTTCGATCCTAAAGGAAAATCAGATAATGAGGTAATGAGATTCTGCCAAAGCTTTATGACTGAACTTTACAGACACATAGGACCAGATGTTGACGTTCCAGCTGGGGATATTGGTGTTGGTGGAAGAGAAATTGGTTATTTATTTGGACAATATAGAAGAATAAAAGGAAATTTTGAAAATGGAGTTCTTACAGGAAAAGGTAGATCATATGGTGGAAGTATTGGAAGACCAAGTGCTACAGGTTTCGGTATAGCTTATTTCTGTGAACAAATGCTTATGCATGAGGGAACAGATTTTAAAGGCAAAACAGTAGCTACTTCAGGTTTTGGTAATGTTGCTTGGGGTCTTTGTACAAAAGTTGCTGAGCTTGGTGGTAAAGTAGTAACACTTTCTGGTCCAGACGGATACATATATGATCCTGAAGGAGTAACAGGAGAAAAAATAGATTATATGGTTGAAATGTTAAGTGCAAACAAAGGAGCAAGAGTTAAGGACTATGCTGACAAATTTGGTTGTGAATTCTACGCTGGACAAAAACCATGGGGCGTAAAAGTTGATGTAGTAATACCATGTGCTACTCAAAACGATATTCATATAGAGCATGCTAAACAAATAGTTGCAAATGGAATAACTATGGTTTGTGAAGGTGCTAATATGCCTTGTACTAACGAAGCTGTTGATTACTTCATAGAAATGGGACTAAAAGTAGGACCATCTAAGGCTGCAAACGCAGGCGGAGTTGCTACATCAGGTCTTGAAATGAGTCAAAATAGCATGAGATTATCATGGACTGCAGAAGAAGTAGACCAAAAATTACATGCAATTATGATAGATATATATAATAATTGTAAAGATGCTTCAGAAGAATTTGGATTTGGTTATAATCTAGTTAAAGGTGCAAACATTGCTGGATTTGTTAAAGTCGCAGATGCTATGTTCTCACAAGGTAATTATTAATACACAAATTAATATTTAAGAGAATCCTTTTATTAGGATTCTCTTTTGTTTTTTGCGTTTTTATGAATGTTTAAGGTGAAATTATAGAAAAATATGTGTTTTTAACACGATTATATTATTATTTATTAAATAAGCTTGAATAAATTAATCTATTATATTAAATTATAATAGTATGTATTATAATAGTATGTATTATAAGGGAGTGATTTGGTGTCAAAAATAATTATTATTGGAGGCGGACCAGCAGGCATGATGGCAGCTGTTACAGCTTCATCAAAACATGATGTGATCGTCATTGAAAAAAATGAAAAATTAGGAAGAAAACTTTATATAACAGGGAAAGGAAGATGTAATATTACAAATGCCAAGGATATTGGTGATTTTTTTGAGCATATACCATGTAATCCTCATTTTTTATATAGTTCACTATATTCCTTTACCAATGAAGATACAATAAATTTCTTCAAAGAATTGGGAGTACCTCTTAAAGTTGAAAGAGGTGATAGAGTATTTCCTGAATCAGATAAATCTTCTGATATTATAAAAGCTTTTAACACAGCATTAAAAAACAAAAAGGTTAAAGTGATGTTAAACTCAAAAGTGAAAAGTCTAACTCGAGATAATCAGAAGATTGTTTCGGTTGAACTTGCAGATGGGACCAATATATATGGCGATTATTTTATATTATGTACAGGTGGACTATCATATCCACAAACAGGTTCATCTGGTGAAGGGTTAACATTCAGTCGTTTTTTAGGACATAATATAATTAAACCTAAAGCATCACTCGTACCAATTGAGGTTGATGAAACATGGGTTTCAGATTTACAGGGCCTTTCTTTAAAAAATGTGGAACTGAAAATAACTGATACTAAAAATAAGAGTTTATATAAGGAATTTGGGGAAATGCTTTTTACTCATTATGGTATTTCTGGACCGATTGTTTTAAGTGCCAGCAGTTTTATTAAACAAGGGAAAAAATTCAAGGTGGTAATTAATTTGAAACCAGCATTAAGTGAAATTGAGCTTGATAAACGAGTTCAGAATGATTTTTTGAAATATGCAAACAAAGATTTTAAAAATGCATTAGATGATTTACTTCCTAGAAAACTAATCAACACAATAATTAAGTTATCTAATATTGATGAGAATAAAAAAGTGAATTCTGTTACTAAAGAAGAAAGAAAAACTGTAGTCAATTTACTTCAAAATTTGACGTTTAGCATTAAGTGCCTTCGTCCAATAGAAGAGGCAATAATAACTAGTGGAGGGGTAGATACTTTAGAAATAGATGCATCTACTATGAAATCAAAAAAAATTGATAATCTTTATTTTGCAGGTGAAATTATAGATGTGGATGCATATACAGGTGGATATAACCTTCAAATAGCATTATCTACAGGATATTTAGCTGGAAGTAATGCGGGAGTAAATTAATACTATATAGATTATATAAATAGCAGTTATACAAAGAAAGGATGAAGAATAATGGAATTTTCTGTTGCCATCGATGGCCCTGCAGGTGCAGGCAAGAGTACGATAGCTAAAATAATAGGCGAAAGATTTAACCTTATGTATATTAATACAGGAGCAATGTATAGAGCGGTTACGCTTAAGGCTATGAATGCAAATATCACAGAAAATAATGTGGATGATCTAGTTAAAATGGTAGAATCATTAGAAATGCATTTTGAAAAGGAGCGTTTATTTGTGGGTAATGAAGATCTGACAGACATGATAAATATGCCTGTTATAAGTAATAATGTTTCTAGATATGCAGCTGTTCCTGAAATCAGACAAATTCTTGTGAAGTTACAACAAAATATAGCTAAAAAATTCGATGTAATTATGGATGGAAGAGATATTGGGACAGTAGTACTTAAGGATGCTACATTCAAATTTTACTTAACTGCTAGCTGTGAAGAAAGAGCAAAAAGAAGATATGATGAATTAATGTTTAAGAATATAGAAGTTCATTATCATGTTATTTTAGAGGAAATTATAAAAAGGGATTATAATGATACTCATAGAGAGGTTAGCCCACTTACAAAAGCCAAGGATGCTATAGAAATTGATTCTTCTGAATTAGACATAAATGGAGTAGTTGAAAAAATAGTGGATTATATTAATTCAAAGATTAAAAAAAATTAGCTTAGCAACTTTTAAGAGCCTTATATAAGGAGATGTCAGAATGAAAAAAATAATGCTTGCAGATTCAGCTGGTTTTTGTTTTGGAGTTAAAAGAGCTGTAGATAAGGCTTTAAATGTTAAAGAAAAGTACAATTGCAAAATCTATACACTGGGGCCACTTATTCATAATAATGATGTTGTAAATTATTTAAAAGAAAAGTCGATTTTCCCAATAGAAATCCATAATATATCTAGCTTAAAAGAAAATGATATTATAATTATTAGGTCACATGGAGTGTCTGAAGAAACATTAAACATCCTAAAGGAAAATAAACTTAATATAATAGATGCAACTTGTCCTTACGTAGAAAGTATTCATAAGAAGGTAAAAAAATACTACGATTTAGGATATAGTATAATTATAGTAGGAGATGAAAATCATCCTGAAGTCATTGGAATTAATGGATGGTGTAATAATTCAGCCGTAATTGTCAAAAGTGGAGGAGAGGTCCACAATATATCTAATAAAGTATGCGTGGTATCTCAGACAACTGAAAGGCAAGCTACTTGGGAGGACGTATTAACTGTGATTATAAAGTGTAGCAAGGAAATAGTTGCATTCAATACTATTTGCAGTGCAACAGAAGTGCGTCAAAAGTCAGCTGAAGAGCTTTCGCAGAAAGTTGATGCCATGCTTGTTATTGGTGGATTTAATAGTTCGAATACTACGAAACTTTATGAAATATGTAAGAAAAATTGTAAAAATACAGTACACGTAGAAAATTTATTAGGTATTCCAGATGAATTCATAAAAGATAAAAACATTAAAAGCATAGGGGTTACAGCAGGTGCTTCAACGCCAGACTTTATTATTAAAGAAGCAATTTTAAAAATGAATGATAATACATTTTAATGTAATTGTTAGAATCACATAGAAACGTGCATGCATAAAATTAATTATGCGTGCACGTTTTTTTATATTTAAGAGTTATTAGCTTTTTTTACGAATTATTGAATACTAAATAAAATTAGTTAATATAATTTAATAGCACTATTATGGGGAGTGAAGAAAAATATGGGTAAGAAAAGATCACTGGAGCACATTAAAACTATTACTGATAAAGAAACGAAAATATTAACTACTGTAATGTACAAGTATAATTTCCAGTTAATAAGTGCTGAAAAAGTTAAAAATGCATATAAAATTGTAACAGACAAGGGTGATTTTTGTTTAAAGAGAAATAAGCATGGAAGAGACAAGGCTAAAAATGGATGTGTGTTAACAGAGGAGCTACGTTTAAATAACTTTTTCAACACAGTTAAATATTTTAGAACAAAAGATGGAGCTTTTTATGTAAGTTATAAAAAGAATATATTTTATTTAACACAGTGGTTAGGGGGGGCCGAATGTGATTTGGGAAATATAGATGAAGTTATAAATTGTACAAAGACTTTAGCAAAATTTCATAAGGCCTCAACCGAAATTGATCATGATGAAGTTCATATAAGGAATAATGCAATGAACTTACCAAGAACTTTTACTAGGGATATAAATGATATTGAAAAATTCAAAAGGATAATTGTGGGTAAAAGGGTGAAAAATGAATTCGATATACTTTTCCTGGAAAATACTGAGAACTTTTATGATAGGGGTATGTGTGCCCTTAACATGCTAATGAAATCAGAATATTATAAAGTAGCAAAAGCCGCAAAAGATAAGCAGATAATATGTTACAATAACATATATTATAAGAACATAATTAAAGTTGATGGAGAGTATTTCATAACAGATATGGACAGTATTATAATAGATTTAGAAATAAGTGATTTAGGTAAACTTATTAGGAAATTAATGTTCAAAAAAGCTTATGGCTGGGACTTTAATGTTGCTAAAGTTTTAATTGAAGCATATAATTCCATAAATAGGATAAGTAAAGAAGATTTAGAAATAATGCTTGCTTTAATAATCTTTCCACAGAAATTTTTGGAGTTAGGAGAGAAAAGATTTACTAAACGAAAAAAATGGTCAGAGACTAAATATTTGCATAAACTTAACAAAATAATAAGATTTGCTGAAACAGAGGATTTGTTTTTACGTGACTATTTAATTTATTTAGAAGAATATATTTAAATCATAATAAATTTATTGTAAAGCTATTGTAAAAGTATTGTTATAAATTTATAATTGTTAATAGATTTGAATTTTAAAATAAAGATTTGTTCAAAAATAAAAAATAATGGAGTAAAGCTGAATGGATAAGTCAATAAATCTAACTTTAAAAAACATTAATATTTTTAGGGAAATAAATAAGTTTAATAGTAACTTTAGTTTGTCAAACAAAGATTTTTTTCAGGAATATGATAATAGTAACGTTATTCAAAAATTATTTTTAAGGAAAAATGTAAATTTGCTAATAGAAGAAAATAAATATATAGGATATATATGGTTCGAGAGACATAATAAAAACTATAGTTCAATTAATTCAATAAATGTAATAGGGGATAATAATTTAAATTATTACAAAACGTTAATTAAACCACTTGAGAATAATAGTTTAATAACTTACGAATCTGAAGATAATGAGATTAATATGGAAATACTAAGTAGACTAGGATTTAAAAAGGATAAGGGCTTTGTAGAACTGGAAAAAAAGTGTACAGAGCAATATAATATCGTAGAGTCTAATAATATTAAATTTTCCATAGTAGTAAAGGATAAAGATGAAAAATCGCGTTGTTTATTACAAAATGAAATATTCAAAAATAATGATAGGATTCCAATAAATATAGAAGATATTTATTATGATGAAGCACAGGAGTATTATTTTGACAAAGGGGCAATATTTATTGAACTTAACAATGTACCCATTGGATATGGTCAAATTATAATTGAAGACAATATGGCTATATTGGTAAATTTCGGAATTGTAGAAAAATTTAGAAAAGAGGGATATGGGAAGTTATTTTTAAGTTATTTGATTAATTTAGCTATTGATAATGACTTTTCTAGTATTTCACTAAAGGTAGATTCTAATAATGAGAGTGCTCTTAAGTTATATCACTCTCAAGGATTCAATACTAAAAGAACATTGTATACTTGGCAAAAGACTAAAATATTATAATATAAAAGGAGATAGATGGTAATTCATCCATCTCCTTTTATATTTATATATCTAATTATGATAACTTAGGGCATCTTAACAAGATATCAGTTATTCCCATTCTAGTTCAAATAACTGAAATCTCATGAAATACCACATATATCGATTATTTATAACAAATTTTTATTAAAGTTGCATAAAAAAAAGTGAAATGAACATGAATTGATGTTAAAATGATATTATATATGCTTCAATTTTAAAATTACATTTCTATTCTAGAGAAAGACTTGTTTCGAAAGTAAAGTGAGTGTAGAAATATTATTGAAACATATGTATGTAAAAAAACATACAAGATATATAAAGGAATATATCTTGTAAATTAAAATTTTTTTTGATAAGGAGTTTTAACAATGAGTAAACCAATTCTATCAGCTCACTTCCAATCAAGGACACCTTCAGGAGTTCGATTGGCACAAATGAAATATGAGGAGCGTAAAGTTAAACCTGAAGCTGTAATTAATGTAGGCATCGGCAATGTTTCACTTCCAACAAATCCTGCTATGCAGAAAAGGATGTTTGCACTTGGTGCACCTGAAAGTCCCTTTGCAAATGGTGTTGTAAGATATTCAACTACTGCTGGTACAAAAGAGTGTCAAGATGCATTTAAAAACATCTTTAAGTGCGAAGGTTTCGATACAAGCAAAATGTTCGTTCAAATAACTGATGGCGGATCTAGTGCTATGGAATTGCTGTTAATCGGTGTTTGTGGAGCTGCGGGTACTAGTGACAAGCCTCTTATGATGATCGATCCGGCATATACCAATTATATTTCTTTTGCACAAAGAATCGGACGTAAAATGGTTACAGTAACGCGTAACTTAGACGAAAACGGCAAGTTCAGCCTTCCAGAAATTAATAAACTCGAAGAAGAGATTAAAATAAATAATCCTGGAGCACTTCTTGTCATACCTTATGACAATCCTACAGGACAGTTCTACGATTACAAAACGCTTAAAGAATTAGCTAAATTGTGCGTGAAATACAACATGTGGATGATCAGCGATGAAGCTTATCGTGAACTCTTCTATGAAGAAGGTAGCGAACTTGTGAGCATCTGGGGAATCACTGACGCAGATGTACCTGGTATAGAAGGCAGAAGAATAAGTATAGAGACTGCATCAAAGGTATGGAATGCTTGCGGTTTAAGAATTGGTGCTTTGATTACGGACAATGCGCAGTTCAACAACCGTTCTATAGCTGAATATACTGCAAACCTTTGCGCTAATGTAATTGGCCAGTATATATTCGGCGCATTAGCGCATGAAAGCAAGGAACAAATTGACGGGTGGTGCAAGAATATTCGAGAATACTACAAAGAATTAATATTCAATGTATATAATGGTCTGAGGGAGCAGGAGCCAGGTTTAATTGTTTCCAGTCCTGACGCATCCATATACTTAATAATTGATGTTAGAAATGTAGTAAAACCTGGATTTAATGGAACAGACTTTGTTTTGTACTGTGCACAGGAAGGATCTGTTAACATAGGCGGGGTTGAAACAACCCTTCTGGCAGCACCGATGAAGGGATTCTATAATATTAATGAAGGTGAGAAAAATCCTGGAAACACACAATTTAGAATTTCATTCGTAGAAACTCCTGAAAATATGGCAAAGGTTCCTGAATTATTTGTTGAACTTTTAAGAAAGTTTGAAGCAAAAAGATAGGAAAGAGAACATACAGTCCAATTTTGAATCATGACCGCCGGCTAGCCGGCGGTTTGCTTTTGTGTTGTCATTTGTAACACTACTCCCCTAATTTTATTTTCACATCCCTAAATAAAATGATTAAATATATTCGATTAGTAAAAATAACTTTAAAAAAAGTTGCACATTATATATAATAGAAGGCAGTAATATTTTTTTTATGAAGGAGAAATGTACTAATGAATGAAATGCTTAAATATTATACAAAAACATGGGGTTGTCAAATGAATGAAGAGGACTCTGAAAAACTATCCGGTATGCTAAAACCTATGGGATATAAAAAAGCCGTTGCTAAGGAAGAGGCTGACATAATTATATTCAATACTTGTTGTGTTAGAGAGAATGCAGAGCAAAAGGTTGATGGGAATATAGGGGCATTAAAGACTATGAAACAGCAAAATCCGAACCTCATAATAGCGGTGACTGGATGCATGATGCAACAAGAGGGTATGGCTAAACATATAATAACTAAATTTCCATTCGTAGATATTATCATTGGAACACATAATGCATATAAATTTCCAGAATACCTAAAAAGAATACAAGGTGGGGAACCTGCTATTGTTGAAATTTGGGATAAAGAAGAAAATATCATAGAAGGAATCCCAATAGATAGACAAAGTAAGATAAAAGGCTTTGTTACTATTATGTATGGTTGCAATAATTTTTGCACTTATTGTATAGTACCTTATGTAAGAGGAAGAGAGAGAAGTAGAAAACCGGAAGATATTATAAATGAAATAAAAGATATGGTTAAGCAAGGTTACAAAGAAATAACTGTGCTTGGTCAAAATGTTAACTCTTACGGCACGGGACTGGAACCTGAAATAAATTTTGCAGAACTTCTTAGAAGAATTAACAAAATTGAGAATTTAGATAGAGTAAGATTTATGACATCTCATCCAAAGGATTTGTCTCAAGAGGTAATAGAAGTTATTTCTAAAGCGGACAAAATCTGTGAACAAGTTCATTTGCCAGCACAATCTGGTTCAAGTATTCTTCTGAAAAAAATGAATAGACATTATGATAGGCAACAATATTTGAATCTTGTTAAAAACATTAAAAGTGCAATGCCAAATGTAGGATTAAGTACAGATATTATAGTTGGTTTTCCAGGAGAAACAGATGATGATTTTGAAGAGACCTTAAGTTTGATGGAAGAGGTAAAATTTGATTCAGCATATATGTATCTTTATTCTAAAAGAAAAGGAACACCAGCAGATGAAATGCTAGACCAAATACCAGATAACGTTAAGCATGCAAGATTTAATAGATTAATGGAAGTTGTTAATAGAACTTCTGCAGAAAAAAACACACAATATGAAGGTAAAATAGTAGAAGTGCTTGTTGAAGGCTATAGCAAAAATGATGAAAGTAAATTAACTGGAAGAACTAGAACTGGAAAATTAGTGAACTTTGAAGGTAATTATAGAACCATTGGAGGTTTGGTATCAGTTCAAATAACGAAGGCACATTCTTTTTCACTTATTGGTGAAGAAATATAAAAGCTATCTATTTTTAATCAAGACAAGGAGGCAATACAAGTGGCATTAACTCCAATGATGGTACAATATTTTGAAATAAAAGATACATGTAAGGATTGCATTTTGTTTTTTAGATTAGGTGATTTTTATGAAATGTTCTTTACAGATGCAGAGCTTGCAGCAAAAGAATTAGAGCTTGTGCTTACAGGCCGTGATTGTGGACTAGAAAAAAGAGCACCTATGTGTGGAATTCCATATCATGCTGCAAATACATATATAGGAAGATTAATTGATAAAGGATTTAAGGTGGCTATATGTGAGCAAGTGGAAGATCCGACACTAGCAAAGGGAATAGTTAAAAGAGCTATTATTAAAATAGTTACCCCAGGAACTTACACTGATTCTAATTTTTTAGAAGAGAGTAAAAACAATTATATTATGAGTATTTATGTTGACAAAAAGACTAATTTTTGTGGTCTTTGTTTTTGTGATGTATCAACTGGTGAATTCAGTTGTACTGATACTAAATTCAGTCTTGTTACCATATTAGATGAAATTTCAAAGTTCAACCCAAAAGAAATTATAGTATCAGAAGATGTTACAGAGGAGATACTTTTATCATTAAAAGAAAAATTTAATGTGTCCTATTCATCTTTCCCAAATAATTATTTTATTACAGAGGACTATACACTAATAAAAAATCAATTTCATGATTTTTGTGAGGATACACTATCTGAAACGTTACTTATTAGTATTTCAGGACTCTTAACGTATATTATAGATACACAAAAGAACTCACTGTCTCACATAGACACTATAGAGTATTATGACATTTTAGATTATGTGTGTTTAGATGAAAATTCTAGGAGAAACTTAGAGCTAACGGAAACTTTAAGAGATAAAACAAAAAAAGGATCACTGCTTTGGGTATTAGATAGAACCAATACTGCTATGGGAGCAAGAAGGCTTCGCAAATGGTTAGATCAACCACTAATAAATAAGAAGTCCATAGAAGAAAGATTAGAGGCTGTAGAGGAACTTAAAGATAATGTTTCCTTTCACGAAGATCTAAAAGATGTGCTAGTGGATATTTATGATGTAGAAAGACTTGTAGGGAAAATATCATCCAAAAATGTTAATGCGAAGGAAATGATATCTCTTAAAAATTCTATAGAGAAAATACCAAAGGTTAAATCCATTTTAGCTCTATTAAATAGCAAACTTATGAAAAAAATATATAGTGGTTTAGACGATTTGCAAGATATATATGATATCTTAGATAAGTCAATTATTGAAAGTCCAGCTATTTCAATAAAAGACGGAAATATAATTAAAGACGGCTTTAATAGAGAAATAGATGAACTAAGACTTGCTAAGACGAGCGGTAAGCAGTGGATTGCTACCTTAGAAAATGATGAGAAAATAGCAACTGGAATTAAATCCTTAAAAATAGGATATAACAGAGTATTTGGTTATTATATTGAAATTACAAAATCAAATATTGCAGCAATTCCTGAGGGACGCTATATAAGAAAACAAACACTGTCTAATGCGGAGCGTTATATTACTCCTGAACTAAAGGACATGGAAGAAAAGATTTTAGGTGCACAAGAAAAATTAGTTCAAATTGAATACAATATATTTACTGGTATACGAGAAGACGTTGAAAAGCACATAGAAAGAATGAAAGCTACTGCAAAGCAAATATCAGAAATAGATTGTTTAAGCTCTTTAAGTACTATCGCTCTTGAAAATAATTATATTAAGCCTAAAATAAATACAAAAGGCAAATTTAATATTAAAGGGGGGAGACATCCTGTAGTTGAGAAAATGATGCCTACAAATACTTTCATTGAAAATGACACATACATGGATACTGTAGATAATCAATTATTATTAATAACAGGACCTAATATGGCGGGTAAATCCACCTATATGCGTCAAGTTGCACTAATAACTATTATGGCTCAAATAGGAAGTTTTGTTCCAAGTGCTTCTGCAGATATATCTATATGTGATAAGATATTTACAAGAATAGGTGCGTCAGATGATCTTGCTGCTGGCAAAAGTACCTTTATGGTAGAGATGTGGGAAGTGTCCAATATATTAGAGAATGCAACAAATAAAAGTCTAGTTTTACTTGATGAGGTAGGCAGAGGTACTAGTACATACGATGGACTAAGTATTGCTTGGTCTGTAATTGAGTATATTTGTAAGAATTCTAATTTAAGGAGTAAAACCTTATTTGCTACCCATTATCATGAGTTAACAAAACTTGAGGGTATAATTAAAGGTGTTAAAAACTATTCTGTAGACGTTAAGAAAATTGATAATGAAATAGTATTCCTAAGAAAAATTGTACCTGGTGGAGCAGATAAATCCTATGGAATAGAAGTTGCAAAGCTGGCAGGACTACCAAAGGATGTAATAAACAGGGCAAATGAAATATTAGAGGAACTAGAGACTTTTAATAATACCACTGAACTTGACTTATTGAGCGAGAAGTCGGTTAATTATACAAAGGCTGAAGTGGCTATAACAAGTGAGAATAGAGTGGCGGAAGATGAAGTAACTCAAATTAGTTTTACAGACATAGAAGTGAATAATATGCTAAAGGAAATCAAAAATATAGATGTACTTAATTTAACCCCTATGGACGGGTTTAACAAGCTATATGAGTTAGTTAAAAAAGCAAAGCTTCTATAAAAATGGCAAAGGATGTGACTTGTCGTGAGAATTAATATATTAGAAGTTGAAACTTCCAATAAAATTGCTGCAGGCGAGGTAGTAGAAAGGCCTTCTTCAGTTGTAAAGGAATTAGTAGAAAACAGCATAGATGCTGGTTCTAAAAATATTATAATAGAGATTTCTGAAGGTGGTCAAAAAAGCATTAAGGTAATTGATGACGGTGATGGAATACATTTAGATGATATAGAAAAAGCTTTTATGCCTCATGCTACGAGTAAAATAAAAAATGTTGAAGATATTTATAAAATACACACATTAGGATTTAGAGGAGAAGCGCTTCCTAGTATTGCTTCAGTATCTAAAACTACGCTTAGCAGTAGAACAAGTGAATCCTCCTTTGGTAAAGAGATATCCCAATCCTCAGGGGATATACTCTATGTTAAAGATATAGGATGTAATGTTGGTACAACAATAGAAGTTGTGGATCTTTTTTTTAATGTGCCTGCAAGACAAAAATTTTTAAAAACTCCTCAAAGAGAGGCTGCACTAATATCAGATATTATAAGTAGACTAGCACTGGCTAATAATGAAATTTCTTTTAAATTATTAAATAATGATAAAAAGGTTTTGGCAACCTATAGCTCTACAAATAAATGCGATACTATTAGATATATTTATGGTAAAGAGGTTGTAGATAACATTACAAGTTTTGAGAATTACAACGATATAATGTCTGTTCATGGATTTATTGGTAATGCAGAAATAAGTAGAGGAAGCAGAAACAGGCAAAGTATTTTTGTTAATAAAAGATATATTAAAAGTGCTCTAATTACTGCAGCAGTTGAAAATGCATTTAAATCATTTTTAACTGTTCACAAATTCCCTTTCTTTGTTATATTTCTAGACATTTTTCCTGAGTATATAGATATAAATGTTCATCCACAAAAGACTGAAATTAAATTTCAGCAAGATAAATTAGTATTCAAGCTAGTTTTTGATGCAGTACATACTGCAATTGCTGATAGTTTAAGAGGCAATTTTAATATACCAGAAGAGAATAATGAAAATGATAGGGCAGAAGAAACTAGAGAAAAAACACTAAGAAGTGAAATTTATGGTTTTAACAGAATGGTTATAGATGAAAAAGATAAAGAAGAACTAGAAAAGAGAGTTCAAATACCCATAGATTTTAATTATAAAGAAGTTGAAAATGAAAGAGATGGTTACAATGAAACTACTAATATATTACCAAATGACAATGTAACTGAAAATGTTAAAGAAAGTTATGATATTAATTATGATAAAGTTACATCATTAAATGAAATATCCAAGATTTCAAAGTTTCCAGAGCTTAGGCTTATAGGTCAATTTAATAAAACATATATCATAGGTGAGGCCTATAATGAGCTTTATTTAATTGACCAACATGCAGCACATGAAAAAGTGATATTCGAGAAATATAAAAGAGATATTATAAACGCAGAGGTATTATCCCAGATCTTACTTATACCACTAGTAATAGAGCTTAAACATGAGGACTATGCATACTATATTGAAAATGAGGCGGTTTTCAAAAATACGGGGTTTGATATTATAGAATTTGGTGAAAATACAATAAGTATAAGGGAAGTTCCTATAATACTTGGTAAACCAGACATTAAATATCTCTTTAATGACATATTAGATAATTTAAAAAATATGGGTACAGGTGGAACTGCAGAAATTAAATATAATAAGATAGCATCCATTGCCTGTAAAGCTGCTGTAAAAGCAAATAATCAGTTATCTGAACCCGAAATGAATAAATTGATTAGTGATTTAAGATATATTGAGGAGCCTTTTACTTGCCCTCATGGTAGACCTACAATAATAAAGATGACACTTAATGAATTAGAAAAAAGATTTAAAAGAATACAATAGAAAAAGGTGAAAATATGAAAGACCTATTTATTTTAGCAGGCCCCACAGCCGTAGGCAAAACAGAAATTTCTATTAAACTTGCGCAGAGGCTAAATGGAGAAATTATATCAGCTGATTCAATGCAAATATACAAGGGCATGGATGTTGGCTCAGCTAAGATTACAAAAGAGGAGATGCAGGGAGTCCCCCATCATCTAGTAGATATAATATATCCAAGTGTTGACTTTAGTGTGGCAGAATTTAAAGAAAGAGCTGAAAGTGCTATTGAAAACATATCAAGTAAAAACAAGCTCCCAATGTTAGTTGGAGGAACTGGATTCTACATAAATTCACTAATATATAATTATAGTTTTGCGGACACCAATAAGGATGAAGAGTACAGAGAGTATCTTACGAAACTTGCAGAAACTAAAGGTAATGAATATGTACATAGCTTACTTAAAGGCATTGACACTCATTCTTACAACAAACTATACCCTAATGATTTAAAAAGAGTTATTAGAGCTTTAGAGGTATATAAAGTAAGTGGTAAACCCATGAGTGAATTTTCTGCAGAGCAAGACACCTTAGATATTCCTTATAACGTACATTATTTTGTGTTAAATATGGAACGACAAAAATTATATAATAGAATAAATCTTCGCGTAGATATAATGATGAATAATAATTTGATCCATGAAGTGATAAAATTAAAAGAAATGGGCTATAATTCTGATATGCAATCAATGAAGGGCATAGGATATAAGGAGATATTATACTATTTAAACAATAAAATATCATTAGTTGAAGCTATAGAAATGATTAAAAAAGGTAGCAGAAATTATGCTAAAAGGCAACTTACTTGGTTTAGAAAAGACCCAAGGGTAAATCGGATTAATAAAGATGATTTTAAAGATGATGATGAAATTGTAGAATATATTGTAGACCTGCTATCTTCTATGAAAAAATTATAAATTACAGTATTTTCATATATTAAAAGGATTTTAAAGATATTTATAGAATATTCTAATAATAGGTCTTATGGAGGTGCATTATGAATAAATCTACTAACAATTTACAAGATATAATTTTGAATGGTGCAAGGAAAAATAAAATACCAATTATTTTATATTTGACAAATGGTTTTCAGTTAAAGGGTAATGTAACAGGATTTGATAGCTTCACAGTAGTATTAAACTGCGATGGAAAACAAATGATGATATACAAGCATGCTATATCTACCATAACACCATTAAAATCAATAATATTTAATGAGATTTCAGAAGAGGGTCCTTCACTTTTACAATCAGGAGTTTAAGCACCACCTACGTGGAGTGTTGTTGGAATTTAACAAGTTGAAAATATAGGTTCGATAATTTAAAAAGACACCAAAAACTTTGTAATAAGGTTTTTGGTGTTTTTTGTAGTGTATTGATTGAAAGCTAGGAATGATGAAAGGAAGCTGGAGTAATCACTATAGTCGCTTTAGCAGGTTGAATTGACAAAAAAAATTCATGTATTATACTGAAATCAGAAGATTAAAAAAATATGAACTTAATATATGATAATAGAAAGGGAGTTAGATTATGGTTAAAAGACTTGATGAATTAATAGAACTTGCCACTAAAAAAGATAAAAAAACATTAGCAGTAGCAGTAGCACAAGATAGTGTTGTTTTAAAGGCGGTAGTAGAAGCAGTTAAACTACAAATTATTGATGCAATATTAGTTGGTGATGAGAAGAAAATAGTAGAAATTGCACTTGATGAAAATTTATCTCTTCAAAACATTAGGATCATAAATGAGGAAAACATACTAGCGGCAGCAGCAAAGGCAGTAGAACTGGTATCTAATGGAGAGGCTCATTTCATTATGAAAGGGATGCTTGGTACTTCTGATTTGTTAAAGGCAGTTCTCAGTAAAGAAGCTGGATTAAGGGGCAAAGGACTCCTATCACACGTAATGATTTACGATGTACCTACTTACCATAAATTATTATTTTTAACTGATGGAGGAATGGTTACGTACCCTGAACTTAAAGAAAAAATTGAGATAATTAATAATGCAGTAGTAGTAGCACATGCACTGCAAATAAATGTTCCGAAGGTTGCTCCAATTTGTGCTGTGGAAGTTGTAAGTATTTCAATGCAAGCAACGGTAGACGCTGCAGTACTAACACAAATGAATAAAAGAGGACAAATAAAGGGATGTATAATAGACGGACCACTTGGACTAGATAATGCTATTTCAAAGGAGGCTGCTGAGCATAAAGGGATTATAAGTGATGTAGCTGGTGATAGTGATATATTGCTTGTACCAAATATAGAGGCTGGAAATTTTTTAGGGAAATCGCTTACGTACTTTGCCAAAGCCTGCAGTGCGGGGATTATAGTAGGAGCAAAATGTCCGGTAGTATTGGTTTCTAGGGCTGATAGTGCAAAATCAAAATTATATTCTATAGCTCTTGGAGCGGTAGTAGTTTAAAAATTATTAAATTTTATAATGATTATAGAGTAAACTTAAATAGAAGTAAAAAGAACTCCTAATTTCTTAGGAGTTCTTTTTACTTCTATTCAACAGTTATATAAATTGCGTCTTCTTCCCTAACAACTTTTATATATTCAACTTCAGGGTCTTCAGTTCCTTGAACATATAATCCAGTTGCTTTTAATTTTTCAACATAATCTATAATTTCTTGAGTTATTCTCTCACCTGGGCAAAGTATTGGAATACCAGGTGGATATGCCATTAAGAATTCTCCGCTAATCATACCAACACTCTTTTTAATTTCTACAGCAGTATTTATACTGTTGAAAGCTTCACGAGGAATTTGAACTTGTTCTGGAATACTAGGTATATCAATAAAATCAGCTTTTTTCATACCTTTGCCATAGTAATCATTACTTATTTCTCTTAAAGCCTTAAGTAATTGCTCCATACCCTCTTCTGTATCTCCATAAGAACCTACTGCTAATATGTTATAAAGATCAGATAACTCCATTTGTATATGATATTTGTTTGAAAGAATCATATCTAAGTCATAACCTGTTATACCTAAATCTCTACAAGTTATTGTGATTTTAGTTGGATCAAAAGCGTAAGCACCAAAACCATCTAAAACCTCTTCGCCAAAACAATAAAACCCGGGGATTTTATTTACTTCACTTCTCACATAATTAGATAAATCAATAGTTCTTTCTAAAAGCTCTGTGCCTTTTAATGCAATTTGTCGTCTTGCGCAATCTAGTGATGCCATTAATATGTAGGAAGGTGACGTTGTGTGCATTAGGTTTATTAGTTGCTTAACTCTAGCAGGGTTAATACGCCTTGAATTAACATGTAGCATAGACCCTTGAGTTAATGCACCTATAATTTTATGAGTGCTTTGACAACAGATATCTGCACCTGCTTCCATTGCAGACATTGGTAGTCTATCATTAAAATTAAGGTGAGGTCCATGAGCTTCATCAACTATAAAAGGAATATCGTATTCATGGACAAGATCTGCAATTTTCTTAATATCAGTAGAAACCCCGTAATATGTAGGGTTAATTATAAGTACAGCTTTTGCATCGGGATTTTCCTTTAAGGATGCTTCAACTACTTCGGGGGATACTCCATGAGCAACACCGATTTTTTTATCTAATTCAGGTTGCATATAAACTGGGGTAGCACCGGATAATATAATACCACCGGTTATTGATTTATGAACATTTCTTGGTACAATAATTTTATCGCCAGTACCAACTACAGACATAATCATAGCTTGAATAGCACCAGAAGTTCCATGAACTGAGAAAAATGATGCATCAGCACCATAAGCATCTGCTGCTAATTCTTGTGCTTTTTTGATAGCGCCAGTTGGGTGATGAAAACTATCAACAAGTTTGAAAACTGTAACATCAATTTTAAAAGGGTTTTCTCCCATAAAATTTCTAAATTGTTCATCAGCGCCTATTCCTTTTTTATGCCCTGGTACGTGAAGAGGCAAGGTTTCTCTATCTACATATTCCATTAAAACATCAAATAACGGAGTCTCATTTTGATTTAATCTATACAATTTATACACCCCTTTCAAAAGAATTTATATTGTGGTATTTTTTAAAAAAAATTATGCGGTACGCAAGTATATTCTTTTTAGATGTCTTATTATTAAATAAGTTACTTAGATTATATTCATTCAACCAATTAATAATTATAGAGTATAAGATATACAATTGCAATAATAATTTGAAATTTGCAATTGTATATTGATAAATTTGGAAACTATAATGGAATACAAACAAAAATGTCTTTTATTTGTATTGGGTTGATAGTATAATATGATAGACTAAAGGTAGATTAAAGACAATCGCAAGGGGGATATGCATATTTATGTCATATAAAGAGAAATATAAAAGTTGGATTAATTCTAATTCAATAAATTTGGAATTAAAGCGCGAACTTATGCAGTTAACAGATGAAAAAGAAATTGAAGATAGATTTTATAAGGATTTAGAGTTTGGTACAGGTGGACTAAGAGGTGTGATTGGTGCTGGAACAAACAGAATGAATATACATACTATAGGTAAAGCTACGCAAGGGTTAGCAGACTATTTAAATTCTAAATATAAGGAAGCTATCTCAGTTAGTATAGCATATGATTCAAGAAATATGTCGAAGGAATTTGCAGAGGCTACTGCAGAAACTCTTTGCGGCAATGGGATTACTGTTAATTTGTTCGAAGAATTAGCACCAACCCCAGTTTTGTCTTATGCTGTTCGTGAGCTAAAGAGTAAAGCAGGTATTGTTATTACTGCATCACATAATCCCAAGCAGTATAATGGATATAAGGTCTATAGTGAAGATGGTGGACAGGTTACTGATGAAGCTGCAAAAGAAATTATTACCTGTGCAGGGAACATACTGGATTTTTCTAAAGTGAAAACTATGGAGCTTTCTAAAGCAAAAAAAGATGGAATGCTAAAAATCATTGGAGAAAACATTTATTTATCATATATGGACAAGACTAAAAGGTTAACTTTGAGAAAAGAGTTAGTTCAGGAAAAGGCCAAGGATTTAAAAATAATTTATACGCCTATTCATGGTTCTGGAAATATACCTGTGAGAAGAGTATTACGTGAACTAGGATATGACAATGTATTTGTTGTAAAGGAACAGGAAAAGCCAGATGGAAACTTTCCAACAGCTCCATACCCTAATCCAGAAGACCCAAAGGTGTTTGCGTTGGCACTTGAAATGGCAAAAAATATTAACCCAGACATTATTTTTGGTACAGACCCAGACTGTGATAGGATTGGAGTAGTAGTCAAAGACAAAGAAGGAGAGTATAAGGTTCTTACAGGAAACCAGACAGGTGTTTTGTTGTGTAATTATATCTTGAGTTCATTAAATGAGACGAGGGGACTTTCTAAAAATGCTGTAGTAATTAAAACCATTGTCACTACAGATATGGTAGAAGGTATTGCAAAAAAATATAATGTTGAAGTGTTAGATGTACTTACTGGATTTAAATATATTGGAGAAAAAATCAAGGAATTTGAACAGGATGGTAAAAAAGAATTTGTATTTGGTTTTGAAGAAAGCTTTGGTTATTTAGCAGGAAATTTTGTAAGGGATAAAGATGCAGTTATAGCAGCAATGCTAATTTGCGAAATGACACTTTATTATAAAAATAAAGGAATGAGTCTTTATGATGCATTAATGAATGTTTATAAAGAACATGGTTATTATAAAGAATCTCTAGTTTCCATAGAACTTAAAGGAAAAGATGGTGCTGAAAAAATAGCTAATATATTAGAAGGTTTAAGGTGTTCACTTAAAGGACTAATAGGAAATAAAAAAATTATTAAAAAAATGGATTATAAAATTGGACTAGAAGAGGATTTAATAAATAATAAGAAAAAATCAATGGAACTACCAAAATCAAATGTACTAAAGTTTGTTTTAGAGGATGGTTCTTGGTTTGTGGTTAGACCTTCTGGAACTGAACCAAAAATGAAAATTTATTTATCGGTTAGAGGTAATTCACTTGAAGATGCATCTCAAAAAAAAATTGAGTTAAAAGAAAATGTTATGTTAATAATGGATGCAGCATGCATAAATTAAAAATAGTATTAAATTATAATCTTTAGGACTAAAACTTTGTATGGTTTACAAATTATATTTAGTATACTATGATTAATAGTAGACTAAATATATATACATTTAAGATTAGTAGGAAGGGGTAAGCATGGATATTAAAACATATTTTTCAGAGAAATTATCAGAACTTCTTTTTTTAGAAATTAAAAGAAATAGCAAAATTAATGATTATGTAATTTTGGAGGACATATATTTTCCTGTGCGAACTAATGAAGTAATTCAAAAGGTTAAGCAAAAGGAAGACTTTGATAATATACCAGTTAATTTATTTATTGAAGGAATGTTCTATGTTTTAGGAGCAGATGAATACTTTAGATATAATGAGGAATATAAAAAAATTATAAATACTACATCAAACTCAATAGGGTTTATTAAGGGTGTTATCTTTAAAGAAATTAAAAATGAAAATTATGAAGAAGCCTATATTATATTAAAAGGACTATTAGCTATTGAAGATAATAAAGAGAATTATGACAAAATATTTCTTGTAGTAGATAAATTAAGATCTACTAATATTATGTTCAAGGATGAACAACTAGGGCTTGTAGAAAAAGCTAAAAAAATAACCGATTATAGTACCCCTTATTTATATGAAGCTTTAGTTCGTAATGATGAGAGTAAATATGACTTAGCATTAATAGCTTTAAATAATTATTTTACAAATGGCGGCGAACAATCAGTAGAAATTATGCAACTTAAAAACACTTTGGAAACTATAACAAATTATGAAAGGGCAAAAGAATTGGTTCCAAGTAATCCTACAGAAGCACTCCGAATTTTGATCCCGTTAATGGATCAATTAGGAGATAAACCAGATATATATTACCACAGCGCTATAGCTTATCGGCTACTTCAAAATTATGAAAAGGCTATATATTATTTAAACGAAGCGGAGGCAATTGATACAGATTTAATTGAGGTAGTAAATGAATTTGGTATTAATTATGCTCTTCTTGAAAACCACGAGATGGCTATTAAGTACTTTAGAAAAGCATTCCAGGTTACAAAATCTATAGAGATATGTACAAACCTTGTTATGTGTTATATAAACACTAAAAATTTTGATGATGCAAGGTTGCATTTAGACATAGCTAGAAAAATAGATCCAGAGGATGAAATAGTACTTAAGTTAGAAAATATATTGACGGAGCATAAATAATGTAGCTTATAGAATACTTTGCTGTTATGAAAATGAAGAATAAAAGTTTAGAAGGTGTAAGTTTATGATAGATTTTCACAGCCATATAATTAATGGAATTGATGATGGCGCAAAAACCTTGGACATGTCTCTTCAGATGTTAAGAAATGCAGAGAGTGAAGGTGTAGAATATATTTGTGCTACTCCTCATTTTATAACTGAAGAATTTGAAATTAGCAGTGAAAAATATACTGAAAAACTAGATGAGTTAATTTTAGCATCAAGAGAAAAAAAATTTAGTATAAAAATTTTATCTGGCCTAGAAATTTATATGCACCCAAGTTTACCAAAACTCTATAAAGAAAAAAAAATTTGGGGAATTAATGGTTCTGAGTATTTATTAATTGAACTTCCTATGGGGCAATTTCCTATGTATACTGAAGATATATTTTATGAATTAATGTTACTTGGAGCTAAACCTATTTTAGCTCATCCAGAGAGAAATCATAAAATTATGCAAAATCATGATTTGGCTATTAATTTGATAAAACAAGGTGTGCTTATGCAAACAAATGTTGGAAGTTTATTAGGCGATTATGGTAAAGAAATTAAAAAGACAGCGCAAGACTTTGTAAAAGGGAATATGATACATATTTTGGGTAGTGATGGACATAATATTACAAGCAGAAAGACAACACTAAAGGATGGTTACGAAATAATAAAGAAAAGTAATGAAGCTTTGCATCACTGGATTTTGCAAAATGAAACTAATATTATTAATAATATTGCATTGATTGATTTTTTAGAATTAAACCTTAAAAAAGGGAAATTTTCATTTTTCAATATTTTTAAATAAGTTTAATGACATTTCAGAAGGAAAGTCTTCAACTTCTATAAGTGGGAGTTACATGCTATAATAAATAAAAAACTTCAGTGGAAGTCTAAATCTCCTTCTGAAGTCGTTAATATTGCAGCATCGCAGATGATGATTTAATCTAGAATTATGCTATTTGAGGGGAGAATAAATATGAGAGTTAAAAAAGCTATAATACCAGCAGCAGGACTTGGTACAAGATTTTTACCGGCTACAAAGTCTCAACCTAAAGAGATGTTACCAATTGTGGATAAACCAACAATACAGTATATTATAGAAGAAGCGGTTGCATCTGGAATTGAGGAAATATTAATTATCACAGGAAGAAATAAAAGAGCAATAGAAGACCATTTTGATAAGTCCATTGAACTTGAATTACAATTAGAGCAAACTGGTAAAGACGAAGTCTTAAAAATGGTTAGAGATATATCTAATATGGCAAATATCTATTACATAAGGCAGAAAGAACCTAAAGGACTTGGCCATGCTATAAACTGTGCTAAAACTTTTGTTGGCAATGAACCTTTTGCTGTAATGTTGGGTGACGACGTAGTAGATAGTGAAGTGCCTTGCCTAAAACAACTTATGAATTGTTATGAAGAACATAAAACTTCAGTTTTAGGAGTTCAAAAGGTACCATTAAACCAGGTTTCTAAATACGGTATAGTAGATGGAACACTTATAGCGGATAGAGTTTATAAAGTTAATGATGTTATCGAAAAGCCCAAGGAGAGTGAAGCACCATCGAATATAGCTATTTTAGGGAGATATATCATAACACCTAGGATATTCAATATTTTAGCAAATACAAAGCCTGGTAAGGGTGGAGAAATACAACTTACGGATGCTTTAAAGACTTTAATATCAGAAGAAGATATGTACGCTTATAATTTTGAGGGTAGAAGATATGATGCAGGAGATAAAGAAGGCTTTTTAGAAGCAACTGTGGAATATGCACTTAAAAGGGATGACCTAAAGGAAACTTTTATGAAGTATCTTTTAACTATTAAGGATAATGATAAGTTTAAAGAAATTTATAACAAATGCAATAAAAATCAAGATTAGAATTGCTATGATAGATAAAGATGCTTAACAATTATTAATTGTTGAGCATCTTTAAATTATACAAATATCAAGATTTAGGATATAATAATATATGCTGAGATATAGAAGAAAAAATATTGGAGGTGTGTGTGTGAATTTTTATCGGAGGATATTATTTTTAGTAACATGTGTTTATATTACTTTATTGCCTTTAGTTCCACAATCAATAAAATTAAAAGGAATACCATATACTGATTTAATTTTAGCATTAGTTATTCTTGCATATTTAATTAATTTAGTAATGTCTAAAAAAGTCAGAGAAAATTTTGTTGTGGGTATTATTGATTTCTTCACAGAAAAAATGAGTATATTTATGGTGATATTACTTGCTATAATGTTTGCATCTGCTATTTATGCATTCAATAAAAAATTAGCATTAACTGAAAGTGTAAGATTTGCAACTTATATATTTATGTATTTTATTATAAAATATGAACTTAATAATAAGAAGCAAATAAACATTTTGCTTAAATGTTATATAGTAACTTCTTTTGTTTTGTGCTCTGTAGGAATTATGCAATATTTTACAGGGTTTGCATTGGAGGGACAGTTTTTAGTAATCTATGAAACTGGTAAAAACGTAAAGATAGCTGCTACACTATATAACCCTAATTCTTATGGTGCTTATTTAATATTAATAATATTTCCTGTAATTATGTTAGGTTTTTATGAAAAAAATAAATATAGGAAAATAATATATATATTACTTTCAGCATTAATACTTACTAATTTACTTATGACATATTCCAGAAATGCATTATTAGGCTTTGTACTCGGATTATTAGTACTTACGGTAATTTATAGCTATAAATTGATTTTTGCCCTTGGCGGCTTTGGTGTTTTAATTTGCTTTATTCCTTCTGTTTTTCAAAGAATTAAAAGTATTACTAATATGTCTGGAAACGTAATAAGAATTAAGCTTTGGAAAACAGCTTTAATGATGATAAAGGAACATCCGATTTTAGGTGTTGGTAATGGAAATTACGTTGCGAGATATAATGAATATATATTTAAGTATAAGGATCTTAGGTATTTTTCATATCGAAATTTTCCTACCCATAATTCATATTTAAAAGTACAAAGTGAACTCGGCATAATTGGAATAGGTTCTTTCTTAGGAGTAGTGATAACGGCACTTTTTAGAATTAGAAAATTTTATAGAACAACGGAAGATAAGTTTCATAAACCATTTTATATGGGCGTAATGGCCAGTATGGTTGCTTTTCTATTTATGAATTTATCAGATAATTTATTTTTTGTTCCTAAAGCAACAACTTATTTTTGGTTTTTATTAGCT
This sequence comes from Clostridium sp., assembly GCF_016650035.1. GTDB lineage: Bacteria > Bacillota > Clostridia > Clostridiales > Clostridiaceae > Clostridium_AD. Next base: position 45,445 of record NZ_JAENWM010000013.1, read on the forward strand.
ACTGCAGAAGCATTATTAAACCATCAGAATGTTTGATTTTATAGGAATAGCTGCATAAAGTAGTTTACGTGGAGGGGTTTTATGACGACAAAAATTTTTCAGTATCAAATTTTCGATAATAATATGGAAGAATTACTTAAAACTATAGGTGATTTTGAAAAAGTACATATTGTCTCAGGAAATCCAGAAGTGCTTCTGAATGGACTTCAAAATAATGTATTGTTAGATAATTTAACTAGTAAAAATTCAATCATCATTCCAGACGGAATCAGTACAGTAATATGTTCAAAAATTGTAGGTAAGCCGGTGCAAGAAAAGATAGCTGGTGTAGAACTCATGGAACGTATAGTAAAAAAGTGTGAAAAAGAAAACCAAGGAATATATTTGTTAGGAGCTACAAAAGAAACTGTGGATATGTGTAATATTAATTTACGAACTAAATATCGAAAATTAGATATTTTAGGTAGCCATGATGGATATTTCGAAATTGATAATTGTGAAGAAATATTAAAGGAAATAGAAAATGTTAACCCAAAAGTGCTATTTGTTGCAATGGGATGTCCTAGACAAGAAATATTTATAGCTAAATATATGGACAGACTTCCTTGTAGTGTATTTATGGGGGTTGGAGGTAGTTTTGATATTATAGCTGGTAATCTTAAACGTGCACCAAAATGGATGATAAATATAGGGATGGAATGGTTATATAGAGTTGCTAAAGAACCATTTAGAATTAAAAGACTATCATCTATACCTAAATTTATTTTAATGGTTATAAAGGACAAATATTTTTCGAGTTCACATTAAGGCGGCATTTTAATGAATAAGATGATAAAAAAGAAGGTGTTTAGGTATGAGATATTTTATGCAGTATCTTAAAACTTCAAATGTTAACTTAATTAAAGATATGGGTATGATACCATATTTGCTTCATAAGAAATATGGATACGATTCAACCGTGGTCACTTATAAAAATGGGGAGTATAAATATTTACAAGATGAAGTAAAAGGATTAAAATTAAAATTTGTTAAAAAAATATTTAATAGTTATTCTCTAGATGGAGCATTACACTTATTAAAACATGGCAAAAATATGGATGTAATGCAGGTTTTTCATGTAACCTTAAGTTCTGTAGTTTATGTTTATAGTTATAAATTCAAGAATAAAGCAGGAAAAGTGTATTTAAAGTTAGATTGCAGCCATAAGTTGCTGGAGAGAATTAAAGAACTGAATAAAATCCAATTATATTTTTTAAATAAATTTTTTAATAAGGTAGATTTAATTAGTATAGAGCAAGAAGAATTATATTATAGACTAAAAAAAATACTTGGAAAACATGAGAGCAAAATAATTAATATTCCTAATGGCATAGATTTTGAAGTACTTAAAAGCAAAGGATTGTGCTATGACTTTTCTAAAAAAGAAAATGTTATATTAAATGTAGCTAGAATAGGTACTGAGGAAAAAAATACGCCTATGCTTCTTGAGGCTTTTGCAAATATTAAGAATATAGAAAATCTTGGTTGGAAATTAAAGTTAGTTGGAACAGTAGAAGAGGAATTCAAACCCTATATCGAGCAATATTTTAAAAGATATCCAAAATTAATTGATAATGTGATTTTTTTAGGAGAAATGTCGGATAGAAATGAAATTTTTCATGAGTATTGTAAAGCAAAGATTTTTTCTTTAACATCTAAATTTGAGAGTTTTGGAATTGTCTTTATTGAAGCAGCAGCAATGGGGAATGTTATTGTATCAACAGATGTAGGTATAGCTAAAGAACTTATAAGTGATGAGAATGGTAAGCTAGTAAATCCAGGGGATGTTGATGAATTAACTAAGGGATTTGAAAAGTATATTAATGAAAATAATTTGCAAAAATATGCGGATGAAACTTATAATATATGCAAACGAAGATTTGATTGGAATATTATAATAGAAATGCTTAATGATAATATTATAAAAATCATGAAATAGGATAAGGTACATGAAAAAATATAGTAACAGATGATTTTATTTTACCACAATATATATTTAAAATAGCTACATTATTTATGTAATAAATAGACATACTATAATTAAAGGAGTGTGATTATATGGATTTTTATGATGTAGTCAAAACAAGAAAAAGTATTAAAAAATTTAAAAATACCCCCGTAGATACAAATAAATTAGATAGAATGGTTACTGCAGCTATGATGTCCCCTTCATGGAAAAATAATACTTCTTACAAATTTATTCTAGTCAATGATAAAACAAAATTAGAGCAAATATCTAAAGCAATAAACAACAAGGATAATTCAGCAGCACAGTCAATACTAGAAGCACCAATGACTGCTATTGTAGTGGCAGATCCAGAATCTTCTGGAGAAGTAGAAAACAAAGATTACTATTTAGTGGATAGTGCCATAGCTATGGAACATTTTATTTTATCAGCTACCAATGAGGGCTATGGAACATGTTGGATTGCTGCACTTGATGAAGATATTATTAAAAACACATTGTCCATTCCACAAAATTATAAAATAGTTGCATTAACTCCTATTGGAGAAATTTCTGAGAGCAAAGAACATAATGAAAAAAAAGATGTAAGAGATTTTGTGTTTTCGAATGCTTGGAATAATGCTTATACTGAAAAAAAATAACAAAATTGCTATAGATAAATTTAAAAACCCTAGGTTTGCATGTGCAGACTTAGGGTTTTTACTTTATTATAAATTGATTTATATTTACTAATTTCATAAGTTGAATTTATATGATGATAAATTAACATAAAGATGGTACAATTTTAGTAGCTACTTATTTTTCGTTTTTTATTTAAACAGGGGGACTAACATGAAAAAAATAAAAGGAATCTTATATATTGTTTTATCCACTATTGCTTTTGGTATTATGCCAATACTTGCAAAATTATCTTATAGAGGAGGGGCAAACACTTATACTACATTATTTCTTAGATTCTTTTTTGCAGCGATTATGGTTTTTCTTTATTTGAAATCTAAAGGTATATCACTTAAATTAACTAAAAAACAATTGTTCATAGTACTTATAATAGGAGTGCTAGGGTATACACTTACGTCAACTACTTTATTTATGTCCTATAATTATATAAGTATTGGAATGGCAACAATGATTTTATATACATACCCTGTTATCGTTACTTTACTTTCCTATGTGTTTTATAAAGAAAAGATGTACCCTAGAAAAATCCTTTCACTTTTTATATCTTTAATAGGTATTTACATATTAATCGATAAAGGAAGCCAAAGTTTTAATTTAAAAGGACTAATACTCGCTGGTATGGCAGCAATACTATTTTCATTATATGTGCTAGGCACATCCCTAAAAGAAATTAAAGATATAAATAGTTATGTTTTAACTTTTTATATCTCGTGTGCATCTGCTGCAGTGATGTTTCTTGCAGCAATAATGACTAAGAATTTAAATCTGAACATTCATTTTTATGCGCTTGTGGCAATTTTATTATTAGCTTTTATATCTACAGTGGTGGCTTTAACTGCATTTTTAGAAGGTGTTAGAATAATAGGTCCGTCCAAGGCTTCGATTTTTAATACTCTTGAACCTATTGTTGCACTTCTACTAGGAATACTAATTTTAGGCGAGCCTGTTTCAGCTAGAATTATAATTGGAAGTATAACTATAGTGGCTTCTATAGTAATATTAACAAAAGCTTAATCAAATTATAAACCAAGTGTGCATAGGATTTTAAATAGTTTACTTTAGTAATGTATTAACGAATTAATAATATTAATACCATTGTGTATTGATTTTAAAGAGGATTATTGTGGGGTTATAAAGAATATTAGTACTGATAACAAAATACCTAGCACTAGGGAGGATAACTTATGACAATTATACAAATTAACGGGAATAAGCTTACTTTAGATGAAATAGTGAAAGTTGCAAGAAAAGGTTATAAGGTAGAATTAACTGTGGAAGCAGAAGAAAGAGTTATTAAATCTAGAAGTATTGTAGATGAAATAGTAGATAATAATAGAGTGATTTATGGTATTACTACAGGTTTTGGTAAATTTAGTGATGTAACAATATCAGGAGAGGATTGTAAACAGTTACAAAGGAATCTGATAATTTCTCATGCTTGTGGTACCGGAAAATCTTTTTCTAATGAGATTGTTAAAACTATAATGTTATTAAGGGCAAATGCCCTTGCAAAAGGATACTCTGGAATAAGACTAAGTACACTTAAAACATTAATTCAAATGATAAACAGCGGAGTAAATCCAATAATACCTGAAAAGGGGTCACTTGGAGCATCAGGGGATTTAGCACCATTAGCTCATATGGTGCTTCCAATGATTGGGAATGGAGAAGCTGAATTTAATGGTGAAATATTAAAAGGTAAAGAGGCTATGAAAAAGGCAGGCATAGAAATTATAGAACTTACAGCTAAAGAAGGATTAGCACTAATAAATGGTACGCAAGTTATGACTGCCGTAGGTGCATTAGCAGTGTATGATAGTATAAACCTACTTAAGATAAGTGATATTGCAGCAGCATTAAGCTTAGAAGCTTTAAGAGGTGTAAAAGATGCCTTTGATCCAAGAACACATAGTATAAGACCACACAAAGGTCAAATACAAACTGCTAAAAACATATTGAATCTAACAGAAGGAAGCACATTCATAACCTCTCAAGGGGAGATTAGAGTGCAAGATGCGTATTCATTAAGATGTATACCTCAAGTTCATGGTGCAAGTAAAGACGCAGTGGAGTACATTAAAAGCAAGGTTGACATTGAAATTAACTCCGTTACAGATAATCCAATAGTTACAGAAGAGGGGGATGTTATTTCAGGAGGAAATTTTCATGGGCAACCTATGGCAATAAGCTTTGACTTTTTAGGAATAGCAATGGCTGAAGTGGCTAGTATTTCAGAAAGAAGACTAGAAAGACTTATTAATTATCAATTAAATGATTTACCAGCTTTTTTAGTAAAAGAAGGTGGGTTAAATTCAGGGTTTATGATAACTCAATATGCAGCTGCGGCCTTAGTATCTGAGAATAAAATTTTAGCACATCCGGCTTCCGTTGATTCTATTCCTTCTTCTGCAAATCAAGAAGATCATGTAAGTATGGGAACTATAGCAGCTAGAAAAGGCAGAGATATTATTGAAAATGTTCAAAGAGTCTTAGCTACTGAGATTATGGCAGCTTGTCAAGCTATAGATTTTAGAGTAGGATATACTTTAGGAGTAGGTACAAAGCAGGCTTATGAAGTTGTACGAGAAAATATAAAGTTTATTGAAAAAGATGTGATTATGTATGTTGAATTAGATAAGGTTACTAAGTTAATTCAGGATGGAGATATACTTAAAAGAGTGGAACAAAAGATAAAGGTATTAGTTTAAATTACAATAACCCGTAAATAATAAACTTTAGGAGTGAAATAAAATGGCTAGAATAGTTGAATGTATACCTAATTTTAGTGAAGGAAGAAATAAAGTGGTAATTGAAAAAATAATTGATGCAGTTAGAAATACCGAAGGAATTAAATTATTAGATTACTCATCAGACAGTGACCATAATAGAACAGTGGTTACTTTTTTTGGAACACCAGAGAGAGTAGAAAAAGCTATTTTAGACATGGCAGCAAGAGTGTATGAGAATATTGATATGACCTCGCAAACAGGTGCACATCCTAGAATGGGAGCTTTAGACGTAGTACCATTTGTTCCTATTAGCGAAGTAACTATGGAGGAGTGTGTTGCTTTAGCTAAAAGGGTAGGCAGTGAAATAGCAAATAGATTCAATATACCAGTATATTTATATGAAAAAGCTGCTTCCGCCGCTCATAGAGAAAATTTAGCTACAGTAAGAAAAGGCCAATATGAAGGATTTTTTGAAAAGATTAAAGAAAACAAATGGGTACCGGATTACGGTATAGCTGAGGTTAATGTTAAAGGTGGTTGCGTTGCAATAGGCGCAAGAGTACCTCTAGTAGCTTTTAATGTGAATTTAGGAACGGATAACCTTAAAATTGCTGATAAAATAGCTAAAACTGTTAGAAATCTCGGTGGTGGTTTAAGATTTGTAAAAGCTATGGGAGTAAAACTGGAAGAAAGAAATATAACACAAGTATCTATGAATCTAGTTAATTATGAGAAAACAGCAGTATATAGAGCTTTCGAAATGGTCAAGATGGAGGCAAAACGCTACGGAGTTCCAGTAGTTGGAAGTGAAGTTATTGGATTACTACCAATGGAAGCGTTAATTCAATGTGCAGAATATTATTTGCAAATAGAGGAATTTTCAATGAATCAAGTTTTAGAAAAGAGAATTTGGGAATAGAATGTTGAAATTGACTAAAGATAAATTATAATAATATTATTTGTTGGATTGGAGGAAAGCATCTTGTCTATTATAGTAAAGAATATTGATTGCTTAGTCACTTGCAACGGAAGTTACGGAAAAAAACGTGAAGCGATGAAGGATGCCCAAATTATAGAAAATGGTTATATAGTCATTGAAAATGACAAAATAAAAGATGTAGGGAAAGGCGATGGTTATAAAGACTACATAAAAAGCGATTCCGTAGTTATTAACGGATCGGGTAGGACTGTTACACCGGGCCTTATAGATCCGCATACCCATGTTGTGTATGCGGGCTCGAGAGAAAAGGAACTGCCTCTAAAACTTAATGAGGTGGGATATATTGAAATATTAAATAGTGGCGGAGGAATACTAAGCACAGTTCAAAATACTAGAAGTATTAAAGTAGAGAAGCTTATAGAAGAAAGCAGAAAAAGGCTAGACATAATGCTTAAACATGGTACTACGACTGTCGAAAGTAAATCAGGATATGGACTTGATCTTCAAACAGAGGTTAAAATTCTTAAGGTTAATAAAACTTTAAACGACACCCATGCTATAGATGTGATATCCACATTTATGGGTGCACATGCGTTGCCGAAGGAATACAAAGATAATCGAGAAGGTTACATTGAAAACATAAATAATAATATGATTCCATATATTAGCGAGAATAAACTTGCAGAATTTATCGATTGTTTTTGTGAGGAAGGTGTGTTTTCTGTAGAAGAGTGCAGACACATTTTAAAAGCTGGTAAAAAGTTTGGGTTAAATATAAAAATTCATGCAGATGAAGTTAAAACAGTTGAGGGTGCTGAACTTGCAGGTGAGCTAAAAGCTACATCGGCAGAACATTTAGTTGCAGCTTCAGATGCAGGAATAAAGGCACTAGCTGAAAATGATGTGGTGGCTGTATTATTACCATCAACCTCGTTTTATTTAATGTTAAACAATTTTGCTAGAGCTAGAAAAATGATAGAGCAAGGAGTTACAGTAGCTTTAGCTACTGATTGTAATCCCGGCACATCTCCTACAGAATCGTTACAAACGGTTATGACTTTTGCATGTTTTGGTATGAAAATGTTCCCAGAGGAGATTATCAATGCAATGACAATAAATGCGGCATGTGCTATAAATCGTGAAAAGGAGATTGGAAGCATTGAAGTTGGGAAGAAAGCAGATATTGTTGTCTTTAATAGTAAAAATTTAAATTATTTAATATATCATTTTGGAGCAAATGCTGTAGACATAGTGATAAAAAACGGTAAAATTGTTGTGCAAAATTAAATTATCATAAAGGAGATTACAATATGTTAGACCAAAAGACTGTTAGAGAATTTATTAAGGAACTCGGATCAAATTTCCCTGCACCTGGAGGAGGTAGTGTTGCGGCCTTAGGTTCATCGTTAGCTAGTGCCTTATGTGCAATGGTGTTTAATTTAACTGTAGATAAAAAGACATACAACGAATACAGTGAAGAAAATAAAATGATTGTTGACAAAAACTTAGCGCAATGTGTCAATCATAAGGAAGAATTTTTAGATCTAATGAACAGTGATGCAGAGGTTTTTTTAAGTCTGATGTCAACTTTTAAACTTTCTAAACAAAGCGACGAAGAAAAGAAATTAAGAAGCCAAAAAATTCAAGAAGGATATAAAGCAGCTTTAGAAATTCCTATGAAGGTTGCAGAAGAATCATATAAAATTTATATGCATGTTAAAATAGCAGCAGAACTGGGAAACAAAAATGCACTATCTGATGCTGGAGTGGCAGCTTTAATGCTTCAAGCATCTATTGAAAGTGCTGTTTTAAATGTTAAAATAAATCTTTCTAGTATTAAAGATGAAACATATAAAGAAGAAATTACTTCAAAATGCGAAAAATTAATAAAATGTGGAAGAAAAAAGCGAGATGAAGTATTAGCAATTGTTAATGAAAGTATATAGTTCAACATATTAAGTATTTATCATATACTTTTAAATATAAGCTACATACTAACTATGCATAGTTTGTATGTAGCTTATATTATATAAATCTGCGTACAACAAAGTAAAGTTAAGCTGTAGTTAAATAGATAGGGGATAATAAATGTTAGATGTGTTTAAACAGAAAATATGTGAATTATATAATATTATTCTAAGTCCAATAGACGATATGTTTAAAATAGTTGCCTTAGAAAACTATAAAAATGAAATAGATGCGTCACTGAAAAAGTGCTTTGGTGAAATTTATTATGAGTTTATCAAAAATAATAAAGAAAAAGGTACAGTTTACACTCCAGAGCCTATAGCCTCTTATATGATTGAGAATACCATAAAGTCGGAGCAAATAATAGACAACCCATATATAAAAATTGTGGATCCCGCTTGTGGTACAGGCAATTTACTAATTCCTTGTTTCAAATTTCTTAGAAATCTATATGAAGAAAATTTAACTGAAATTAATGAGAAAAATGGTTTGAAAATAAAGTTCAAATGCATTAGTGAACATATAATAAAACATAATCTATACGGATTTGATATTGACCATATAGCCATAAAAATACTTGTTATAGATTTATATGATTTAAGCCAGGGGAATATATGTAGCAATATTTTTAATGAAGATTTTTTATTATATGAGAAGGTCCATAAATATGACATTTTCATAGGAAATCCACCATATGTGGGTAAAAAATCTATAGACAAAGAATATGCATCATATTTAAAAATTAGATACAGTGAAGTGTATAGAGATAAAGGTGATTTATCATATTGTTTTTTTAAGAAGTCATTAGAAGGCCTTAATAAGATAGGAAAACTTACTTTTATAACTTCTAGATATTTTTTAGAATCACCTAGTGGAAAGGATTTGCGAAAAGTTTTAAAAGAATTATGCAACATAGACAGAATTATTGACTTTTACGGAATAAGGCCATTTAAAAATGTGGGAATAGACCCTGTAATTATGTTTATTACAAATCATCAAAAAGATCAAAATGAAATTGAAATTATAAAACCAATAAATATTAATGGTAAAAATAATAGAGAGTTTTACAACAGTTTGTTTTTAAAGATGGGCAATGAGTATAATAAATTTTATATTAATAAAAATGAACTAAATAACAAGGGCTGGATTTTAAGGGACGAAAAACAGAGGAATATAATAAATAAAATAGAACAGAGGAGCTTTACCAATCTAAGTAATATATGTAATAGTTATCAAGGGATAATAACTGGTTGTGATAAAGCTTTTGTACTGACAGATGATACTTCTAAAAGAGAAAACATAGAAAAAAGCATAATAAAGCCTTGGATTAAGAGTAGTTTCATAGGGAAAAATGTAGTCTTAAGAAAAGATAGTTACATAATATATTCGGATTTAATCCATAACTCAAAAGAGTATCCAAGTGCCATAGCGTATATTGGAAAGCAAAAGGAAAAGCTATTAAAAAGAAGAGAATGCGTCAAAGGTATTAGAAAATGGTATGAACTTCAATGGGGCAGAAATCAAAATATATTTGAAGGAGAAAAGATAATTTTTCCATTCAAAGCCAGTAATAATAGATTCGCTCTTGACAAGGGAAGTTACTTTAGTGCAGATGTATATGCACTAATATTAAAAGAAGATGTGCCTTTTACTTACGATTTTTTATTGTATTTATTAAATAGTAAAATATACGAATTTTATTTTAAGACCTTTGCAAAAAAACTAGGCGAAGATGCTTATGAATACTATCCAAATAATTTAATGAAACTATGTATGCCAACTATGATAGATTTTAATTACAAAGACGATAATTATCTTTATGATTTTTTTCAATTTGATGAAGAGGAGAAAAATATTATACTTGGAGAAGTATAATATTTTCTTTTTTTTTTGAATATTTACATAAATAATTACAAAAATTAATTAAAATAACTAAAACTAAAACAAAAGTGTAACAATCACTTTATTATAATAAAATAGTTATAAAAAATCTAAATAAGTATTTATAATGTATTAAAACTAACAAAAATGACTATAATATTAAAAAATTGAATAAATATTACAAAAAAAGAAGGGAAATTATGTAATTTGTAGAATATAGAAAATAGGAATAATATTTATTGAAAATTATTTTAATTTCAAATTATTTGGGGGGAAGAAAATGCATTTAAATTTTGAAAATAGCCAAGATAAATTGATAGTTTACATGTCTGGAGAATTAGATCATCATAGTGCTGAAGAAGTAAGGAATATTATTGATGATCGTTTAGACAGGGATAGATTCAACAAGCTAATCATGGACTTTAATGGTGTGTCCTTCATGGACAGTTCTGGTATTGGAGTAGTTATTGGAAGATACAGAAAGTTACATATGAGAAACGGAGAAGTATGTGTAACTAATATTAAATCTTCAGTGAAAAGAGTGTTCGAGTTGTCAGGAATGTTTAAGATTATAATGTCATATGATGACGTTGAACAAGCTATAAAGAATATTTAGTGGGGGGATTAAAATGTGTCACAATAAAATAAAAATTGAATTTTTAAGTAAATCCCAGAATGAAGGTTTTGCAAGAGTAGCAGTAGCAGCATTTGCTACTCAATTAGATCCTACAATTGAAGAGATTAACGACGTTAAAACAGCGGTATCAGAGGCAGTTACAAATGCAATTATTCATGGATATGATAGTGAAGAGGAAATAATAACTATCGAAGCTATTATTGATGGAAATGAATTAACAGTGATAGTAAACGACGTAGGAAAAGGAATAGATAATTTAGAGGAAGCTCTTCAACCATTATACACATCACGCCCAGATTTAGAGAGATCAGGTATGGGTTTTACTGTAATGGATACTTTTATGGATAGCTTAGAAGTAAAGTCTGATAAAGGTAGGGGAACAAGTATAATCATGAAAAAACTATTTACTCCTTTAAATTAGGTGGAATATTATGGATCAAAAAATAGTGAGAAAAAACAATTATAATTATGATGATAATGTGCATCTCATTGAAATGGCTAAAATTGGAGAGCCTGGTGCACTGGATAGGTTAGTAGAAATGAATTTACCGTTAGCTGCTTCAATAAGTAAAAAGTTTCTTAATAGAGGATATGAGTATGATGATATTTTCCAAATTGGGTGTATTGGGCTTGTAAAATCAATTAAAAATTTTGATACTAAATATAATGTAAAATTTTCTACATACGCAGTACCTATGATAATAGGAGAAATCAAAAGGTTTCTTAGGGATGACGGAATTATAAAAGTAAGTAGAAGCGTTAAAAATACTGCTCGAAAATTACATTATGATAAAGATACTCTAACAAAAGAATTGGGTAGAGACCCAACGATTGAAGAACTATCGGTATTTTCAGGAGTACCAAAGGAAGATATAGTATATGCACTAGAATCTGCTAGTAACATGCAGTATTTATTTGATACTATACACCAAGAGGATGGTGCACCGGTTCTACTAATAGATAAATTAAGTGAAAAGTACGAAGAAGATAATGAGGTTTTAGATAAAATAGCCCTTAAAGAAGCACTTAGAAAACTTGATGCAAAATCAAGGCAAATAATTATGCTTAGATATTTTAAAGATAATACCCAAATTCAAGTGGCAAAGATGATGGGGATTAGTCAAGTACAGGTATCAAGAATAGAAAAGAAAGTTTTGAAAATAATGAAAGAAAAGTTGAGTTGATAAGATGAAAATTAGATAAACAACTTCAATAGGTGAATTTGAAGTTGTTTATTTATAAAGTAATCTTATTTTTTTTGACTAAAATTTATATTAATGTAAACAATAACAAAGAGACTACCTTAGATAACTACAAGGAGGCCATTTAATGAAAGTAGATGAAAAAACAATAAGAAAAAAATTTGATAGCCTTAATTCTAATAAAAATCCTAAACCTAATTTAGTTCTGCACTGTTTTAATGCATTTTGGGTTGGAGGAACAATATGTGTAATTGGTCAATTAGTTAGCGATATTTTCTCTAATATGGGTGTTCCTAAAGATGAACTAGGGACTTACGTTTCCATAGTTATGATATTTTTAGGAGCTATACTTACTGGCATAGGTATCTATGATAAACTTGGTGATTTTGCAGGAGCAGGATCTGTTGTTCCAATTACTGGCTTTGCAAACTCCATTGTTGCACCCGCAATGGAATTTAAGAAAGAGGGCTTTGTTTTTGGGGTAGCAGCCAAAATGTTTATTATTGCAGGGCCAGTTTTGGTTTATGGTATTGGTTCATCTGTAATTGTTGGAATTTTATATTATTTTTTTAGGTGGTGACTTTAAATGGGTAGAAGAATCGGTGATCAGACAGTAGAAATTGAGAGTAAACCTAGAATTATCAGTACTTATAATATAGTTGGTCCGAAGGAGGGTCAGGGACCACTGGCGGAGTATTTTGATAGGATTTTAGAAGATGATCTTAACGGAACAGAAAGTTTTGAAAAAGCTGAAACAAGTCTTATGTATACTGCGATATCAGAGAGTATAAAAAAAGCAAAATTAAAAGAAACTGATATAAATTATTTACTAGCAGGGGATTTATTAAATCAGTTATTCTCTTCAACTTTTGCAGCTAGAGATTTAAACATACCATTCTTAGGACTTTATGGAGCGTGTTCAACCATGGCAGAGTCTTTGAGTGTAGGGGCAATGATAATGGAAGGAGGTATGGCTAATTACATTGTAGCGGCTACCTCGTCGCATTTTTCTGCTGCTGAAAGGCAATATAGGTTGCCACTGGAAATGGGAAGTCAGAGAGCACCGACATCGCAATGGACAGTTACAGGTTCAGGTGCAATGGTTTTAGGCAAAAAGGGCAACTTTCCTTATGTCACATATGTTACTACTGGAAAAGTTAAAGATTATGGAATAACAGATGTAAATAACATGGGAGTTTCTATGGCACCTGCAGCTGTAGATACCATTAAACAACACTTTATTGACACGGGCAGAAAGCCATCTTACTATGATATTATTGCTACGGGTGATCTGGGTATTATAGGAAGGCAATTTACTGAAGAACTGCTCCTAGAATATAAGTATGATATGAGAGGTCATTATATTGATTGTGGTGAGCAAATTTTTGATGCACAAAAGCAAGGAACTAATGCTGGAGGAAGTGGTTGTGGTTGCTCAGCCGTGGTTGCAACAGGTTATCTATATAAAAATTTGCTGAAAGGGAAATTCAAAAAAGTACTATTAGTTTCCACAGGAGCCCTTCTCAGTCCAACTTCCGCTTTACAGGGTGAAACAATACCAGGCATAGCGCATGCTGTTTCAATAGAGTTTGGAGGTGAGTAAATGAACAATTATATTATGTCCTTTATAGTTGGAGGTATAATTTGTGTAATAGGTCAAATACTTATGGACACCACTAAATTAACCCCAGCACGTATATTAGTTTTGTTTGTAACTGCCGGAGTAATATTAGGTGCACTAAATATATATGACGTGGTGATAGAATATGGGAAAGCGGGGGCGAGTATACCTCTTCCAGGGTTTGGATTTAGTTTGGCTAAAAGCGTAATGAAGGAAGTGGATGAAGTTGGTCTTGTAGGGGCTTTTACTGGTGGAATTAAGGGCACAGCTGGCGGAATTACTGCTGCAATTTTTTTTGGTTATGTTATGGCATTAATATTCACTTCTAAATCTAAAGGATAAAAAAACTGCTATCAAATACAAATTGTATTTGATAGCAGTTTTTATTTTTATTAAGGGCTAGTAGTAGTATCGCCTTTATTTTTACCTGGTTTATCAAGTGGAGGGTCAATAACTGGAGGTTCCTCCACCGGTGGTTCATCAACTGGTGGTTCATCAACTGGTGGTTCAATAACTGGTGGTTCAACTGGAGGAATTATAATTTCCTTTGAAAAGGTATCAACTGCTGTTGGTAATACATAAGCAGCATCTCTTAACGTTACTTTAGGTTTATAGTCTCTCCTTATAAAAACTCTTGTTTCAACCAGTTCAGGTGGCGAAAATTCTGATGCTAGGACATATTTGCCACTAGAAGGATCCTTTATAACTTTAGCCTCAACATGAATGCTATCTATTGTTTTTGGTTGAGTTCCATCAATAAATAGTTCGGAGTAAATTCTGTTTCCTCTTGGATCTTTATTAGTTAAATCTGAAGGTATATTTCCTGAATCCTTTGATACAGAATAGGATGATATACCAGAAGGCTTTTCTATGTCCTTCGCTGGAAGTGAGGCATGTGCAGATTTCATAACTTTTGACCATACTCCAGCTGCATCGTTACTATAAATTCCTGTTATTGCCTTTTCTTTATCTGTTCCGATCCAAACTGCTGCAGAGTAATATGGAGTTAATCCAACAAACCATAAGTTTTTTGAATCTGTTGAAGTCCCCGTTTTACCTCTAACAGGCATGTCGCCAAAACCAGCATTTGTTCCAGTACCACCATAAGTTACAGGGCCTTTTAATAAATCGTACATTATATAAGCACTTTGAGGGGATAAAACAGGTTTTGGGTCATATGTTGTTTGCAGTAATACTTTGCCAGTTCTATCAATTACCTCAGTGTATAACCTTGGATCAGAACGCATTCCGTTGTTACCAAAGACACCGTATGCTGCTGCCATAGTGAGTGGATTTGTTCCTGCATAATCACCATCATCTAATTGACCAAGGGACATAGCAGAAATACTGCTTTTATCCTTAGAATCCAGTTGTAATCCGAATTTTTCACCATAAGCTATACTAGTTTTTATATCAATCTTATCCACAATTTTAACAGCTGCCACATTAATAGAATGTTTCAAACAATCTCTTAGAGTAGTATATCCTCTATAATAATTCGGTGAATTTGTAGGATTCCATGGGTTGCCATTACTACCAAGCTCTTTCGCAAGCTCATCGGTCAAAGGTGAATCTTCGATAATGGTAGAGGCTGTAGCGAGTTTTGTATCTATAGCTGGTCCGTATACTGTTAACGGCTTAATTGATGACCCAGGTGCCTTTAGGAAGGGTGAGAAGCCATTAAGTGCCGCTCTGTTAAAAGACATAGGGGCCATATCACTACTTCCACCTATAATAGTTTTAACTTCACCTGTATGATAGTCCATTACAACAGTGGAAGCTTGGATTTCTAGGTTGTTTTTTTTCTTTGGATCGTCCTTAGCATCATCAACTATTGATTTTATAGTTTCATCAATTAACTTCTGTGATTTATTTTGCATATCGGTATTCATGGTTGCGTGAATTTCTAAACCATCGTACATAAGCCTTGATTGTGCTTCTTCTTTGCTTATACTATATTTACTCATTAAATCTTCGGTAACCTGAAAAATTACAGGTCTAGAAAAATACTCATAGTTCATTTTATTTGCATTTGTTGTTGCAAAACTAAACTTTAATTCTTCTGCCATAGCTAAGTCTAATTGACTCTTATTAATTTTTCCGTACTTGAACATGTTCGCAAGAACAGCGTTTGTTCTAGCTGACGTGAACACCTTTTTATCCTTATTTGCATTATAAGTCAAAGTATATGAAAGACTAGGATTTTGTGCAGCACTGGCAATAAAAGCACTTTGCTTTAGGGACAAATCTTTAATAGATACGCCAAAATATTGCTGTGAAGCAGCTTCTATACCGTGAGCTTTTCCTCCAAAAGGAATAGTATTTAAATAAGTCTCTAAAATTTTATCCTTACTCAAAACTTTCTCAAGCTGAAGTGATAATGTAATTTCTTGGATTTTCCTTTTTATGCTAGTTCTGTTATTCAAAGAATCCTCTAAAAACATTCGGTATTTTACCAACTGTTGAGTTATAGTCGAAGCCCCTTGGAGGCTATCATCGCTGCCCGTTATTTTTATTTTTATATCATTAAAGATGGCACCACCTAGTCTTTTTACATCAATTCCAGGGTGGGTTGCAAATCTAAAATCTTCGATACTTATAAATGCATCCTTAAGATTATTTGGTACATTCTCAATAGATATATTAACTCTTCTTTCTGATGTGATATATTCATCAATCTTTTTATCAGCATCGTCAAGTATTATTGAGGGTTCATCTAATTTTAAAAATTCATCAATATCTAAACTAGGAGCTGTTTTCACCATAGCAAGGACTACTCCACCTACAGCTACACTAATTATTAAGGATATAAAAAAAACAGCAAAAACAATGGTTTTAAATATTTTCCACCCTTTTACATTTTTTTTCTTCTCAGCAGTTTTATTTTTTTCCATTAAGTCTCCTCCTTATATGCTTCTGAAGCAGATGATATTTATAAATTGTTATCTTTTGGCATATAAATTAACATTATTAAACTATGATTAGCTTTTAATATTATAACATATAAAATATTTAATTTGGTATTCTATTTAATTCTTTACTTTAAAAGTAGTACATATAATAAAGTATAACCTTAAATGGAGGTGATAATTATTAAAAATAAAGTCAAATCTAAGATACTAATAATTATATTTATATTTATGATAAATTTTACTGTTTTCATATATATTTTTGATAAAACTGTAATGCCAACAGTGATGGTAGTAGCGGATGCAGAAATGAGGTCAAAAGCTACAGAGATTGTTAATAGAGCAATTATAAAGGAGTATTCCAAACAATTTAACTATGACGAGATTATAAGAGTAGATAAAGATTTGGAAGGCAATATTGTAATGCTTAAAGCAGATACTTTAAAAATGAATAAAATAGCCAGTGATGTGGCGTTGGAATCCCAAAAACAATTAAAGGAATTAGGTGTAGTAGGTATCAAACTTCCAATAGGTTATATAACACGAAATAATATTCTATCTTATTATGGACCTAATATAACCGTAAAAATGCAGCCTATAGGACATGTCGAAACTAAATACTCTTCCGAGTTTGAGAGTGCAGGTATAAATCAAACTAGGCATAAAATCTATGTTAAAGTAAGGACTACTATTAGGATAATTATTCCATTGAGGAGCAATACTATTGAAGTAGCTCACGAAATACCAATTGCTGAAACTATTATAGTGGGGAAAATACCGAGTACTGCAATTCAATTAGATTTAAAGGGGACAGGTTTTAATTTAGGTAATGGTGGTAGTGATTAAAATAAAAATAAAGTACGCTATTCATAAACTGGTACCTATGTCAAGGACATTCTAAAAAAAGAAGATTAACAAGACAAGAGATGATTTCTGTATTGTACAGGGGTCATTTTTTTTAAGTCCCATTGATACCTATAATTATTATAATATATAATATACTTATCAAT
>NZ_JAENWM010000154.1 GCF_016650035.1 Clostridium sp.
AGAGCACATGACTTTTAATCATGGTGTCCGGGGTTCGATTCCCCGGTAAGCCACCAAATTTTATAAGGCTCCTTGGTCAAGCGGTTAAGACACCACCCTTTCACGGTGGTAACAGGGGTTCAATTCCCCTAGGAGTCACCAGAAAAAAAGTCCTTGCGATTGTAAGGACTTTTTTGTTTGTATTTTTTTTGTGGAGTAATATGTATATTTCCACAGAAAAACTACTAGGACTGTGGATAATGATGGATTATTGTTGATAACTTTTATAAATTAGTGTATATTTAAAAAATGGAGATGAAAATATGTTTATAAACGAAAGAGTTTTTATTGCTGAATTTATAAGTAGACCGAATAGATTTCAAGCTTATGTAAATTTAAATGGTGTTGAATTAATGGTTCATGTTCCTAATACGGGAAGATGTAAGGAGATATTAACCTCTGGATCTAAAGTTTTATTAAGAGAAGAGCTTAATCCTAGTCGAAAAACACTATATGACCTAATTGCAGCATATAAAAATAATAAAATTATTAACATAGATTCACAAATTCCTAATAAGGTTGTTGATGAAGCATTAAAAAATAAAAAAATACAAAAATTGGTTAAATACAATACAATACAGAGAGAAAAAACATTTGGAAATAGTAGATTTGATTTCAGGCTATCCAATAATTTAGATGAAGTATATTATCTTGAGGTAAAGGGTGTAACATTTGAAGCTGATGGTAAAACTATGTTTCCAGATGCACCTACAGAAAGAGGAAGAAAACATATATTAGAACTTATAGAGGCTAAAAAAACAGGTTTTGGAGCTGGAATACTATTTCTTATTCAGATGAGTGATATTAGTGATTTTTCACCATATGATACTATGGACCAAGCTTTTGGTGATACATTAAGATTAGCTAAGGAAAATGGTGTTGATATTTTTGCTTATGAGTGTGAAGTTGGAGAAAAATTTATAACTTTAAGTTTGCCAGTTTCAGTTATTTTATAATTTAATTAGATTTAAATAAATCGACAATAATATTAGGGATTAGGGAGGTAATAAATTGAAATTTAAATATTGTCCACATTGTGGAAGTGAATTAATTGAAAAATATAGCTGGGATGAAGGCACGGTACCATATTGTAACGTAGATGATATTATGTTTTTTGATACACCTAAACCATGTGTAATAGTTGCTGTTATGAAGGGTAAAGAAATTTTACTCCTTAAACAAAGTTATACGTTTAAAAATTCAAAAGTATTAGTATCAGGGTATGTAACTAATGGAGAGTCCGTCGAGGAAACTGTGTATAGAGAAGTTAAAGAAGAAACAGGAATAACTGTTGGAGATATAAAATATTTGGGAAGCGAGTATTACGCTTCTAAAGAAATTATAATGTTAACTTTTAGTGCTATGTATGTTGAAGGAGATATAATTATATCTTCAGAAGTTGAATTGGTTGAGTGGACAAACATAGATAATGCATTGGGTGAAATGAGTGAAGATGAGATAGGTAAAAGGGTTGTTAGAAAATTAATAAGTGAAAGGTAGATGGATGAAAATGGAAAAAAATAAAGAAGCTAAAAAGGTACCTCAAATAAAAGGGATTTTGAGAAGCCATATGATAGAGCTACCAAGCGTAATAAGAGAAGCTAGTGGTATTGTAATCTTTGGGAAAAGATTAAAGTCCTTTGTTTTTACTACAGATGTAGCTGTTATAAGAAATACAAACGCTGATGCAATTATAGCGGTATATCCATTTACACCTCAACCAATAATAACTGAAGCGTTATTATTAGCATCAGATGTACCATTATTTTGTGGTGTTGGGGGAGGAATTACTACGGGAAAGAGAGTAACAAATTTAGCACTAGATGCTGAATTTAAAGGAGCTATGGGGGTAGTAGTTAACAGTCCGATAACAAACGAAGTTATAACACAAGTAAGGGAAACCATTGATATTCCAATAATAGTTACGATTGTATCAGAATTCGAAGATATAGAAGCAAGAATAAGTGCAGGAGCAACTATACTGAATATTTCAGGAGCTAAAAAAACAGCTTATATAGTTAGAAAAATAAGAGAAAAACATCCAGACTTTCCCATAATAGCCACGGGAGGACCAACTGATAGTACTATCTTAGAAACAATACAAGCAGGAGCTAATGCAATTACCTATACGCCAACAATAGCTACGAATATTTTAAACGAAATAATGATTAAGTATAGAAGAAAATATGAGTTAGAAAATGAAGAAAGGTAATATAATATATACGTTAATGAGAAAGTAATATAGATTAAAATGGTAGGTGATAAAATGGCTGTAGGTGGAGATAACTGTGATAAATGTCCTGAATATGCTACAAAAAAGTGTGATGGTAAAAATCAGGACTGCATATGTAAAAGATGCCCGAGAAATTTAGGGCAGTGTTTAACCACAAAATACTGTAGAGAAACTGAATCAATAATTAATATTTAAAACTATAAATATAGGTCTATAAGTTGTAGTAGTTGTGTTAATTATGTGGGTGGAGAATGCACAGGGGAATTATTCTAAGAGATTAGGGGAATAATAATGATAAATTGATTAACTCAATAATAAGGAGGAGATTATTTATGCCCAAAATAGAATATAATGAACAGATGATGCATGTAGCAAATAGTTGTAATGGATATAACGCAGTAAGGTCAGGATTTCAATCGTCAATAGGTACAGCATTTAGTAAAAGCTGTGGTAATTGTGAGCATTTAAAAAATGATAAATGTAATGTTAATTTATACGACAAAGTTTTGGCATCCTTAGATCAAGGTTAATGAAAAAATTAATTCACTGATATTCTAATAGTGATTATTAAAAGGTAGATAATTACATAAAAAATTATAAGCTACCTTTTAATAATACGAAGAATAGAAAATAGTAACAATATTTTTAATAATATAGTTTTTTATATAAATAATGTACATAATATGCTAAAATTATCTTGAAGTAATGGTTGTCATATTGTGAATTTTGCATTTAAGTGGTAAAATAAAGAAGTTATAGTGACTTCAAGACAAATCACAAAATGAATAAAAAATGGCGAAAGCCAAACCTTGGAGGTTAAATTATGCATAAAAGATTATTTATACCAGGACCGGTAGAAGTATCGGATGATGTACTTCAAAAAATGGCTACGCCTCAAATATCACATAGAGGTAAGGAAGCATCTACGTTACAAAGAAACATAAGCGACAAAATGAGAAAAGTATTTAATACTAAAGAAGAAATATTACTTTCCACTAGTTCAGGAAGTGGACTTATGGAAGGTGCTGTTCGTTCGTGTACAGCAAAAAGAGCGGCAATATTTTCAGTAGGAGCATTTGGAAACAGATGGTTTGAAATGTGTACAGCTAATGCAGTACCAGCAGATAAATTTGAATCTGAATGGGGACAGCCAACAACTCCAGAAATGATTGAAAATGTGTTAAAAACTGGGGAATATGATTTGATAACTATTACTATGAATGAGACTTCAACTGGACTTATGAATAATATGGATACCTTATCTGAAATTTATAGAAAATATCCAGAAGTTATAATATGCGTTGATGCAGTAAGTAATGCTGCTGGAACAGAAATAAATGTAGATAAGTGGGCTATAGATATTTGTATAACTTCAACTCAAAAATGTTTAGGACTACCAGCAGGAATGGCTATTTGTTCATTCTCAAAAAAAGCAGTAGAAAGAGCAAAACTAGTTCCAAACAGAGGATTATATTTTGATTTGTTAGGACTATATGAATGTATACAAAAGAAAAATTATCAATATCCTTCGACTCCATCACTTGCACATATGTTTGCTTTAGATTATCAATTGGATAAGATAATAGAAGAAGGCTTAGAAAATAGATATGCTAGACATATTGCTGGTGCTGAGCTTGTAAGAGCATGGGCTACAAAATACTTTGAAGTATTCCCTAATAAAAATTTTTTGTCAAACACATTAACTAATATTAAAAACACAAGAGAGATTAATGTTTCTGACTTAAACAAGCAATTAGGAGAAAAAGGCTTTATGATTTCAAATGGTTATGGAAAATTGAAAGAGAAGACATTTAGAATAGCACATATGGCTGAAACTACAACAAAAGAAGTAGAAGAGCTTTTGTCAATAATTAATGAAATTTTAGGCCTTGAATAATAAAAATATAAAATTAAGAATGAAAAATTATAATGTGATTTTTCATTATATAGGAAACAGCTTGCGGAAATCACTGTGGATAACATTCTAGCTGAAATATACATAGAAAAAATCAGATAAATATGAGATGATTAAATCATGAATAAAAATAAGATTACTATAAAACAAATATTCGAAGATAATTA
>NZ_JAENWM010000150.1 GCF_016650035.1 Clostridium sp.
AAAACATGTCTCTAGGAGGGATTTTTCAAATTTTTACAGACTTGTCAAGCGTTTTATGCAGAAAAAATGGGGGAATCAACAAAAATTAATGATACTAGAAATGAGTAATCATAGGAGCTAATGAGTTTCCGTGAAAGCTCTGTTTAGTAAGGGGATGACAACGATTCTTTGTGCGTCACGCTAGGGCGTATATTCTATAAATAATAAAACAAGTGTATCTCTACCCTTGTCGCACAATAATATATGAAAATTATGACGTAAAAATACATTGAAATTCACTATTTTAATAATAGAATATTTTTTATTAGCTTATTAGTTATAAAACTGAGTTTTTAAAAATGTAAGAATGAGTAGTTAAAGATTGTTTTATTACTGTTTCATTTATAAATTCACTTTTATTCATATAATCATAGGTATCGTATATACAAAGTAAAGATGCAATAGTATTCTTTAAAGCTTCGCTTAAGTTTGTTTCACAATCTAAAAAAGATTCTTGTGAAGTGGTTTGAATAGCATAAGTGGGTTGTCCAATCCATCTTATACCATTATATTCTTTAACTTCATTTCCCGAACAAACATTATTAATTTCTTCTTTTAATTGAGTCAGACCTCCCTGCGTATTGCTCTCAATCAACTTTTTTAAAGACCTGAATTTAATATGTTCAACTGAAACATTGTTAAGTTTTAGAAAAACTATTAATTTATTATAAAAATTTTTTTCCATAGAAATATAAATAAGTTCATTATTATTGATACCTTCAGTTATATAAAAGTACATACTATTAAAAAGATGTTGATATCCATAATAATAAAAGGATGAGTGTGTTCCAATTATATTTTTTAGATTTAATTTAAAAATATCATTTAAATTTTCATTGCAAAATATACATTTATACACTAATATATCTAAAGATTGACTTAGATTAATAATTTCTTCGTCAAGTAAGTTTTGTTTTTTTTCAAGTATTAAAATATTCAACATAACTCTATATTTTTCTATATTATCTTGTAAATTACAAGTAGTACACAAAATATTGATAATATCACCTCAATGTATAATTTTAATTTAGAACACTTAAAACATCATAAATTTCTACTTGGTTAAGAATATATTAGCATATTTCACAAGATTTTACTACAATATTTTGTATATCGATAATCGCTTATAGCCGTTTTATTGGAGCAGATGTATATGCTTTTGAGTTTTGGATTCAAATTATATAGTAAACCATGGGTATTTTCTTATGAATCATTGTATAAAAAACCAAAGATTTAAATTTTTTTCTTTTGATTATTTTATATGTTAGAATTGTTTATATTATTAAAAATAAAATTAAAACATA
This sequence comes from Clostridium sp., assembly GCF_016650035.1. Taxonomy (GTDB): domain Bacteria; phylum Bacillota; class Clostridia; order Clostridiales; family Clostridiaceae; genus Clostridium_AD. The sequence goes on from NZ_JAENWM010000150.1 coordinate 1,344, forward strand.
AATAATAAATTGAGACTGGTTTCTAATATATAAAGGTGGTTTGAAATTTGAAAATATATATAACAAGGCATGGAGAAACGGAGTGGAATAAACAAGGGAGGATGCAGGGATGGAAAAACTCTAATTTAACAGAAAAAGGTGTCGACAATGCTATTAAGCTTGGTAAGAGTCTAAAACATATAGACTTCGATTATATTTATTGTAGTCCTTTAGGAAGAGCAATTGATACAGCAAATTACATTAGAGGAGATAAGAACACAGAAATTATTATTATTGAATCTTTAAAAGAAATGGGATTTGGAGTATATGAAGGTATGGAGAATGAAAAAGTAAAAGAACTGTATAGGTTGCAGCAGTATAATTTTTGGAATAAACCTCATTTATATGAAACTACAGACGGGGAAAAATTTGAGGAATTAATTCATAGAGTAAAACAAGTATTAAAGTACATTATAAATAATACAACTTGTGAAAATATATTAATAGTAACACATACACTTGTTATAAAGGCTCTCTATTTAATAATAAAAAATCGTTCGCTGGAGGATTTTTGGAAGCCGCCATTTATGTATGATACTTGTTTAACTGTATTAGAAGTACAGGGCACAAAAATTGAAATTATAATAGAGGCTGATATTTCTCATTTAGATTAATAAGTAGTTTATGATGATAGTTAATGTAAGAAAAATCTGAAAGGGTGATTTAATGGATTACTTAACACACTTATTAATAAAGACAATGGTGGATACATTATATATGACAGGGATGATAATTCTTGTAGGATTTATTCTTGGATTTTTAAGGGACCGTTCAATAGCAAACTTCCAAAAGAGTTTTGGGTGGAAAGCAGTTGCTATAACTGCTATTATAGGAGTTCCTATACACGAAGTTTCTCATGCTATCTTTTGTTTTATTTTTGGACACAAAATTGTAAAAGTCGTACTATTACAAAAGAGAGATGAAAATGGAGTACTTGGATATGTTAATCATTCTTATAATCCTAACAGCTTATATCAACAAATAGGTAATTTTTTCATTGGGATTGCGCCTATATTAGGAGGAATTGCTTCTATAATTGCTTTAATGCGCATTATAATTCCAAGGGCATATAATGAATTTATAACTATATCTATGAATAATTTGGACATAACTAAATTAGATGGTGCGGCTATAAATGGAGTATTAAATTCTTACATTAATTTAATAACATCTATTTTCAACATTAGGAACTTTGCAAATCCATACTTTATAGTGTTTTTGCTCCTAGCTATATGTACCTCATCTCACATATCCTTAAGTTCTGCAGATATTAAAGGTGCCTCTAAGGGATTAATTATAATATTCCTAGTAATGGGAGTTATAAATGTCCTTGGGTTTACAAAAATTGTTATGGCAGAAGGTATCTTGAAATATAACGTTGTACTTATAGGTTTTCTAATAGTATCATTGATTTTTTCAAGCATAACCTACCTTGTAAGTTTACTGCTAGCATTAATAAAAGCTCATTAAAAGACATTTATATTGAAGTAATTTTATTTTAGATAAGAAACATTATCTTCAATGTTAGTATTATACTTTCGTCAACTATTAAATACATTAAAAGGATTGTTAGCAATCCTTTTAATGTATTTTCATTATTTTTGGCGCAAAATATCGACAAAAATCTAAAGGAGTATACATTATTGATAAGTTTCCAGGGCTATTGTATGCATACAATTTTCAATATCTACTAATAGTGATATAATAATTAACAATATAAACTAAATTTAAAGGGAGTGGCAAATATGAAAGTGTCTCAGATAATGACTCCGGGGCCTACGCAGGTAAGAGAAAACGTTAGAATCGCAAGGTCTGTAGCTACTACTAATCCAGATTTGGATTGGAAGTTTTATGAATTTTACAAAGAAACTTGTGAAAAAATAGGAGAGTTTTTAAAAACTAATAACCAAGTTAGAGTACTAAACGGTGAGGGGATTTTAGGTCTTGAAGCTGCGTGTGCATCTCTAACTGAAACTCATGACAGAGTATTAGTAATTGATAATGGGATATTTGGAGAAGGTTTTGCAGATTTTGTTGAGATGTATGGTGGAGAGGTGGTCTTTTTTAAAGGTAATAGAAAATGTGGTATAGATGAAATAGAACTAGAAAAATTTTTAGAAAAAGATCATGACTTCAAATATGCTACGGTAGTTCATTGCGATACACCTTCAGGAGTTCTAAATGATATAAAAAAAATATGCAATTTGCTAAAGAAGAAGGGCATATTAACTGTAGTAGATAGTGTAGCAGGTATGGGTGGAGAAGATATAAGAGTAGATGAATGGAAAATAGATATAGCACTTGGAGCTTCACAGAAATGCGTTTCGGCTCCAGCAGGTCTCACTTTAATAAGTATAAGTGAAGATGCATTTAAATTAATGGAGCAGAGAGCAACCCCTATTGCGTCCTATTATTGCAATCTACTTGTATGGAAAGATTATTATGAGAATAAATGGTTTCCTTATACACCACCAATAAGTGATATTGTTGGACTTAGGCAGGCTATTGATAATATATTGGATGATAAAGGTATACTTCAAAGACATGAATTTATTGGAAAAGCTACAAGGAAAGCTATAATGGAAGCGGGCCTTGATTTATACATTAAAGAGGGCTATTCGAATACTGTAACAGTTATAGAAATTCCGAAGGAAATAAATGATAAAGAACTGTTAAAATATATGATTGACGAATTTAATGTATTTATATCTGGTTCCTTTGGTTATTTACAAGGAAAAGTAATAAGAATAGGACATATGGGAGAAAATGCGAGGAAGGATAAAATGGCATATACTCTATTAGCATTACAAAATTCATTAAAGGCACTAGGTTTTGAATGTAAAAAAAATATGGTTGAAATCTTTTTAAAGGAATTACAAAATAATTTATAAGCTTTGTTTAAATCAAGTATGGTAGCAAAACATAGTTGCTTTATAATGAAGCAATAATAATAGATGTGTCTTAAGGGCAGTAAAGCGTTAAATATAACAGGGTTTAAGTATGATTTTAATGTATATAGAGTATACTAACCCTAGTGTATCAGGGTAAAAGAAACTTAACAATTAGTAGTATTATAGAGAAAGTTGTATGTAATTGTCGATTTTGATTGGTTCCTTTCAACGGATCATAAGGGGGATATGATAGAATACTCTTTGTCGTCGCAAGTAGTGACGCAGTAAGCTAAATGTTAATTGTTATTCAATTAGATTTTAAATGAAAAATAATTTTATAAACTTGTTGACAAAACAAGAAACATCTAGTAGTATTGTAGAAGTCGTCAGTAAATGACGGATACAAAAAACAATTTGGTCTTTGAAAATTAAACAGAGAAATAGGTAAAGAATAGCAAAATAATATTTTGCTAAACCAGTTGATTACTTTAGTAAAAAGAAGTAAATTTTTAGTCGTAAGACTAAATAGTATGTAATGAGCTTGAGTAACAACTTAACAGTTGTCTCAGATTATTCATTTCAAACTAAAAGTGTAAACTTTTAAATTGAGAGTTTGATCCTG
>NZ_JAENWM010000088.1 GCF_016650035.1 Clostridium sp.
CTTTCATATTTAAATCTACCTTTCTGATTATCAACACCCCATTTGTACAATCTTATGAGGTATATTCTACACTATATTTTTGTATGTTTGGGACATAATCAAAAACGGTATACTAAGACATTATCATAAACGGATCATAGACATTTCAAATAAAAAATTAAATACATTGACATATAAATACTAAGGTGTATAATAAAATATAAATGAAAATTCCATAAAATTTTTAAAAGCTTAGATGAAGAGGAGTAAAGGGAAACTAGTATTAAGAGAGGAAGATCCATAGGCTGTAAGATCTTCTATATGAAAAACCTTGAAGATAGCTTCGGAGCTTCTTTGCCTCATTCATTTGATTATGAGTAGTAGACAAAGACGGTTATCTTAATCGTTAAATTATCAAGAGCCTGTAGATTTGCAGGAAAAAAGGTGGTACCGCGAGTTCTTCGTCCTTTATAGACGAAGGCTCTTTTTGTTTTTTGAAAACTTAGAAATTTAGAGATGTATAAATAAGGAGGAGTTAACATTGGAAGAAAACAATAATATTGCTAAGAATTATGATCCAAAAGACTTTGAAGAAAGACTTTACGCTTGGTGGGAAGAGAAAGGGTACTTTACCCCAGAGGTAGATAAAAATAAAAAACCCTTCACTATTATGATGCCACCACCAAATATCACAGGGAAGTTACACTTAGGGCATGCTCTTGATAATACTCTTCAAGATATTTTAATAAGAACTAAAAGAATGCAAGGATATAGCACCTTGTGGCTTCCTGGAGAGGATCATGCTAGTATTGCAACAGAAGTAAAGGTTGAAAATGAACTTTTAAAGCAAGGCCTAAAGAAAAAAGAAATGGGAAGAGAAGCTTTCCTTGAAAAAGTCTGGGAATGGACTGATGAATATAGAGAAAAAATAAGGGGTCAATTAAAGAAAATGGGTTGTTCTGCTGACTTTACAAGGGAAAGCTTTACTATGGATGAAAACTTAAATCACGCAGTAAGAGAAGTTTTTGTTAAATTATATAAAGAGGGACTTATTTATCAGGGAAATAGAATAACAAACTGGTGTCCTAAATGTATGACGGCAATTTCAGATGCAGAAATAGTATTTGAAGAACAAGCAGGCCACTTCTGGCATATAAAATATCCAGTAGTAGGTAGTGATGAATTCTTAGAAATAGCTACCACAAGGCCGGAAACTATGCTTGGAGATACAGCAGTTGCTGTAAATCCTAAAGATCCTCGTTATGCACATTTAGTAGGGAAAACATTAATTCTTCCTATAGTAAATAGAGAAATACCAATAGTTGCAGATGATTACGTTGATTTAGAGTTTGGAACAGGTGCAGTTAAAATCACTCCAGCACATGATCCTAATGATTTTCAAATAGGAAAGAGACATAATCTACCTGAAATAGTGATTTTGAATGAAAATGCAACTATATGTGAAGGTTATGGGAAATATTCAGGTCTTGACAGATATGAGGCAAGAAAGCTTATTGTAGAAGATTTAGATAAGCAAGGTTTACTTGTTAAAATAAAAGACCACGCTCACAATGTAGGTACTCATGATAGATGTTCTACCACTGTAGAGCCACTGTTATCAAAACAATGGTATGTTAAGATGGAATCACTTGCAAAGCCAGCTATAGATGCTGTACGGGAAAAGGAAACTAAATTTGTTCCAGAGAGATTTGAAAAAACCTATTTCAATTGGATGGAAAATATTCAAGATTGGTGTATATCAAGACAATTGTGGTGGGGACATAGAATTCCAGTATGGTATTGCAAAGATTGTGGGGAAATAATTGTTGCATCAACTGAGCCAACAAACTGCACTAAATGTAATAGTATAAATTTGCAGCAAGATAAAGATGTTCTTGATACTTGGTTTAGCTCAGCATTGTGGCCTTTTTCAACACTGGGTTGGCCTAATAATACAGAGGATTTAAAATATTTTTATCCAACAAGTGTGTTAATAACAGGATACGACATTATATTCTTCTGGGTTGCAAGAATGATTTTTTCAGGACTTTATAATTTAAAAGAAGTACCTTTTGAAACGGTATTAATGCATGGAATGGTTAGAGATGATAAGGGAAGAAAAATGTCTAAGTCATTAGGAAATGGTACAGACCCATTAGACATAATAGAAAAATATGGTGCAGATGCTTTAAGATTCTCACTTGCTACAGGAAATGCACCAGGTAGTGATATGAGATTCTATGAATCAAGAGTAGAAGCAGCCAGAAATTTTGCTAATAAAATTTGGAATGCTTCTAGGTTTGTTATGATGAACGTAAATTTGGAGTTAATGAATAAGTACAAAGAGAATAAAAACTATAGTGTTGCTGACAAGTGGATATTATCAAGAATGAATACGGTAGTAAAAGAAGTTACAGAAAATATTGAAAAGTTTGAAATAGGAATAGCTCTTCAAAAGACACATGATTTTATGTGGACAGAATTCTGTGATTGGTATATTGAGCTTGTCAAGCCAGTATTATATGCAGAAGATGGGCAGTCCAAAGGTATAGTGTTAAATGTATTAAACGATGTATTAAAAACTGGACTTAAATTGCTTCATCCTGTTATGCCGTTTATAACAGAAGAAATATATACTCATTTAGATAAGGAGTACGAATCTATAACGATTTCTAAATGGCCAGAGTATGAAGATGCCCTTAAAGATGAAAAATCAGAAGAGTGCATGAACTATATTATAGAAGCTATAAAGGATGTAAGAAATGCTAGAGCAGATATGGATGTACCACCTTCAAGAAAAGCTAAAGTATTTATCTATGCTACAGAAGGAAAAGAAGCCTTTGAAGAAGGAATGGTATATTTTCAAAAACTAGCATCAGCAAGTGAAGTAGTATTTTTAAATTCCAAAGATGAAGCACCAGAAAATGTTGTTACCGTAGTAACTAAAGGTGCAGAGGTTTACATGCCATTACTTGAGCTTGTAGATTTAGAAAAAGAATTAGAAAGATTAAACAAAGATAAAGAAAAACTAGAAAGTGAAATTGAAAGAGTAGAGAAGAAACTAAGTAATAAAAGATTTACAGATAAAGCTCCAGTAGAGGTAGTTGAGGAAGAAAGAGCTAAAGGTGTTAAATATAAAGAAATGTACAATTCAGTGATTCAAAGTATAGAAAATTTAAAATAAGCTTTAGTTAAAAGCTTCCTATGTTTTTTTAAAACATGGGAAGCTTTTAAATTTTAAAAAAAAGTTGTTACTAGGTTGAACTTAGTATAAAATTTAAGTATAAGTTAAAAATTTCTTAACTATCCCCAGACTATCTTGAAAGGAAGGAAAAAAATGAATTATGAAGAAGCCATAGATTACATAAAAAACACAGCTAAGTTTGGCAGCAAACTTGGGCTTGAAAGAACAGAAAAAATATTAGAACTTTTAGGGAATCCACATAAAAAAATAAAGTGTGTACATATCGCAGGAACTAATGGAAAAGGGTCAACAACTGCTATGGTGGCTAATATTTTGGTCCACGCTGGATATAAGATAGGCGCGTACACCTCTCCATTTATTGAAGAATTTGAAGAACGGATCCAAATAAATAATAAAAACATATCTAAAGATGATTTAAGCAATATTGTAACAGAGGTTTCTAGTGCTGTAGAAAAAGTAGTGGAACTAGGGTATAGTAATCCAACAGAATTTGAAATTATTACTTGTGTAGGTTTTTTATACTTTTTTCAGAAAGAAATAGATTTTGCAATTGTTGAAGTAGGGCTTGGAGGAAGACTTGACTCAACAAATGTAATTATACCTGTTTTAAGTGTTATTACTTCCATTAGTTTAGACCATACTCAAATACTAGGAGATACCTTGGATAAAATTGCTTATGAAAAAGCAGGAATAATTAAGGAAGGAATTCCTGTAATTATGTATCCTCAGGAAAAACAAAGTGAGAAAGTAATCGATGGAATATGCGCTTTAAAAAAATGTAAATTAATAAAAGTACCAAGAAATTCAGCTCTATATTTAGGAAAAGAAAATTTAAAACAAATTGCAATTACACAAGTAGAAGGAAAACTATACACCAATAATAAAGTTATAACACAAAATATAAAAGTTGTAACTCCAAATGATGATTACATTATTGATTTGGCACTCCTTGGAAAACATCAATTACTAAACTGCTGCGTGGCAGTTTATGCTATAGAGGAACTTCTTTTACAAGGGGCTACAATAAATAAAGCTAATATATTAACAGGCCTAAGAACAGTTAAATGGCCAGCAAGACTGGAGGTAATGAATCAAAAACCATTAGTTGTTATAGATGGAGCCCATAATATAGATGGTATAAAAAACCTTACCGAAAGCATTGATATGTATTTTAATTACGATAAGATAATATTGATTTTAGGAATCCTTGCGGATAAACAAGTTGAAGAGATGATAAAAACTATAGTACCAAAGGTAAGTAGAGTTATTACCGTTACACCACAGAGCATACGGGCGGAGCTTTCAGAAGAGCTAAAAGTCCAAGTAGAAAAATATACTACTAACTGTGAGTCCATTGAAAATTATGAGAAGGCTTATGAAAAAGCCTTAAGCTACTGCAAGGATGAGGATTTATTATTAGTGGCAGGTTCGTTATATATGGCGGGAGATATGAGAAGGATTATACGTAATAAACATAACTATTAATATTTTTTCAAAAGAGCCAAGACACATATTATAATTTAATATGTGTCTTTTTTTAGCATTTACAACTAATTTTTCAAGTGCCGATGGCCTATTAAGCATATCCACGTAAAGAAATAAATTTTAATAAAAGATTGTTAGCATATTATTACTATTTTCATATTATGAATGTGAGGGGGTGATGAATTTGAGAAAGCTATATGTATGTAATACTTCATCAGATTGCATATCAAAAGTTAATTTGGATTTGTTTGTAGAAGAAGAAAAAATATATCTAGATAGTGAAAGTCTCAAAAAAATTGGTCCTCATGGTATATATATTCATGAAAATAAGATTATAACAGCTAACAGCTATGATAATAGTATTTCTATGGTCAATATTAATACTTATGAAACTGAAAGTTACTTTATAGGCATGCACTGTAATGATTTATCAGTTTATGATAATAAAGTTTATGTTCTTTGTGGAGATTCTGATGACATAATAGTATTTGATTTAGGGAAAAAGCACATTGTAGAAGCAATCCCTTGTGGAAATTTACCGCATAGTATATATATTTGTAAAAAGAAAAATATTATTATAGTAGCAAATATGAATAGCGATAGCATTACAATAATTGATTGTGCACAGGGTGGAAATATTAAAAGCATTAGGGTGGGGGCATATCCAACTAAAGCAGTAATTACTGCAGATGGAAATTATATTTTAGTTTGCGAGAGCAATCTAGGTATGGATAGCAAGGGAAGTATAAGTATTATTTCATTAAAGAACTTTAATGTATTATATAAAATACCTGTTGGTAACTCACCTATAGATATGTATTTTAATGAAAGATTCTGCTATGTATCAAATTTTGGAGATGGTACTGTGAGTATAGTAGATATAAATAATTATAAAGAGATAAAAAAAATAGAAGTTGGAGGCATGCCTAGGGGAATACTCGAAGATGAAAAATATTTGTATGTAGGTGATAATTATAATAATTTGCTTATTCGGATTGATAAAGTAACTGAAAATAAAAAAGCCATTACTATTGGCGGAGAGCCTACAGGAATGGCACTTCTATAAGAAGATTAAGCTTCTGAATGAAGATTAGTCATCTATAAGAAGGTTTATTATCTTAGTATAAAGCTCTGAAGGATTATTTTTCCATTTGGAGCACAAATCACGTGCACGCTTGTTAGAAGCTACACTAAGTTTAATATCTATAAGTGTAAAAGTATCTTCTGACGCAGTTAGATTAACTAAATAATTATTGTTGTTTTCTATTGTATAATCGGCGCTAACTCTTAGTTCTTTTTTGATATTCTCAAGATGAGCTTTCAAGTAGTCATCAATAAGTTGTATCTTATTTTCAGAAATTCTATCTTTAAATAAGGATAGAACATTATTTCCCTTTGGGGTAATGACTAATCTATGTTTGCCTTGCTTTTCAGTGTGCAAAAGCAAGTTAGATGCTATGAGTTCAGTTATATATTGTTGTAAAGTAAAATAATTTATAAAATTATGTTCTAGGATGATTTGCGTTATTTGAATATTAGAAATAGGGAGCTTTATTTTGTAAAATATATAAAGTAAAAGAAGCTTATTTTCAGCGAGTTCTAAAGCATCTTCAAACATATCTATTCCTCCTTGTAATCCGCATGCGAACAAAACAATTATGACTGTCCATAAAATTAACTATATATATTATAACATAAAAAACACCAATACTTATCGGTGTTTTTTATTTTAATAATTATAATATTTATGTAAATTTTAACTTAAATTGAATTTTATAAATAGAATTATACATATATAATAATTTTTAGAATATAAATTTAAGTATAAATATACAGGAGAAGTAAGGAGGCAATGACAGAGGATGAATTATATAAACAAAAAGTTAGTAGTGTTTTGTGTGATTTTTATTGGCATTTTAGCGGCTTTGGGTGTTTATAACACAAAAATCAGTGGCGTTTTTTTTGGTGAACAACGTAGATTACCAATTTACAACGTAGATACTAAAGAGAAAAAGATTGCAATATCATTCGATGTAAGCTGGGGGGATGATAAAACAGATGAGATATTAAAAATATTAGACAAGTATAATGCTAAAGCAACATTTTTTATAGTGGGAGCGTGGATAGATCAGCATCCAGATAAGTTAAAGACTATGTTTGATAGTGGGCATGAAATAGGAAATCATTCTAATAAACATCCTATAATGACTACAATACCTAAAGAGATAATGATTAATGAAATAGCAATAACGGATGCTAAAATAAGGTCTATAACAGGACAAGGTACTACAATTTTTAGATGCCCATCTGGCGAGTATAATAATTTAGTAGTTGAAACAGTAGAATCTACAAGTCATAAATGCATTCAATGGGATGTAGATAGTATTGATTGGAAAGAACAAGGGGCAGATATTGAGTATAATAGAATAGTAAGCAAAACTAAGCCAGGCTCCATACTATTATTTCATAATAATGCAAAATACACACCGGAAAATTTGCCTAAAATTTTAGATTATTTAAAAGCGGAGGGTTATGAATTTGTTAAAATATCGGACCTTATATATAAAGATAATTATTATATAAATAGTGCAGGAAAACAAATACAAAAATAAATGTTAAATGTATTGGTATTTATCATGTATTTGTATTATAATGTAAATACCAATAAGTGATAGTTTTGGCAAAATACGTACAAACAAAATTATCTCAGTATTAGGTATATTACATTAGAAAACTGAATACTTATATTCTAAGGAAAGCTTATTAAAAAAAACTAAGGGAAAGAGGGGTTATAATGGATAATATTATGTTAAACAACAAGATTTATTTAGAAGGAAAGATTGTATCTGAATTAAAGTTTAGTCATGAAATGTATGGGGAAGGATTTTATGTATTTGATTTTGAGGTTTGGAGATTAAGTGAAACAACGGATATTTTAACTATAACAATCTCGGAAAGATTAATTGCAGGTATTGATATCAAAATAGGAAATGAATTTATAGTGGAAGGCCAGCTTAGATCATATAATAAATTTGTTGATGGATCTAATAGATTGATTTTAACGGTATTTGCTAGAGATATAAAAATTTGTGAAGAACGCAGTAAAAATCCAAATCAAATATTTTTAGATGGATTTATTTGTAAAAGTCCGATATATAGGACGACTCCTTTTGGAAGAGAGATTGCGGATATGCTACTAGCAGTTAACAGATTGTATAATAAATCTGATTATATACCTACAATTGCTTGGGGGAGAAATTCTAGATTTTGCAAAAGTCTTGAAGTAGGGGATAATATAAGAATTTGGGGAAGACTTCAAAGTAGAGAATACCAAAAGAAAATATCAGAGGATGAAGTTATAAAAAAAGTGGCATATGAAGTATCTATATCCAAAATGGAAAAAGTCAATAAAGATGGTGAAAATATAGAAGAATCAGATATGAATGATGAGGAGCATAACTTTGAGGCTCTAGACGTTATATAGTATTATTTTCATTTCATACAGTCCCATTGGATTCATTTAATATGTTAAAGAAGCAAGTAATACGTAAAATGCATATGAACAAGCTTTAGTAATTCAAATTGATTTTAATGAAGAATGCGTTAAGAAAAGTACATGTTTGAGCGTTAGCGAGTTTGTACTTTTTAGCATTTTTCATTAAAATCGGTTTAGAATTACTTAGCACAGTGAATTGCATTTGTAGTAATACTTGCTCTTTTTTAACCTCTTAAATCATCTAAAAGTTTAGTTTTTTCTTTAGTGCCAATATCTACATTTTTTATTATTTTTGCTGGAGCTCCAGCAACTACAACATTTTCAGGAACGTCATTTACAACTACGGATCCTGCTGCAACTACAGAGTTGTTTCCAATTTTAACACCTTCGAGTATTACAGCATTTGCTCCAATTAGTACATTGTCTCCTATTTCACAAGGGCTTTTGCTTGGTGGTTCTAGAACGCCAGCGACTACGGCACCTGCACCTAAATGGACTCGTTTGCCAAGTTTTCCTCTTGCACCTACAACAGCATTCATATCAATCATAGTTTCATCGCCAATCTCAGCACCTATATTAATTACAGCACCCATCATTATAACAGCATTTTTACCTATGGTAACCTTATCTCTAATAATCGCACCCGGTTCAATCCTTGCATCAATATTCTTCATGTCGATAAGTGGGATAGCAGAATTTCGTCTGTCTTGTTCGAGTTTGAATTTTTTAATTTTGTCTTTATACTTTATTAGGAAATCTGATACCTCTGTACTTTCTCCAAAAAGTATATAGAAACTTCCGGTTCCAAAATTCTCTATATTTCCAAATTGGCATTGTGATAAATCTCCATCAATATAAAGTTTAAGTGGAGTAGCTTTTTTAGCTTCTTTTATGTACCTTGCAATTTCATATGGATCTGTTAAATCATAATTCATAGTTATTCTCCTTTCGTATTATAAGTATTAAGTCAAATTATTTTCTTTATACATTTAATTTATACTGATTTTTAATATTATTTATATCAATAAAATTAAGTACTCTATAAAGCATATATCAAAATCAACATTATTTAAACATAAATATTATTATTTTCTTACAAAAGTTCGAAAATTACTGATTTTTATGTTTTTTTATAGTAAAATGTTAATAATTCAAACGCTTACGTAAAGGATGGTAATTATGAATAATGTATTCTCAAATAATGTGTGTAATGTAGAAATTTCAGGAATTAGAAAATTTTTCAATAAAGTTACAAAGGTTCCAGGGGCAATTTCGCTGACACTGGGTCAACCTGATTTTCCGGTGCCAGAAAATATTAAAAAGGCTATGATTGCGGCTATTAATGAAAATAAAACGGAGTACACTTTAAATGCGGGTATATCCGAACTAAGAAATGAGATTTCTAAGTTTTTAAGTGGCACTGGCATTAATTACTCAGCCGATGAGATAGTTGTTACTGTTGGTGGAAGTGAGGCACTGCTAAGTGCATTTGCAGCCTTTTTAAATCCTGGAGACAAAGTCCTGGTACCGTCGCCAGCTTATCCGGCTTACGAGAGTTGTGTGAAGCTTTTCGGAGCAGAAGTAGTTAATTACAACCTTAATAGTGATTTCACTATTAATTTTGATGAATTAAATAAACTTATTAATGAAGAAAATCCCAAGCTTTTAGTGGTGTCATATCCTTCTAACCCTACTGGAGCAGCATTATCCTGCAAGGAGCGAGATGAACTTTTTCAAATTTTAAAAGAAAAAAACATTTATATAATAAGTGATGAGATATATAGTTCCTTATGTTATGAAAAATACTATTCTTTAGCTCAAATTAATGAACTTCGGGATAGAGTGATTTTGGTAGGAGGGTTTTCTAAAATGTTTTCCATGACAGGTCTTAGAATAGGATATGTTTGTGCTAGCACATATATTATGGATAATATAATCAAAGTGCATCAGTATAATGTTTCTTGTGCATCCTCAATATCCCAATGGGGTGCATATGAGGGGCTGATTTCCTGTATGAATGATGTAAATAATATGAAAATGGAATTTGAAAAGCGAAAAGAATATGTTTATAAAAGATTGAATGAAATGGGTATGGATGTAATAAGGCCTAGGGGTGCCTTTTATATATTTCCTTCTATAAAAAAATATTCTATGAAAAGCGAAGAGTTTTGCGATAGACTATTAAATGAAGGTAAAGTTGCTGTGGTGCCTGGGTCAGCTTTTGGATTCGGGGGAGAGGGCTTTATTAGGATTTCATATTCTTACAGTTTAGAGATGTTAAAGGAAGGTTTAGATAGAATGGAAAAATGGCTTAAAACTTTATAACTAGTTGAGTAATCTAGAATTATTTATATGAAAAAATCAACCTGCAAAGTACTTTGTACTCTAGAGGTTGATTTTTTATTTTAAAGGTTAAATATTAATTACATCGTCCATGTTGTATAAACCACTCTGTTTTTTGTATATATATTCACAGGCTTTAAGTGCACCTACTGCAAAAACTTCCCTTGATATTGCGGTATGCTTAATTTCAATACATTCTCCCTTGCCAGCAAAAATTATTTCGTGATCACCAATAATATTTCCACCTCTTATAGCGTGAATTCCTATTTCCTTATGGTCTCGCTTGCCTATACCGTCGCGTCCTTTGACAAAGATAGTTTCATCTTTAATAGAATCCTTAATTGTATTTGCAAGAAGTAGAGCGGTTCCACTAGGTGAATCTACTTTTTGATTGTGATGTTTTTCAATTATTTCAATGTCAAAATCCTTATAAAGCATATTACTGATGCTTTTGAGTATATTGTTAACGATATTTATACCTATAGACATATTTGCTGAGTGAAATACTGCAACTTCACTACTAAGAGAATTAATTTTGGATAAATCTTCTTCTGTATAACCAGTAGTGCAGAACACAATAGGAATATTTTTTTCTTTAGAATATTCACATAGTGAATCTAAAGCCTCTGGTCTTGAAAAATCTAAAATAACATCTATATCATCATTACATTCATTAATATTGTTATAGCATGGATAGTTTAAATTCGATGAATTTTTATCAACACCAGCTACAATTGAAATAGTTGAGGAAGAAGAAGCCAGTTCAGAAATAATTTTACCCATTTTGCCGTTACACCCATTTAGAAGCATTTTAATCATTTGATGTCCTCCTTTAAAGGAATATTATAAGCTGTTAGTTCTTTTTTTAGTATATTTAAATTATTCTCTTCCATTTCACATAGTGGTAGTCTTAAAGGGCCTACTTCCATGCCCATAAGATTCATAGCTGTTTTTACTGGTATAGGATTAGTTTCAGTGAACAATGAATTATTAAGTGAGAGATATTCAAGCTGAATTTTCAGTGCCGCCTCATGATTACCCTGGAAATATAATTCGCACATGTTATGAATGTCCCTAGGAATTATATTTGCAACAACAGATATAACACCAATAGCACCCAAGGAAAGAATAGGTATAACTTGGTCATCGTTACCGGAATACATATCTAAGTTATCACCGCATAATGCCTTGATTTGTACTATTTGACTTATATTACTGCTTGCTTCTTTGATTGCTACAATATTTTGTATTGCGCACAATTTTAAAAGTGTGGATGGATTAATATTAAGACCAGTTCTTGAGGGAACATTATATATTATTATCGGTGAAGTTACACTACTAGCAATTGCAGTAAAATGTTGAATTAAGCCTTTCTGAGTAGTTTTATTGTAATAAGGTGTAATTACAAGAAGTCCATCTACACCTATTTTTTCTGCCCATTTACTCATATTTATTGTGGCAGCAGTGTCGTTACTTCCAGTGCCGGCAATTACTGGAATTCTCTTATTAACAACATCAACTACAAATTTTATAGTTTCTTTTTTTTCTTGATCCGACATAGTAGAAGCTTCTCCTGTAGTGCCACATACTATAATTGCATCTGTCTTGGAATTAATATGCCATTCTATTAACTCTTCAAGTTTTTCGAAATTTACCCCTCTATTATTAAATGGGGTGACTATTGCAACACCAGAACCTTTAAAAATATGCATAAAATTACCTCCGCGTATTTACATAGAATGAATAATAAGTATTAATAGTTATTCTATATAAATTATTTTTTATATTATTACTATATATTTATTAATTGTTATTGGGTTTAGTGAAGCATTTTTTAGATTAATGAATAATAATTTAAAAGAATGCAAATATTATCACTAAACAACTAAATGTTTATCTTTATTATATTATATAGCCACTAAGTGAAAATATATATACTTTTAAAAAAATAATCAAAATCTCTAAAAAACATTAATTGCAAGGTAATATTCAGAATACTATTGAATATGAATTAATAAGATGATTAATTCTTAGTTTATGCTATATTATAAAAATGATTATGGCTGTACTATTTTGAGGAATTTGTATTGGAATAGCTTTATATAAATAATAAAAGCATATCTATTTGGTTCATCTACAGAAAGATCGAAAGATTAAGCAATTATATTATTAGGTTTACAAGTGAATTAATTAGTGATTGAAAACCGTGCTTTAATTGTGTAAAGTGAATGATTTCATTGACAATTCAAAAATTACATGATAATATAAAAAAAAGTTTAATAATTTGAACAATTGCAAGCAGAGATATTCAATGATTCAGATGATGGTTAATATATACAATTTAAAACTTTTTCTATTAGTGGAATAAATTTACAGGAGAAAAGTAGAAATTTATCCTTTTGTAATTTAGATATAACAAGGAATGGATTGGTTAAATTGACTAAATAGAGGGGGATTATGTAATGAAAAAGAAAAAATTATTAGCGTCTTTGGTTGTAGCTATGCTTGTATCCACAACTGTACTTGCTGGATGCAGCAAAACAACAGATGAGGTAAAGAAAGATGACAATGTACCACAGGTTTTAAATTATTACTCTTCAGATGAACCAGAAACTTTGGATCCACAGATGATGACGGGACAAATTGATTTCCAAATTGCAAATATGTATATGGAAAGTTTAGTTCGTTTTGGTAAAGAAGAAGGTAAATATGAACCAGGAGTTGCATCAAAATGGAGTTTAGATGAAGCAACTAATACTTATACCTTTGAACTTAACAAAGATGCAAAATGGCTTGATGGAACACAGGTTACCGCTAAGGATTTCTTCTTTGGATGGAAACTCGCACTTGACGGAAACAGTCAATATGGATTTATGATCACTGATTATATTGTAGGAGCTGCAGAGTATGCAAGTTTTACTAGTGAATCTTACTATGCTGAAAAAGATTCAACATTTAAAGCTTTAGTTGAAAGTCGCGATGCTGAGAAAGATAAAACTAAAAAAGCAGAATTGACTTCTAAGGTTGCTGATGCATTTAAGCTAATGCCAGCAGATATGATGACAACATTTGATACAATGAAAGCAGATTTATGGTCAAAGGTTGGAATTGCAGAGAAAGATGGAAATATTGAAGTTACACTTTCAAAAGTAGTACCTTATTTTGTAGGACTAACTGCTAATTTTGTTTATGCCCCTGTAAATGAAGCTTTTTACAAAGCTCATCCAAGTGACTACGCTCTTGAAACTACAGGATTAAACAGTAATGGAGCATGGAAAATTACAGAATGGTTACACAAAGACAGCTTTACACTAGAAAAAAATCCGAATTATTGGAATAAAGATAATGTAAAAATTGATACAATCAAATTAAAAGTTGTTAATGATATTGCTACAAGAACAAATCTTTTAAAAACAGGAGCTTTAGACGGTTCCGCAATTCAAGCTAATGATTTGAAGGATTTCCAAGATAAAGCAGTGCTTGATCAAAATGAACTACAAGATTTAATTGATAAGCCTGATTATAGTGTATTTTATCTTGAATTTAACTTATTTAACAATGCAGTAACAGAAAATGTTAATATAAGAAAAGCTATATCTTTAGCACAAGATCGTCAAGGTTTAGTAGATAGTATTACAATAGGAGATGCGCCTGCACTCTCATTAATTCCAAATTTCTTCCCAGGTCTTGATAAGTCCTTCCGTGAGGAAAATGGTGAAGCTTTAATTGAAGATCATCAAGTAGATAAGGCTAAAGAAGCTTTAGCACTAGGACTTAAAGAATTAAAACTTGATAAATTAGAAACGTTAGATGTTTTAATAGATCAATCTGATGTTGGTAAAAAACAAGGTGAAAAATTACAAGCAGATTTAAAAGCTATTGGAATGGATATCAAACTTGTACCAGTTGCATGGGGTGATAAATTAGCTAGACTTAAATCTGGAGACTTTGGTATTTGCTCTAGTGGTTGGGGACCAGATTATATGGATCCGATGACATATTTAGATCTATTTGAATCCACTAATGGAAACAATAATGGTAAGTACAATAATCCAGATTTTGATAAATTAATTCAAGATGCTAAAAGTGAACCAGATCCAAAAGTTAGAATGGGTTACTTATATGATGCTGAAAAATTGTTAATGGAAGATATGGCTATTGCACCTAAGTACTTCAGAATAGCTCATTATACCTTTAAAAATTATTTAACAGACGTTGTTACTAGAGGTGCAGGTCCAAGTGTAGATTTCTATTGGGCTAATGTAGATATGGCAGCAAAAAATGCAAAATAACTTAAGTAGTTTCAATAAACAATAAATGAGGCAGGGGGTATATGTTTTTAACGTATACCCTTCCTTATGTATATAGGCAATTGAATAAATTTGTATTTTTCTACATAAAGGAGGTAAAAGGATGGTTAGATTTATTATTAAAAGAATATTTTTTGCAATTATAACAATGTTTTGCATAGCGACTATAACTTTTGCGTTAATGAAAGCGCTTCCAGGAGATCCTTTTCATAACCCAAAGATGAAGCCAGAATTACGA
The DNA here is from genome assembly GCF_016650035.1 of Clostridium sp. Taxonomy (GTDB): domain Bacteria; phylum Bacillota; class Clostridia; order Clostridiales; family Clostridiaceae; genus Clostridium_AD. The sequence continues at coordinate 15,057 of NZ_JAENWM010000088.1, forward strand.
CAAGCACTATTACAAAAATACGGATTAGATCTGCCTGTTTCTCAGCAATATATTAAATATATGAATAACTTAGTTCATGGAGACCTTGGACTATCTTATAAATATCTTAATCGTCCGGTATCCCAAGTAATAAAAAGTAGTTTTCCAAAGTCATTTGCTTTGGGTTGGAGAGCTATGTTATACTCGTCATTTTTCGGATTGCTTTTGGGCGTTATTGCAGCCCTTAAACATCAGAAAGCGGCTGATTATATTGTAATCTTTATAGCGATTGTAGGGGTATCTGTTCCAAGCATTGTTATGGGTCCATTGCTGGCCTATTATTTTGGAGTAATTTTAGGCTGGCTTCCAGTTACCGTAACTAGTAGTCCACTTTCTATGATTTTGCCATCATTTGCTTTGGGGCTTGGTACTTTGGCTTTTGTAGCTAGATTAATGCGTTCAACTACTCTTGAAGTACTTGGTCAAGATTATATACAGACTGCAAAATCCAAAGGTCTCTCAACTACTAAAATTATATGGAGTCACGTAATTCGAAATGCTATAATGCCTGTTATCTCGATACTTGGACCATTGTTTGCAGCTATCATAACAGGATCTATTGTTATAGAGAAGGTTTTTGCTGTTGCAGGACTTGGCGAATACTTTGTATCTACCATTGTAGATCAGGATTACTCTATGACTATGGGTATAACACTGTTCTATGCCATACTAATAATATTTTCCCTTCTTATGGTTGATATAGCATATGGATTAATAGATCCAAGACTTAGAGTATCAGAGTAGTCACGGAAACTAATATGTAAAACTTGATTTTGTACAGAATTATTATAACGCTATAAATTTTATGTTCAGGGAGTAGTTAGTAATAAAAATAGGCATAGCAAACAAGCCTACAAGATGCAGGAACTTTTAGAAAA
>NZ_JAENWM010000091.1 GCF_016650035.1 Clostridium sp.
AACCTCTATTATATTTTCATATTGCTCGGTTGTTAATGCTACCATTTATTTACACCACTTTCTATAATTTATTTATTACCTATTAATATAATTATAGTATAAGTTCGCGTTTTATCAAGTAAAAGTTCGCTTTTCATGTAAATTTAGTGTTATAACTTTTCAAACGTAGTAATATAGCTAAAGTTCGCCTTTTGCATTAAACACGAACTTTTATAAAATCCAAATAATAATTGAATGGTTTTCTTATATAATTTGCAAGTACATTCCTTTTTGTTTTTCCGGACATCTTTCCCTCGTACAAAAAACTACTTTTATGTTACATGCTTTCTTTAAACCCAGTCATATAATCAACGAATCTCTGTTTAAAGTCACTAATCCAGGCATATATATCTTTAATATCATTAATGCTTCTATTAAGATGCCATTGATGTACCATATCTAGCAAATTCTGTTCAAGGCTTTCTACAGATGTATTTCTATTTACGTTATTAAGACCTTCGGCCAGCATAAAATATAAAGCACTCACATCATCTTGAGCTTTCAATATAAAAGAATCACTATAAAAAACACTTAGTTTGCATTCATATATTGATTTTATGTTATTATAGTGGGTATCAATATCACTAGCCTGTGTTTTTATGTATTTCCACAAACTAGGGCTAATACATTTTAATGGATTTTCTGTTTCAGTATTATAAATCAACATTTTTACAGTAGAGAAATGCTCTGAAATTATGTTGAGAGTTCTGTTCATCTTATGCAATTCATCTAAAAATTCAAATTTATATTTTATCTCATATTGTTTCTTTATTTCAGAAAGTATCACATTTTCACGTTCTTGATGCTTTGACTCATCTTGATCCTTGTAATATTTTATTGTAGCAAATACACCTATAATAGTAAAAGCACCACCTAATATGCTACCAACGTAACTTCCTAAAAATGATACCCATTGCTCATTTGATATATTAGAAGAAATATTGTTACCTATTAATTTGTCCATCAATATAGGGAATAATAATATTACTGCAGCAACTATTATTATAAAAGAATTTTGTTTTTCATATACAGATTCTACCTCCTATTAAAATATTCTTTTAAATTATTATAAAATAAGTACTACAAATTACGCAGTACTTACTGAATTATGTTCCCTGCCCCATTGCAGCCAAAGCTACCTTGTGTAACCGGCAAACACAAATGGTGAGATTTCGGCAAGTAAAAAGAGAGAATTTCTTCCAGTTCAAAAGTAGGGTTGGCGTAGCGAACTATTTACATTGAGGGTGGGTATGATAGACTACCCACTGCGAGCCCTTATTTATAAGGCGTTCTTAAGGGCTGATAGTCATACCCATAGAGGCTCAATGTCAATAGCAACCTTTTACAACTGGTAAAAATTCAGTAAATATAGTTGCCGAAATCTCACTATATGACTTTGCCGGTAACACCTTGATTGTATTGTTAGTTAATACAGTGCCAATTTTATCTTTCTAACACCTCTATAGCTCTCTTAAATAATTCTTCTTTCGTTAAATCTACAGATATTCTTATGTGGTCTTCGTTAAATTCTTTAATCTCTTTAAAAATTTTGTGATTATGCCATATACTTCGCTTCAAGTAATTCAGAATCATCAAATTTTTATCTGTCGCTCCTATGTAAAATTCTTTAGCTTCGATTAACCTTTTTTCTAGAACTTTATCATCACAAACTAGCCATATTTTCTTTATATTTTTATCACCCAACTCTTTCACTAACCGGGGGTATAATGCCCATCCCTCGATAATAATTGGATTAGACCAATTACTATGTATATCAATTAAACGTTTTATTGAAGGCCATATTCTCTCATGATAATCTGTTATATCCTTAATAAGTCCATCAATAGATTTCCTAATATAATATTCACGATAATCATGTCCTTTCATTAGATCAACATCAATTACTGTTTGAATTACTTGTCCAATATCATCAGTAGAAATACAATTATAAAAATACTTTGAAGCTATTTTAGTAGCTAATGTTGTCTTCCCACTCATCGGACTTCCACCAATGAGTATCACCTTTACATTTTTATACATATATTCACATCCTCTAAATTCAAATATAAGACAGCAAAAAGTTTTCTCACATCCTGACTCATTTTATTTCGTATGTATTATAGCAAAAATTGATAACACCATTTGCATTTTTAAATCTTTTATATCTTAATCCACATTGCAATAATTCGGATATTAACTGTTTTCTATCATTATTAAATTCATGGTGCCACTTTATATTCATCCATAAAAACTTTAATGTTGGCTTGGTGTTATATGATTCTTTCCCCGTTCTTTGCCGAATCCAGCGTCTTAAAATTCTATACAATCGTATAAAGGACTTTGTATCTAAAAAAATAATATAATCGCAATATTCATAACGCTTTTTTAAGTATTTTCTTGGTGAACCTTCCATCACCCAGTTTTTACTCGTCAGTATATCCATGAACATTCTTTCTCTTTCTTTATCTGGACGCCTAATATCACCTTTTCCTGTCCTCATCCAAACTATATTATCTTGTTCATAACAAGGAATATGAAATTCTTCTGCTATCCTACGTGATAACGACGTCTTTCCACTACCAACAGCCCCGATAATATCAATTTTCAAATTACACCTCCCAATAAGTAAATAAATAATCCTTGTATCGCAATAAAATACTAATCTGACGTAACTCTTAGGAATATTATACCATTGGTTTGTGATCCTTTATTTTTTTATATGAAAAAAGGCTTTATTAATGATGATTTTTTAATGTATTATACAACACAATAATATTATGCTTAGCTTGATGGCTATGGGGTAGCGCCAACATTGTCGGATTATCTATACTACCCCATATAGACAAGGATATCCAAAAATAAAAAAGACCTGAAGCTAGATTTCTCTAACCACAGGCTTAAGACATATTTAACTTTATATAATTTTAAAAGAAGGTCTCATATCATTACACCACTTGTCATAACTTATTAACTCATCGTGTAGTAACCTTCCTATTAATATACATGGACTTATTTCAATTTCTTTAGCATATTTTACTATCGTATATTTGTCAGTATAAGGATAATTTTTAATGAAATTACTGTATTGTTTCTCAGATATTAAATAGCTTCTAGAAATTGAATCTGCTTCGTCTTCTTGTTTATCATGATCATTTTCGTAATTAATATGAATTTCTTTTTTACCATGGTGTATTAAATGAGCAAGTTCGTGGAAAAATGTAAACCAAAAAATATCTGCTTTTTTTCCTCTAACCGTCAATGCTAATATAGCTTTATCATTTTTCCAAATTGTAGCTCCCTGAATATAAGTTTTTGATAAAGAATGCACCAATACCAATGCAATCCCACATTCTGCGCATAACCGCTTCATTTTCGGATAAAACACCTCAGGTTTTTCCAACGTTAATTTTCTAAACTCAGGGATAAGGGTTTTAAGTTTAATTTTATTAAACACCTCAACTTCAATATCGTTCCCTTTCATTTCAGCTTTTCTAAGCCATGCCAAAACGCCATAATTAGATATTTCATGATTCGTTTTGCCCTGTCTAAAACTAACGCTATATGAGTTCTTAATTAATCCTAATAAAGCAACTCCATAATAACTTCTTGAATTGATAACCCTTTCTTTTTTATCTGTGGTTACATCAACCCATCCTAATTTACTAATTTCATTATATGGAATAAACTTTAAAAACTCTATATCTTGGCTTATTTGTTCAAGTTCTTTCAATCTTGCTCTATTAAGCTGATAATTTATTTCTAAGTTCATCCAAAACTCTGCACTAGGTCCAATTACAACTTCAAGTTTCAAGGCAGTTTCATAAGTTATCGGAGCTAAACCATTTATTATATTGCTTAAATGTTTAGTAGTAATTCCTATTCTCGCAGATAATTCTGTCTGAGACATTTCTAACACTTCTAAATTTTCTTTTATCGTCTCACCTGGAGGGATAGCAATAGTTGGCGTATATTTATTTTCTCTTGTTTTTGCCATGATAATCAATTACCTCCTCAATCCTTACAACATTTATTGAACTTAGATCATTCTTACTATCAGAATTATCAAAAATAGGCTTAAATATCAGTCTAAATGGATGAACTAATGTAACTGCGAATTCGCCATTTCTATCGCCATCTAAATCATGAAACCCATTAGCTCTATTTTTACTAACATCCTCTAAACTTAAAGCCGCTATTAATTCATTAACCCTTTGAGTAAGTTTTATTCCAATCTGTGGTCCATATTTTTTCTGAGCTTCCTTAGGATTTTCACATTGTTTTTGAAGCTTGCTAGTTTTGAATTCTAAGTCCATTATATAATATTATCCCCCAATCGTCAATTTTTATTAACCTATTAGGTTAATAATTTTTCGTATGTTATATTATATTATATTATATTTACTAAAAAAGATTACTATTTTATAGTTAGTATACAATTAAATACTGATTTAAATTAATTGGCATCCTTTGTCAAATAATTTCAATTTATTGTATCATATTACAATAAATAAAAAAAGACCCAGTAATTAAGCTAGACCAAGTAACTATTGCGCTGCTCCTGCAATATAGACATAGCCAATAAAATAACGGGTATCTACAATTGAACAAGTGAAAATAAAAAAGCTCTAATATATACATTAGAGTATACTATCTCCTATGATATTATCTCAACTCTTTAATGTTGTCATTAGATTAGTTAACACTACTCTTTCTGTTACGTTCCTACAACTATCATTCCCTATATAAACACATTTCCTTGGTATATTATATTATTTTGCCCTTACCTCTTGTCTAATGGTATTTTGTTCCTTTGAACATAACTAATGTAAAAGTATGTTTGCATGTAATAACCTCTTTATACTTATTGTATTAAATCGTTCGTTTAAAGTCCATATATTACATGAACTGTTTATGTGTATATTCACCACCATATAATGCCACTTTTAAGGCTATTAGTTCTCGTTCGCCTACGGTATACTACAAACGAACTACATTTTGATATGCTCATAAAAAAAAAGCATCTGATAATGGCTTATAAACAATTAATAAGCCATTACCAGATGTTTTTTATCAATGGTAAAATAGGTATTAAACTTAAAATCCATTTTTTTACATGCTTATAGCCATTTTGGTTTCCATTACTACACTACCTGTACTCCTATTTCATCATTACATTTAAATGCTTCTTGTAAAACTGACTGCACTAAAAGCTCACTATCATTTTTAGATTGCTCAACATTTTTTTTGAGTACATCACATAATGACATAAGTTTATCTATTTCTTGAATTATGCGGATTTGTTCACTAAGCGGAGGAATAGGCACTAACATTTCCGTAATATGTTCTATTCTTAGGTTTGCTTGTGCTGAACCTGCTGCCTTATGTGATAGCACATTATGAAACCATGTTGAATTAATTACATTCAACAGATACTTGTTGTTTAAAATTAATCCCCTAAACTTTAACACTCGTTGATTAAGCAATGCTGAGTTATCAAATAAATACATGGCTGTAACTCCTAGTGGTTCTACATTTGAAGATTGTGAGGATAAAACCATTAGCAAATCACCTTTTGAAATAAAATACTCCTGCATTTTATTAGTAATATTTGATACATAATCAGTTTTAGCGTTAAATATAACTTTCTTTTTTCCTATTGTATTGCTTTTTATTACAGGCGTTCCTTTTTTGCTTTTATCCATATGTGTTGAAGAAAAAGCAAATCCATTTTTATAATATATTATATTTCCTAATCTCACCCATTCCCACCCCTTAGGCAATTCATAAGGGATCTCATCTTCCATGATAGGCGGTAGTTGCTTTTCTTTTTTTAATTTTTTAATTTTTTTAAATTTTTCCTCATTTATTTTTTCCAAAAGTACACTTGCTGGTTCATCCTTTGGGTTTTGTGGTACAAGCTTGCCTTGGACAGTTTCTTCGAGAATAGATTGACGTAACTCAATAATATTATTTAGTTGCATTTCTAAAGCAGTATTCAATATTTCTCTGTTATTTTTCATATCTTTAGCTAATATGATGATTCTTTCTTGTTCTTCTAAACATGGGACTTCTATTTCAGCTGATTTTAACGCTGTGATAGTGAGAGATACATTCGCGCTCCCTTTCATCAATGGTACAAGGATTAAATCTTTCATATATGAAAGATATACATAAAGATATTCTACTTTTAAAACATTATTATTTTTTGGTATTACAGCTACAAGTATGCTTCCTAAAGAAAACTTTCCTTCTTGATAATGTATTCTGTTTATACTTGCATGACCATGACCTGTTGATGATACTAATGGAATACAAACAGCCTTGCAATCAAACTGATAGTTTTCATTAGTCAATCTGTTTTCAGCTGTTACAACTAATGGGTATTTACCACAAACAGCCTTTTGTATAGGCGTATTTCCTTTAATTAATTCACACACTTCATCAATTTTATGTATAGCCATATTTATTTATTAATCTCCTTATCCATTTTTTGCAGCATATCATTAACAACTTTTTGATTGTCAAATATTCCTTTTAATAGTTCATTTGGTGATTTAATTTTTTTCATTATTTCTTTGTTAGGATTTTTAATATCTAAATTATAATTATTGGCTTTTATATCTTCAATGCTTACCTTCCAAGCTAATTGAGTTTCTTGACGATTAAACCACCAATCTTTTTCAATATCAAATTCATTTATTATTATTGGGTTTGTCTTATTATAAGGCTTCCCATTTCTTTCTTCTGGTAATGGGTGCTCAAAATACCAAACTTCCTTTGTTGGCTCACCTTTATCGAAAAATAACAAGTTTGTATTTATAATTGTATATGGTGCAAAAACACCTCGTGGTAATCTTACAATAGTATGCAAATTGAATTCTTCAAAAAGTTTTTCTTTTATCTTTGTTTTTACACCTTCACCAAATAAGAATCCATCTGGTAAGACTATAGCAGCTCTTCCTTGGCTTTTTAATCTGTACATAATTAATACGAAAAATAAATCTGCTGTTTCTTTTGTCTGAAACTCTTTGGGAAAATTCACATCAATTCCATCTTCTTCTGTTCCTCCAAAAGGTGGATTGGTTAATATAATATCAACTTTTTCATTTTGCTTATAATCTCTAACATTTCTACTAAGTGAATTATCATGTTTAACCTGTGGAACGTCAATATCGTTCAATATTAAATTTGTAGTACACAACAAATGAGGCAATGGCTTTTTCTCCATGCCAAGAATAGAATCTTCTAATACTTTCTTATCATCTATATTAGTCACTTGATTTCTAAGGCATTTTAAAGCACACAATAGAAACCCCCCTGTACCACAAGCTGGATCTAATACAACTTCACCTATTTTAGGATTTATCATATCTACCATAAATTGAGTTACAGCTCTAGGTGTATAGTACTCTCCAGCATTACCCGCATTCTGCAAATCCTTTAATATATTTTCGTAAATATCATTGAAAAGATGCCTATCCTCATTACTGTTAAAATCAATTTCGTTTAATTTATTAATTACCTGTCTCATTAATGTTCCTGATTTCATATAATTATAGGAATCCTCAAATACTGCTTTTACAATTGCACCTTTGGGATCATCATTTTCATCTATAGAAATTTCTTTTAAGGTTTTAAATAAATTATTATTAATAAAATCTAAAAGATCGTCACCTGTTATGCCTTCGTCATTTGAGGCCCAACTTCTCCATCTTAGTTCTTCTGAAATTACAGACTTGTAATCATCCTCTCTAATTTCCCATTCTTCTTCTTTTGCATCATAAACCTTTAAAAATATCATCCAAACTAACTGTGATATTCTCTGTGCATCACCATCTACACCTGCATCTTGACGCATTATATCTTGTATAGATTTTATTACATTTCCTATAGCCATTTTAAAATTGACTCCCTTCATTATTTGTGTATGAAACACTTAAGCTGTATATATTTCTTTTTCTAAGTTTCTGATTGCTTCTAAATATTTATCCTTATTTCCAAAGCTTTTTACAATTTCTACAAAAGAACCGATTTCGTTAAAAGGTTTAACTTTCAACACTTCAATGCTTTCAAGGTTTTTAATCCCCTCATCCGCATATTTATCTAAAAGAACTTCTAATACCATTCTTGCTTTATCTCCGTATTTAGCAAAATAGTTGCGTTTCTTAACATTGTTAGCTCTTTCTTTTCTTGTAAGTGGTTTCATATCATAAGCTACATGACATATTAAATCAAATGGATCTAGGTCCTTCCCTACCTCGTCTTGAAGAGCTTCAAATAGTATCCCTTGCTCTTCTAATTCAGCAATAATAGCTTCTTTCCTTTGTGACCCATTCCATTTTTTCAAGAACTCATCCAATGTTTTAAATTCATTATTAATATTTTTCTTTGTATAATCTTTTAAACCCTCAGTTACAAGGTTACCATCTTTATCATAATACATGACTCTTTCATTTAAAACCTTTATTTCTACATCATTTACATAATATTTACGTGGTCTTCCGCTAATATTTTCATCTTCTATATCTATATTGGGTACACTTGAACCTGTGTTAGCATCTTCTTCTACTGGTTCATGTTCAGCCCCTTCATCATTAACTTCTGGAGGAGTTATGTCTTCTATATCTTCAGTTTCATATATTTGTACTGGTTCACCATCAAAATCTTTATCCGCAAAGAGTTTTGTTGCATTTCTAAAGTCAATAATAGTAAAAAACATCTTTTTATAGTCTTCTCTAATTCTAGTTCCACGACCTATAATCTGTTTAAATTCTGTCATTGAATTTATATTACTATCAAGTACTATTAATTTGCACGTTTGTGCATCTACCCCTGTAGTCATAAGTTTTGATGTTGTAACAATTACCGGAAAAGTACTCTCAGGATCAATAAAATTACCTAGCTCTGCTTTCCCTTCTTCATTGTCGCCTGTAATTCTCATAATATATTTTGGGTTTTTTGAAACTAAATCAGCATTTTCATTAACTAATGCAACCCTCATATCTTCAGCCTGTTCAATATTAACACAAAAAACTATAGTTTTATCAAATCTACCATTGCTTTTCTTTAGATAGTTAGATATTGTTTTTGCAACTAAAGGAGTTCTTTTTTCTAATACCATATTCCTATCGAAATCTTTTGCATAGTATTCTCTATCTTCAATAAGAAAACCATTTTTATCTTGTTTTCCTTTAGTAGGTCTATAACCCTCAATATCTTTATCTAACGAAACTCTTATTACTTTGTAAGGGGCTAAAAATCCATCTTCTATTCCTTGTTTTAATGAGTATGTATAAACTGGCTCACCAAAATAGTTTACATTTGAAACTTCTTTTGTCTCTTTTGGTGTAGCTGTAAGACCTATTTGTGTTGCAGCTTTGAAATATTCAAGAATCTCTCTCCAGGCTGAATCTTCCTTTGCACTTCCCCTATGACATTCATCAATTACAATAAGATCAAAAAACTCTGGTGAAAACTCTTTATATACATTTGCCCATTCATCTGTTCCTGTGATTCCTTGATATAATGCAAAATATATTTCATGGGCCTTATCTATTTGCCTATTTTTCACTTTAATCATCTTGTCCCCAAAAGATTTAAAGTCGTTTATCATTGTTTGATCTATCAATATATTTCTATCAGCTAAATATAATATTCTTTTCTTAGTTTTGCTCTTCCATAACCTATACACTATTTGAAAAGCTGTATATGTTTTTCCTGTACCAGTTGCCATCACAAGCAATATCCTGTCTTGACCGTTAGCTATAGCTTCTACAGATCTATTTATAGCTACTCTTTGATAATATCTAGGAAGTTTACCACCTTGGTCAAAAAAATAATCTTGTGTAACTACCTTTTCGTTAATATCTTTAATGCCTTTTGAAATTTTATATCTATTCCATAGTGATTCAGGTGAAGGAAATTCGTCTAAGTTTAATAACTTTTCTACTTTGCCTGCTTTAATTGTTCTATCATGTTCAAGAAATCCATCCCCGTTTGAACTAAACACAAAAGGGATGTCTAATATTTCAGCATATTCAAGCCCCTGCTGCATACCCGCACCTAAAAAGTGTTTATTATCTTTTGCTTCAATAACAGCAATGGGTATATTGGGTTTATAATAAAGAATGTAATCTGCTCTTTTTGCCTTACCCCTTGTAATAAATTTCCCTCTTACAATTACTCTCCCTGCTGTAAAAGTCACTTCTTCTCTAATTTGTTTTTTTAAATCCCATCCTGAAGTTATTACCGCTGGTGTTATATACTTGCTACATATATCTCTTTCACTTAAGCTTTTTTTATCCACATTCAATTCCCCCCTGAAAACCAACCAATTTATACTTATAAATTATCATATATAAAAATTAATATTATACTACAATGTCTACCCTATAATAAATATAATTGCATCATCATAAACCAATGCAATTATATTATAACCTAAATTCACCTATTGTTTTAGCATATGTTAAATTAGGTTATTTTTTGAAATTTAAGCTCTTAATATATGCTCTTTTCTTTCACTGTTTATTATTGGGTTTACTAGGTCCCAGAAGAATTTTGCGGGTAACCAATGATTGTATTTACCTGTCAAAGTCTAATTGGAAATATTGAGAAAAATATGAGTTTAAGTATGATCTCAATACTTGTAAGTGGATTTTATTCAAGATTTAAAAGATGTTTACAAATCATAAAACACTTTCGTAATACTTTTGTAACTATCTTTTTTATTTTATTTGGATTTACCTTTGTAAATTCAATTTATATTTATTTTGTAATACAATTTTTCTTAAAGTAATTCAGGATCTCTTCCTGCTGCATTAAATTCCTTGACGCATGTTAATGTTTTGATATGAATGTGAATTAAAAAATATAAAGACATTGCAAGAGGTAGCTAGAGAATCGGGCATTCCAGTAAGAACATTACAAGATAGATTGAAATTAAAAAGCATGGAGATAGTTCTAAAAATATAGAATTAGTTTTGTTTAAGGCTTTTAATTGTAACGGAAGGACTGCTCGGACGTCCAAATTCTAAATAAAATTATTAACTGCTATAACCTAAAAACAATTAAAATTTAAAATCATATAAAACTTAGTGTTATTCTCTCTATATGCTGTTTTTAAGCCTTATTTATTCAACCAATTAAATTTACACCTGAACATAAAAAAACGTCTTACATAGTAGCATAAGACGTTTATAACTATTCAGAATAATATTAAATGCAACTCATTGATGGTAAAAATAAACCCTATTGATTTTAATTATAAACTAGGTCCTTGGCTTCTGTTTTTTTTATTCTGTAATTTTTTCCTTTGTGCTTTTTTCTTTTGTATATCATTTTCAAATTTACCTTCTTGAAACCTCTGATCTATTTCATTTATTAAAGTACCAATAACATCAAATAACAAACTTTTTTCACTAACTGATTTTACATGATCCTTTTCAAACGAATTACTATTTTCATTGTTAATTCCTTTTTCGGAGACTTTAAAGTTTTTCATAAAGTTATCTTTGTTAAAGTAATTTTTAACTAATGTTTTTGATGCTTCATTTAAGTTTTTATTTGAATGACATTCCATATAAAACATATTCGTGTACACTTCATTTATTTTAAAATCAGGATATTTTTCTTTAAGTTTTTCATTATTATTTACGTCTAATATATTTAAAATCTCTTCCTGTTGTAGCGAATTATATTTATAAGTTACATTTTTAAAGTCATCAGGCATTAATGTTTTACCAAAGTATTCTTTACTCATAATGAATAATTCTTTTTCTTCCAATTTTAATTCTGTTTTACTTTCCCATTCAGGATACATTTTAGCTAATTTAATATCATAAATTGTGTTTATAATTTTTAATGAACTTTTTAAATCTGCTTTTCTATTAACCATTTTTTCTATATTATTAAGTATTTTATCAGGTACATTTTTAGCAGTTTCAGGCTTTGAGAAATCTATATTATATTTTTTTACAAGTCCGTTAAAAACTTTTTCTATGTGTTCTATATCTTCTTTAACTGACTTTGTAAATCTTATATTATTATTAAAGATATCATTTAACGATTTCTCCAAACTCTCTTCTTTTACTTTATCTTTTAATAATAGTATTTCATCAGTATTAAGTATTTTTTTATCATCAACCGTATTATTAACTATTTCAATTTTTTCATCAATGTTCAAACTACTTATATCTAAACTATTATAATTTTTTTGTAAAAATCTATCTGATTCAGTTCCCAAAATTTCAATTGCTTCATCAAGTATTTTTTCTTCTTTTTCAACTCTATTTAATTTGTTTGTTTTATCTATACTTTCATCTTTAAAGCTTAAAGATTTCTCCCATTTTTTTAACTGAACTATTCTATTATTTATGTTTTCATAATTAATAAATATTTTTAATTCTTTAGCTGCATTTTTCAAAATACCTTTTTCTTTTGGAGAAAAATTTCTATAAAATATTTGATAATTAGCATTTGTTCTTTTCTCACCTTTATATTTTCCTAATTCAACTACAGTATTATTATATTCTTTAATTACTTTATTTTTGCTTACCAATTCAGATTCTTTACCTTTACTCTCCATACTTCTAGCAACATATCCTTCATGTAATGTTGCTAGTTTTTCATTTCCTAAATTCTTATTACTTTCACATGTAACTACTTCATTTATTCCATTATTCTTTAATGCTTTATTTGTCATTACTTCCCACTGTTTTCTCCATAATTGCATAGTCTCTTTTTTGTTCCAATCAGTTGTTGAAACTTTTACAGATTTATATCTTCCATTCTTTTGCCTTAGTCTATTTCCATCTTTATCAAAACTATATTTTTCTTTTGATTTAGCTCCCCATTCTCCATTTTCTTTAAACGGTCTTATCGTTAACATAACATGAAAATGTGCATTATCTTTTTTATCATTATGAATACAAATATCTGCTACCATTCCTTTATCTACAAAAGCTTTTTGACAAAATTCATAAGCAAGTTTTTCTTGTTCTTTTACATTTAATTCTTTTGGTAAAGCCACATTAAATTCTCTTGCTAATTGTGCATCATATCTTTTTTCAATTTTTTCAACTTCATTCCATAACTTCTCTCTATCAAATGCCCAACTAGGCGAATTTTCAGGTGCTAATATTTTTGTAACCGGTTCGACAGTTCTTATATAATATTTTGTTTCTTGACTTCTTTCATTAAATAATTTTTCACCACTTCTATATGCGGCGCAAGCTACAGAAGATCGTGTACTTCCATCACTTCCTGACCTTGATATTATTTGTCCTGATAAATGATATATAGCCATAAATATTATCTCCCTTTTATAAACATGAACGAAGTGAATTTTTCTCACGCATGACGATTTAATAAATTTTACAAAAATTTCGCCACACATCACATTAGTGACGTATAAGTGCGCCCTTTGTTTCTCTTAGGGATATTATATCACCGTATAATTTACTTTTCAATCTATAGTATTGTTATATTTAAAACTTTTACTTGTTTATCCTTTTATGGTATAATAAATTATACTAATTTAATGAGGTGATATTATGTCTAAACGAAATAGTTTAGATTCTATTGATGAAAAAATAATAAAATTACAAGAAAGAAAAAAATCATTGCAAGCAAAACAAGAAAGAGAAATCGGAAAATATCTGTTGAAATCTTGGAATGTATCTTCGCTTAATGAAGAAACTATATTAAAACTAATTGATTCAAATAAACCTACTGATATTGAAACTTTGCTTACCTATAATGATAATATACCTGATACAAATAAGGAACCATCTACCCCTAATTCACAGGCATAATATGAATGATATTGAAGTAATTGAAAGTAAAATTAAACTCTTAGAAGAAAAGAAAAAATCTTTTCATAAATCATTACATACACAAGATAGAAAAGCTCGTACTAGGCTCTTAATTCAAACTGGTGCTTTATGTGAAAAGTATTTTGATATTGAAACTTTATCACTTTCAGAAAGAGAAGAAATATTTAAACTTTTTTCTTCATATATCAAAAACAATATTCCAGTAAAGTATAAAAAAATAAAGTGACATAATTAAAAAATTATGCCACTTTATTTATATACATCAATATTTTTAAAACTTGTTTTTTTAATCTTTATTTATAACATTCTGGAATATCTTCTTTCTCTTCTTTATCTGCGCTTATTTCATCAATTGAAGTATTTACTTCAATTTTTTTTATTATTTTTTCTTCTTCATTTAATTGTTTAGTTTGATTTGAATTATTCGTATTTGAATAAGCTAAACTATAAATCAAGTCATTTAATTTTGATGAAACATTTTCAATTCCATTCTCCATACAATAATTTATTATTAAAAATCTCATTGTTTCTGAAAAATTATCTTGTGCGGTAATAAATTCTTTTATAATAGGATTATCTGTTTTTTTAAGAGAAAACGAATACCCACTTCTTTTTTTATCCGTTGTCATTATAACACCTCATTATTATTACTTTTAACTAATATATTTAATATATTTAAAACCTACTACCGTATTTCGTATAGGATAAAAACATACCCTATACTTCATTTGGTATTTACTTATTTGCTTACACTATTTTGATTTTTTAAAGTGCTAAATATTTTACTGTCAGTAAAATTATATAAACCTTCACACTCTAAGTTTATAGCATATTTTTTAGGAACATAAAATAACTTTATTTCAGCTCTATCACAAAATATTCTCAACTCTTTTTCAAGTGATTTTCTCATTAAAATAGAACCTCCACCATATACACATACAACATTAATATCATTGTTAGCTTTTTGAATTTCTTGTTTAGCATGGAACAATATTTCTTCTGCTTCTTCTTCAATATACTGCTCTATTATTTCTAATGCATAATCGTGAAATTTATGATTTTTATTTTTAATAACATCTGAATAATCTTGTCTAGTAAATTTTGATAATCCCTTTGTAGTTTTAAATTCTTCTAAAACTTTATCTATTGCATGACCAACTCCATTATTAGTTCCTTTAATAAATTCAGGATTAAATTTAATTCCATTTGTTATTGGATATTCTGTAGTTCCTTCCCCAATTGCTAAGTGAAGAACTTTAGCACTTTCAAAAAATTCTTTACTTAATCCATCATTATATTTTTTATTATGTTCTTCAAATAATTCTTTAGTAGCTTCTTTCAATGCGAATGTTGCTGTAACTGCTTCAGGAATTGTTTTTACAAAAACAAATTCAACTAAAACTCTAGCATCTTTATTACCAATGTGTACAGTGACCATATGTGTTTTTTCTGAAAACTTATTTGAAAAAT
>NZ_JAENWM010000092.1 GCF_016650035.1 Clostridium sp.
TATTTCGATTATATTCATTGGCAGTATTTTCTTTTCTTTTACAGTATCAAGCAATAACTTAGTAAGGGCAGAAGGGAATGCTAAAGTAGCAATGATTTCTATGTTACTTGGTGCAGGTCTAAATATATTACTCGATCCAATCTTCATAAAAGTTTTAGATTTAGGTATAAAAGGTGCAGCACTAGCAACGATTATTTCTCAATTTGCCTCTTTTACTTATTTGATTATTTACTTGTTTAGTGGAAAGAGTTTGCTTAAAGTTAAACTTCATCATATAAAGCCAAAAATAAGCATATTAAAAGAAATTATTTCAATGGGCCTCGCACCTTTTTCAAGACAGGTAGCGGGAAGTGTTGTTGCTATCATACTAAATAATTCTTTAAAGATTTATGGTGGCGCCTCGGTAGACTTGCAAATATCTATACTCGGGATTATTAATCGAATAACAATGATGTTATATATGCCACTGTTTGGTATAGCCCAGGGTTTACAACCTATAGTGGGATTTAATTATGGTGCCAAAAATAGTGATAGAATAAAAGAAGTAATTAAATTAGCTTTAATAACAACTACAACTTTAGCATCTATAGGTTTTATAATTTCTCAATCAATACCCCAATTAATTATGAGAATTTTTAATGACGATCCCCAGTTAACGCAAAACGGTTCAGTTGTGTTACGAATAGCAGTTGCAATGTTACCTCTTATAGGCCTACAAATGGTTGGCTCAACAGTATTTCAATCAATTGGGAAAGCTTTACCTGCTCTTATTCTATCTTTATCAAGGCAAGTTTTATTCTTTATTCCCTTAGTTTTAATATTACCAAGATTTATAGGCATCTGGGGTATTTGGATATCTTTCCCTCTCGCTGACTTATCTTCAGCTATTGTTACAGGTCTATTGCTTAAGAAAGAATTAAAAAATATATCCAGTGATCTTAATATTTCAATTGTTAGGGATCCCATCAGTGAGGCCACCTTATAAGTCATTATGCTACATCAGATATTTATTTAACCTATTGAGCCTGGTTTCCTAAATCTAAACAAATCTGAACAAATCAGAATATTCTAGATTTAGACACCTTCTCCTTTCATTAAAATAATTTTAATTTTTGAAGATAGATGCGAGCTTTTTACAGGTTTTTGCTCAGCTCATAAATTTCCGAAGAAACTTCAGCAATCCCATCGTGCCTTTAATTTTGATAAAATTAAAGTTCAGTAGAAGAGGGGCAGTTAACCCAGCATACTAAATCACACAAGCCTTTCTCTACGTGTACTTGTGCAATATTGTGTTTTAAAACATAAACTTATATTAAGCTAAAATCATATCTTTTATATTCTTACGATTCTCTATAAAGAATCTTGGATGACAGTCTTTTTGTAAAATCATTTTCATTCTTTTGGAAACATTAGACCAATTTCTCCATTCATTGAAATAATTAATATTTTCGTAAATCAGCTTATCTTTTTTAATAGTTGGTATTGGTTTAAATAGGTTTCTATATAACTTAGGTACCTTCTCTTTAAATCCATAACTTCGCCTTGCTATAACCATAGCAGCACCATTATGAATATCCATGCCGAATTGATGACAATACTTATACAGCCCTATCTTACTTGTATACTGAGGTTTAACTCTGATAAATTCAATTCCATTTTTATAGCAAGCAGATTCTAATGTGGTAAGCAACATTCTATAGCAAAACTGTTCAGTCTTTCTAGCTATTTTAGAATGAACATCTCTGTCATTAATAAATTTCAAATTTTCTACAGCTATTGCTGAGCAATATGTTTGTGCTGTTAAAATTGCCGTTTTAACTAGCTCACCACATAGATTAGCTCTTCTATTACCACTTGCGGTCAAAAGTTCTGAGTTTCTTAAATAACTATGCCATTTATAATTCCCCTTGTTATCAATCATAGTTAAAGCCAACCCATCTGGGTTTGTATCAATGCCTATAGTATGGTTATGACCAGTACAAACTAAATCTGCTTTATCTAAATTGAAAGTAACATGTGCATAAATTTTCCCATCTCTAAGAAGCAATTCAACTTGATAAGGTTCTTCCTTAGCTACTTGAGTTAACAATTGGGACTTATAATCAAACCCATTTATCTTACCAGTTTTCTTAGATAATTTTTGAGGTATAT
The DNA here is from genome assembly GCF_016650035.1 of Clostridium sp. Classification (GTDB taxonomy): domain Bacteria; phylum Bacillota; class Clostridia; order Clostridiales; family Clostridiaceae; genus Clostridium_AD. The sequence goes on from NZ_JAENWM010000092.1 coordinate 2,152, forward strand.
ATATGGGAGTCAGAATCTTTTTATATGTTGGTTTTAACTTTGTAAATGTTCCATCAGCTTTTAATCTAGGTTCTTTTATAGTACATTCTAGTGTTGTTATTTCAAGAAAAGACTCTCCGTTTTTAATTACAATTCTAAGATTAGGATTACCTTTTTTAGTTTTGTCACCACGAGAAACAAATTGATTATTTCGTCTAAGATGATATTCTTCCTTAGATATTAAGCCTTTGCAACGTTTGTAAAAGTTCTCTTTGCTTCCGAATATAACTTTCGGTAATGTGTTATTTCTTTTATAATTCAAGTAAGTGCAAAGCTTTCTTAATCTTTTATCTAGTTTAAATATCAAACCTTGTCTTTTTTCTATTTTAATGCCTTTGTCGAATTTTTTAAGAATAGCTTCTACCTTACCTTCATATTCTTCAATGTTCAAATCTAATAATTTCTCTTGTGAAATTAACGTTTGCCTAGCTTGTTCTATAGCGTCTTTAGATTGTCTTGAATTTAAACTATATTTTTGAGATATAATGCCATCTAAATTATGAATCTTAAATTCCGCATTAAACCTATTTTCCTCGAGACGTTTATATGCGTAATGTTTTGCTGGACAAAAGTGCTCCATCATATCAACAATCTTTTGAAAATGCTCAACACTTGGATTATAAAGCAAACACCTTGATGTTACCTTCATTATTATATTCACCACCTTTTTCTATTCATATTTATTTAGAGCCAATTCATTTAAAGTCTTTTTGACCTTTCGTCCACCTCTAGCTCCATATAATTTAGCAGAAAAACATGTTATTATACTTATAATATCTCTAGTCATATCTTCATTTACAGAGCTGTTTTCATTACTTTCAACGAACTCTACAATAATCCCTAGGTTTTTTAGCATTATCATCAAATAATTCAAACCAAATCTAGTTAATCTATCTGGATATTCTACAATAATTTTGCTTATTCCATCTAAGCTAGAAAACATTTTAATTAACTTTGGTCTTTTATCATTTAATCCAGATGCTATTTCGCTATATATCTCTATAATTTCATAATTTTTATTTAAACAATATTCCTCTAGTCTTTGGGTTTGTCTACCCAAATTACCGCTTTCAAATTGTTTTTTCGTAGAAACTCTTGAATATATATAAACTTTGTTATCTATATTAATATTAGTTTTCATAGCTCTTCCGAGCGCTAAAGTTTCAATTTCATCTTGCATATACCTTCTATGACCTTTTGGAGTCCTATAACTTTTAAGTATTCCCTCCTTGTCCCATACTCTCATAGTTTTAGGAGTTACACCTAACACCTCAGCAGCTTTTGTTATACTTACATATACATGCATATCTATTCACCTCTATATTAGGTTAACCAATAATAGTATTTATATGTATATAAATGTTGTTAAATGTTCATATATATGTTAGCTGCTTATACCTCCTTTTCTTATTTGAGGATGCCTTCTTAGGAATATGATAAACCAAGATGTTAGTATTAAACCTTTTAGAATACTACTAATGCTGATGCTCCACCATACCCCACTAAGTCCAAGAAAAGCTGACAATAAAAGTGCTCCAGGAATTCTCATAGCATTTAGAACAATGCCTACTATTGAAGGAGGCATTGTTTTTCCAAGACCGTTAAAGGCTCCTGAAGTTGTCATTTCTATGCACATGAAAATCTGAGAAACTCCAAGTATTCTCAAATAAACTATGCCATCCTTTATTACATCTTTCTCAGAAATAAAAATAGAGAAAATAGGTCCTGGGAAAAATAATAGAAGGCAGGTTGTGATTGTTCCAAAAACTGCAACAATACCTAATGCTATAAAATACCCCTTATAAATTCTATCCCACTTTTTTGCTCCAAAATTTTGCCCTACAAAGGCACTTAAGGCAGTTTCGAAACCTCCAGCTGTCATCCACGTTATTGATTCGATTTGTGACCCAACGCTTTGTACCGCAATTGGAGTTGATCCCCACCGCGATAGTATCCTAGCTATTATCATTGCAATTAATGTAAATACTCCACTTTGCATTGCAACAGGCAGCCCAAACCTTATGATTTTTTTCATATGATTCCAATCAGGTTTTTGCAGAAAATTTATTTGTGCAAAATAGTCCGTTTTCTTTGTTATGACATAAATAAATATAATCGTCACAACAAACTGAGCAAAAATTGTTGCAACAGCCGCTCCAGGAACCCCCATTTTGGGAAATGGTCCAACTCCTAATATTAAAAGAGGATCAAGCATTATATTAATAATAAGCCCCAGTATATTTATTCTAAAAGGTGTCCGACTGTCACCATGTCCATTGAATATTGCTGTAAGTACAGGTGGTAAAAAGAAAAATATCATTCCTGCCGAGACTATTGCAAGATAATTAGATGCCATACTAACAATAACATCAACCTTAATGTTAAAAAAACCCAAAAGGTCTTTTCTGAAAATTATAAGTGTTGATCCATATAAAATAGCTAAGACTATGTTCATTTGTATTGAATGTCTTATATAGTTTTTGGTTTCTATTCTATCTTTTCTTCCTACAGATTGTGCTACCCCAACCGCTGCACCTATTTGAGGAATTGTAATAAATGCGAAAGCAAACCAAGTAAAAAATCCTGCCGCACCTACTGCTGTAACAGCCCTAGATCCTAATGTACCAACCCATATCATATCTATCATACTATAAGCTGATTGCATAAGTGATGTCCCCATAATAGGAAGGGCTAACATTATAAGTTTTTTTAAAATATTTCCTTCAGTTAAATCATTTTTCATTAAGTGAGCCCCTAACTTTTAATCATACCTATTAAATAAAATAATAAATATATTCTTGTTATATATTTTCTATAGAAATAGCCCTTACTGGTGATCCATCAGCTTCTTTATTTTTAAGTGGAAGTATACTTAAAATAAAATTTTCACTACTAATGGAATCTAAATTTGTTAGGTTCTCAATAATTATGATGTTCTTTGGCATTAATATTTTATGAACTGCAAATGTGGTTGAATCCATATCATCAATTGAAATTGCGTCAATACCAATGCCCTTTAAATTAAATTGTGACAACCATTTTGCTGATTCCTCACTTAAGGCAGGGAAACTCTCAAAATACCTTTTCTCACCCCAATATTTGCTCCAACCTGTTTTTATTATAATAAACTCAACATTTTTTATTTTTTCCTCATAGGGCCTTAAACTATCAACATCTATAAACTTTGTTTTTATATTTGAAAAATCTAGTATAGTAGCATTTCCAATAAACTGTTCTATATCTAAATCATCTAAATAAGGACCACTGCTGAGCATATGTGCAGGTGAATCTATATGCGTTCCTGTATGTGAGAACATAGTGATTTTAGCCTCTTGAAAACCATCCTTTTCCAAAGTGTTTGCCTTTATAAAAATTGGTTGTTCAGTTCCTGGAAAAACTGGCATATCCGAATGAATTGTGTGTGTTAAATCAGTAATTTTCATTATAGACCTCCATAATTATATTTTCTAAATGCTGTTTAAATAACCCGCAATAAACGCTGCTTGTAATTCCCTAATTTTTTCTTTGAAATGAACATGGTCTAAATAAATATCTGTGCCTAAATTTCTAGTGAAATTATACATATCTATGCACGGGATATTATAATTACCCATTATTTCTTTTGCAGCGTTATCATAAGCTTTTACATCTTTACTATATCTTAAGAAGCTTTCTGTTCTGGCATTATGAATTTCATCTATAACTGGTGTTAATCCAATCCATATGGTTTTATTAGCCATAAGATTTGACAAATCAATTATCTTTCTTAAATTCATTTTGTAATCATTCAATTCAACCTGAATTTTATTTAAAGCTCTGTCACGTCGAACATCATGTAATCCACAATTGATAAGCAATACATCGTATTTTGTATTTCGTGTATATTCCTTAGCTAAATAATCCATAACCATTACACTATCCCCTGCATTAGCTCCAATTGGACTGTCCAAATCTGTTAATGCTTGTTTTATACCACGTTTTCTATCATACTCAAATTTTTCTTTAATATTGTTCTTAAGACATGGACCATAGTGTATTGAAACACTATCACCTATAACAAATATATTTCGCTTATCCATTAGTTTTACCTCTTTTCCTACTATCAAAATTTAATTTTTAAGAAGTCTATTATTTTGTATCCACTTTTTCGCAAAATCAACTCCTGTTTTCATTTTAAACAACTTGCACTCCGCACTACCTATTTTCCCCAATACCACATTATTAGTCTCTTCAAATTCATTTCCTAATTTTTCAAAATCTTCATCAGAATTATAATCGAAGTCCTCAAACCACTTCCAAATCCTTTTATTGTTCTCTATTATTGCGGCACCCATTGTTGTTAAGGGCATTTTATCATTTAATGCCTCTGCAAGATGAAAGCTTGTACAAGAATCATAGCCAACTCCAAGCATAAGTACTTTTGCATTTAGATTATACATTTTACCTAAAGGGGATTCCATTCCAAATTGAGGTGTTAGCTTATGATTACTTATAATATCATTTTTAGTTGTTTCTATTACTTTTCCCTCGCTCAATACTTCATCCCCTCATTTAATAATCGACAATAATCAGTAATTAATAATCACTTATAAGTTTAGTCCATTTATCAACATATTCACCAGTAGCCCATTGATTGAGGATTATACTTTCATTTTCATCCACATCAATACTTAATGATGGTTTATCAATTCCAAGTTTAGGATTTGTAAAAACAAGTAGTTTACTCGGAGTTAAAACTGCTAACATATCATCATTAGGTGATGACACAGCATCTTTAGCTTGAGGTATTTTTTGCTTTATCTCATCCCATTCAATACATAAACTATCATAGGATGTTATTTTAGTTGGCAGCTTAATATCAGTGTTAATATATTCTTTTACAGTTTTTCCATTAGAACCATTCCCATTATGTCGGTATATTCTGAAGAGCGGAATAGAGACCTGCCATTTTCCTTCACTTCTAAATAACTGGAGATTTTCACTATCTATAACTTGATCTACCTTGATGTATCCATCTAAACTAATATTTTTATCGTATTTTCGGGAATATCCTTTAAGTTTTAGCTGCTCGCTTTTATCTAACAAATTAAAAAGTGGTTCAGAATTATCCAGCCTATCTAAATTAGATAAATTACCTATTTCATATATTTTAAAATCATCATATGAACTATTATAAGTGCCACCACCTGTATCATAATAATTACTCCTAATAGATGCATAGTTATTTCCTACATAATAAAGCTTCTGTATTTGCAATTTATAAGCATCTCCCATAGACCCTTCCTGAGCGTTAAGATATTTTTTCTTGAATGTGTCAGGTGTAAATAAATTACTCATAGATGTATTAGCGGGATGTGATACGATATTTGAAAAATTATAATAAGAACTAAAATTACTAAAAATATCTTCTGGTTGATTTTCAGAATGACTAATTGGATCTGACATGATAAATTTATTATTACCAATTTTGTAAAAGCTATCTTTGTACGGTGCAATTATCTCATTTTTCTTTTTATAAGTTATCTTTTCATTATCTTCATATATCCATAGTGTTCTGTAATCATTTGGTGTTTTTTTCATAGGAGTATCATTTATTTCATTGTTTTTTGATAAGCCTATTAGTAATCCCGCATTAATTTTAGAATTTGTATCTTTTTCCACTTTGTCCGTGCTTGTTATAGTTTCAGAACTTTTATTGTTATTAGTTGATTTTTCATTTGCAGGTTGTTTACTACTACAACCAACAGCTAAAATGCTAAATACAGCAAAAGAAACTAAAAATTTATGATTCCTAACTAAATTTTTCATTTGTACAACCGCTCCCTTATACTTAATAAGTCTTTTTTACTTTCTATTTTTTAATTTCATTATATTCTTCATAATTGGGTAACAATCTTTAATAACAACAAAATATTTCTGTTTATATACTCATATTTCACACTCCATTAATGAATACCTGTAGTAATATTTTAATTAATATCTTTATTATATAACTTAATCAAATCTTTAAACTGACTACCACACCTCATAAGTTCACCCATTACTTTATCAATACCAACATCAAATTTAAACCAGTTATCTTTGTTAATACCTTGCGATTCTATTGGGCAAATAATAAATTCAGTATTCGGGTAGCATAACTTATAGTACATTAAGCACCGTCTGGCATGATATGATTTACAACATATAATAGCTTTTTTAATAGTGAGATTATGTTTATCTGTGATTTTCTTTGAATTAATAGCATTCTGGTATGTGTATTCAGCACTATCTTCCTTTAAAATATTAGCTTCATTAACCCCATTTGTCACAAGCACATCTTTTAGAAATTCCCATTCTGTACTATATGTTCTATTATATTTAGATACTTTTGACCGTGGGCCAGGAAAATATCCGAGTTTGACACTGTATTTTCCGGAAGGAAGAATTAAAGAGGCGTAATTTTTATTCCAAAGCATAGCTGCATTTTCAGCAATTTCTGCATAAGAACTTCCCGGAATAAAAATAATATCCGCTTGTTCTGGCTGATTTTCAACAAAAATAAAGTTTGTAATATCATCTATTGTGTTCATATAAACTCCTCATAATATATAATTGTATTTATTCATTCCATTCACTTTTAAGCATAGAATAGTTAAGTTGATCAAATTTATTTTCATCAATCCAATAATGTTCTCTTAACCGTCCATCCAATTTAAAATCAAACTTTTCTAAAAGCTTTATTGAAGGTATATTACTTGAAGATGTTGTTGCGTAAATCTTATTTAGATTAAAAATAGCATCTGTAAATGATTTTTTTATGAACTGAGTTAACATAATAATTCCGAGTCCCTGTTCTCTATTATAATTTGGTATATAATATCCAAATTCAGCACTATGATTTCTTGGGCTAAAATCGAATAATGTTATTTTCCCTAACGGTTTATCGTAAATTTCATTTTCAATTAGTACGAAGATTTTCGCTTTTTCTTCGGATATAATCTTTAATGTTTTATAAGAATACTCCTCAAATGATTGTGCCATTTTTAGAGGGCGACAAGTATATTTCTCAAAGTGTTTTTCTTTAGTTTTCCAATCATAAAGTGTTTTAAGATGCAGTTCTTTTAATGAAATTAATTCATAATTGCCATTGGAAGTTAAAGCTCTTTTCTTCATAAATACCTCCAGTAAATATTATTCCCTATCAAACTCATATTTTTCTTTTAATTTGATATATTTATCTTGAGCTATACTCCATTTAGATGGTCTAGAAAATAAAAATAATATAATTAACATTACATAGATAAAAAGAATAACCAATATTTTTTTCATAATGACAACCTACCCTTTAAGATAGAATAATATTTGCAGTCCACTAAAATACCCTTGTTATTCTTAAGGATTTTTCTTAAAGTTCCCTCATATGCTAGGCCGCACTTTTCCATAACACATCCTGACGCAGTATTATCTACTTCATGACGCCCTGTGATTCGTTGAAAACCTAAGTCACAAAAGGCAAAATCAATGATTTTTAAAAATGCTTCTGTCATAATCCCTTTATTCCAAAAGCTTTGCCCTAAACAGTACCCAATTTCACAATGTTCGTTATGATTATCAATATCCATTAAGCTAGCACTTCCAATTACACTTTTACTCTCTTTTAGTTCGATAGCCCATTGATAATTTTCTATGTCTTTATAAGAATTTATCCAAGTATTGATTATTTCACGACTGATCTTAACACTGCCGTGATTTGGCCAAGTAAGAAATTTAGTAACTTCTGAATCGGATGCCCAATTATTAAACATATCTTCAGCATCTGATTCTATAAATCTTCTTAATATTAATCTTTCTGTTTCTAAATAAGTTGTACCTGCGTGACTTACCATATATGGCCCCCTAAATTGATAAATATTCACCTTCCATGATAGCTGCTATAAACAAAGGTAGAATCCCTAAACCCTGTGCTTTTGAATTGAATATTTCTATCTTATTTAAATGCTTTTACATTTAAAATCTTAAGCTCCACCATTAACCATAGAAAAAATATAATTTCATATATTATCATAACTATTGAAACTACAACTGCACTAAAATTAATTCCGATAATAAGTATAGTAAAAGATATAATTACAGACATTATGTAATATGCCTTTGATTTATATAACCATCCATATGGCAGTAAATGTGCACCGAAGATTACCGCCAAAACCATTACCATTTTATCAGGTACTGTAGGGTATACCCACATAGCTATTAATATATATAAAAATTGATTTAAAGAGAACAATAGCCCTAATTCATTTAAAGGATTATCCTTTGTTGAAAAATCTGCTTTTATTATCTTTGAAATCATAAAAGCAAGTGGTAAAAGCGGCGTTATAACACAAAATGTTATTAAATTTTTTGTTGTATCAGCTTCTATTGGAAGCAACCACACCACTAGTACAGCACACCATAGAATAATAGATGCAAAAATAAAATGAATTCCTTTTTTACCCCGTTTTGAAATATCCAGTCTCAATTCATCTAAAGTCATATCATTTCCCCCCTTTTAAACACTTAATAGCGGTTATTGGCTTTTTATCCTGCGCATTTGGCTTTGGTAAATAATACTGATGGACAACCGCAACCTCATATCCAAATTCTTGCAGCTTTTTATCTATCCAGTATCTTCTAAATATTTCTCCATCTTCACTATCTTCAGAATGTAATATGCCCCCATTGTTTTTGATGAACCTATATTATCTTTAGCACATGTAATCATCACTTTATCTAGATTATATTTTTTACATTCTTCTAAAGCTAAGTTAATCATTTTTGTGGCATAACCATTACGCCTTTTAACTAAATTAATATAGTATGAGATATGGCCACCTCTAAAAAAAAGATAACCTACTAAAGCATGGCGTATAGTAATTGTTCCAAGAATACGGATATATTTATCATCCATAAGCCAATAAGTACTTGCTGCTACCCACCCTTCTGGAAGATTCAATCCTTTTCCATTATTAATTAGGTGTTGTAGATCCCCTGAAAAGCTATTATTATCTGAAAAAAGCATATAGTAACTCATAGCACATTTCTGTATATCTTCTTTACACTTATTAATGAAATGTATATATTGAGTTTGATATTTTTCGCTGGGTGACCCTAGTTTTAAATTCTCCACTTTTCTCCCTCCCAAAAACAATGAAAATACTTACATCATTTTTGTTTTGTTTCACCTACTTCTATTAATTTAACTATTTCAATAGCTGTTTGTTTAGGGTCAATATCGCCTACATCAATTTTAATTTTATCCATATTGTTATATAGATCCAGTCGTTGTACACTACTATCAATTAGTTACATAAGTTTCAAAAAAATATATAAAGATTTATTGAATAGTTTTAAATACAATTTCAACCTTATAATACCATTTATATGCGAGTTCTAATCCTTCAATGATTTACTAATTTAACAACCACTACCTCTGGTCTATTAAAAATCCTTTGTGGAATAATACTATTACCAAGTCCTCTGCTCACAATCATTACTGAATTTTTTAGATGATACTTTCCAGCAGTATACTTAGGTACTATCCCCTGATTAGGCGCGATAACCCCGCCGATAAAAGGTAATCTCACTTGTCCACCATGAGCATGACCAGAAAAGATCAAATCTAAGTTAAAATCAGCATAAGTTGATAACAACTCTGGGCGGTGAGAAAGTAATATGGTAAATTTCTGTTTCTCATTACCATTTAATGATTTTTGAATTTCGTTTGATATAAATTCTCCGTCATCGTTATTTTGTTGCGAACTATTTGCTGCCGGGTCATCAACTCCTATAACATCAATCTTTTCTCCATTCTTCTCAACACTTTCTCTTGTATTCCTTAGAATTTTTACTCCAAGTTCCTGTAGCTTCTTTTCTAAAGAACTAAATCTCCCAGACCAAAACTCATGATTGCCCGTTACATAGTATACTGGCGCTGTTTTTACAATTTGTTCCATGAGTTCCAATCCCGGTTGCTCTTCATAATGCTTGCTATCGACTAAATCCCCGGTAAAAAATATAATATCCGGTCTAGCTTCCTTGACTCTAGATACTAATTCATGCTGGTTCTCACCAAACATCTTACTATGTAAATCCGATAACTGAACAATCTTGAAACCATCGAAACTTTGTGGCAAACTATCTAGTTCTAATTCTATACTGGTAACCCCTATAGAATTATTCTGATAATAAAGAAATAATGCCATAATAATTAAAACTGAGAGGCATATAAATAATCTTTTCTTTTTCATTAAAAAACCCCTTTCAATATCAACTTATTTTCTTTTTTAAAACTAAACTCTCATATTCATTAATCCATTCGGTTACGATTTCCCCTTATATAGTCCAGTTAGAGTGTGGTATTGTAAAAACCTTATATAATAAGGAGCTGTGGTAAATTTAACGCTAAATATATCTAAATTTAAGCTTTGTCTCGTTGAGAAAAATAATAAATTCAAACATAGGAAAATAGTATTGATATAAAAATTAATGCTATTTTTAATTTCATAATTTATTTGATGCACGACATAAAAACATCGTAAATTCAGTTAAGAATATTACCTACCACTTATATTCTTATATCTTTTACTTTAAGATTGCATCATTACTTTTTTATTCTACATTTTTTCTCCATATCATACATCATTTTTATAATTCCTATTACGTAAATAACGACCTGTGCAATCATTATATAATTATATGATTTGCTACTGAAAAAAGCACCAACAACCCCTATAAGAATAACTAATAGACCAGTATACAACATATCTCCGCCTACTATCTTTGATACTTTATCTTTATCGTATTTTTTAGCATCAAATCCATTCAGCATATCTCCTGCATTTTGACTTTTAATTATCCATCCTAAAAATGTAAACAACCCTCCCATAAACAATGTAATTACAATTAACCCAATTATATCTTCATTCATAATATAAAACCTCCTGTATTTTTTTATTGTTATATTATATATTATTTATGGTCTATAATTCCAGTTAAAGAATATATTAAATCTAATTTAAACAAATATCGGTTGTCTATTTTAAAATTCCTTTATCATAGTGTAACTATGAGGTGTATTACTATGTACTATCAATTTTTTGATTCTAATTGGCGTAATCATTTCCTTTAACTCATTTTAAAATTTGATTTTCTTTGAGTTGAATAGTGATAAACTACATCTTTAAATTTGTTGAACGGTAATTTTTCCAAATAAAATAGGACTTCGCTTTCAGTAACCTCTAATTTAGTGCGTTTTATCCAGTTACTACCATCAATGTTTTTTATACTTGTATCCACAATATCACTCTTCTAAAAATAATAATTAATACCTTTAGATATTATACTTATAATAATTCATTACAGACCTCTCTTGAAACCCACATGCTTTATATAAATTAAGTGCAGTATTGTTTTTACATTCTACATCATTTATGTTTTCTTCATTAATTAAGCGTAAAGCTGCTATTAAAGCTGCTTTACCATATCCTTTGCCTCTAAAATATGGTAATATTCCAAAACCACCTACAAAGGCTGAATTATCGTCGTATTCTATCTTAATTTTACCTATAATCACTTCTTCTAATTCAACCATATATGTTATCTCATTTATGACTTCCTCTTCCTCGGGGAAATCTTCACACTCTTCAGAACCATAAATAAATATAGCATTTTGTCTCGCTATTTCTTTTCTATCTAACTTCTTGGCTTTTCTTAAACTAATGGAATTTATATTTTCTAAAATAGTTTTGTTAAGTAGCTTCATTCTATACTCTGAAAAATCATAGTTAGCGCACGCAGTCTTTATAAACTCAATTCCCAACATTGATTTACCATCTGATAATAGCAATATATTATAAAAGTTTCTCTTCTAGCACTCCTCTATTGCAAGTTGAAAAAGCTTTGTAAATAACCCATTTCTTCGAAAGTCTGGATGAGTCATACCATTAATTTCACCATTATTACCCCCAAAGCTTGAAATGCCAAGGTAGGCTATCAAAACTCCATCAATATAATATAGAAACTCATTAATTTTATATTAACAATACATAATATATTATCGTGATGTAATGTCTATAGTCTTACTATCAATTTGAACATGATTACTGTCTATCCACTTAACAATATCATTACCTTCTCCATAATTACCTGTGTAAATATGCCTATTCTTCTTAAATAAGTAACAATATTTTTCTGCTAAATATACACGAGTAGAGCCACCTACAGCACCATTGTTTATAAAATAAACTTCAATCATCTGTTTATTATTTGGTGAATCCACTGATTTTTCTAATGTTGCAGATGTAAAAATTAATCTCACAAACAGGAGAAGAAACATTATAATTAAAAGCAGAGTATATGAAAAAGCAGAAAAAAATTTAAATAGCCCATGGGTATCTTTGGAACAAAGCAATGGAAATATCAATATTGATGGAAATATTATAAATAATGGTCCATCAATAAAAGTTACATATGTTATATATATAGCTATATATATAAGCAACAAATTAAAAAGTATAAAGAAGCCATGATGAATTTTTAAAGAATTATGCTTACGAATAATTAAAATAGTTATAATTGACAAAACAACATAAATAACATAATAAATATTTTGTGCAACATTAGAGATAAAATAGAAACTATTTAAAGTCAATACACTACAAATCACTAGCACTATTCCCAGAATCCAAATTTTTTCATAAATTAGTTTTTTGAGCACATTTAGCCCTCCCTAAACTACTATCCGCATTCATATGTTGTAGTGCGTCAAAATATAGCTTTATATAACTGCATTCCTAAGTCAAATTATAACTATAATACTAATAATTATCTAGTTATTAATTGCTTTTTTGATAAGCACATTATTTCTATGACAAAAGCTCCTAACGACTTGACA
>NZ_JAENWM010000145.1 GCF_016650035.1 Clostridium sp.
ACTTATCAAATAAGTAATAAAACCATATAACTATATTTAAACATTCTATCCCAAACATAATGTCAAATAATTCCTGACTACCAATAAATATATAATCAATTATTATACTTAATATTAATACACAATTCGCAATAATTAAAAATATTTTCATTTTATGATTAAAGTAAATTTTCAAAATGTAATACAATAATGCTTCCACACCTGCACCTATAAAACAAGTAATTATATTCATAACTGGCCTCCTTATGCTAAATAATTACTAAATTTTAATAAAAAATGTAACATTGTAAAAGTTTAGTAATTTAAATATAGATTATATTCATTTATTATTGCAAGAATAATACGAACTTATATTCTATTTTTAACTAGTTAAAATGTTTTTACTATCATAAAGAACCACTAACTCACGACTGAAGTCAAGAGTGTGCGTGGTTCAGTTATCAACTGAGCATTTGCCAAACTCGTCACACAAAAATTCAACTAATTCTATATCTGTTTTTGAATATTTACTTTCTATTGATTCTGTCAATTCTTCCAACCCTTTGTTCCATAGATGCTGGATTCCATTCCAAATCATAATGTATGACTCTCTTACACTCCACCTGCAAATCAATACCTTCTTGCATAGTCGCTGTAGCTACTAGTACCTGTGGATAGAATGGTGTATTGAATCCAGCTTTTATTCTTTCTCTTGCATCCATTGTAGTTGCACCTGTAATTATATCTACAGTATTACTACTCTTTACTCTTAGCTTCATAGCTTCCCTAGTAGCTGTAGGTGCTTTTAAGTAATTATCCATAAATCTATCATATGCTTTGTCAAGTCAAGCAAATCACCACGTTTGAATGTTTTATTGATACAATGACTATCATCTTTATCTATATTTTTATCATTTATATTTCTTAGTTCAATGAAAAACCGTTTATCTTTACGTAGAAAACCAATCATTGATAAAACTAATTCATCTCGTTCTACAGGATTTTAGGAAGTAAAAACTTCCAGTTTTTACTACGACCTCGGAGGTCCTAACAAAAACTGGAAGTTTATGTTTCTATCTTGTTATTAAAAAAATCTAAATGAGTATGTGCATCAATGTACATTATTTTGCACCCGCCTTTAAGAATTCTATTTATAATGGCAATTATTATCATAACCCCATACAATAATCTTTTACGCTTGTAGAATTTGGCATAATGTGTATCCTTCGTCGGTAACCATAGACCATGTTTAATTTTTAATAATCATGCTTTCTATTTCTTCAACGGGAACTGCTTTACTAAATAAATATCCTTGGTATTCTTCACACTGGAAATCTCTTAATATCGCTAACTGTTCTTTAGTTTCAACGCCTTCAACTATTACTTTTATATCTAGAGCTTTGGCCATAGTAATTGTTGCTAGAACAATAGTTTTATTCACCTTATTGAAACATATTTCGTCAACAAATGATTTGTCTATTTTCAACACATCTATAGGAAAAAGTATTAGATAATTTAATGATGAATAGCCTGTTCCAAAATCATCTAATGATATATTTATGCCTCTTTTTTTAATTTCTCCAAAAATCTTTTGCGCATAAGATGTATCTTGCATAGCAGCTGTTTCCGTAATTTCTAAATTAAGCAATTTTGGATCAATTTCTGTTTCTGACAAAATAGCATCTAAGGTACCAATAAATTCGATATCGTTGAATTGATTGGCAGAAATATTTACAGAAACACATTCTTGACAAACCCCTTTATTAGCCCATTTCTTTATTTGATTGCATGCCATTTTTAATACCAATTTGTCAATCTTCTTAATTAATCCACATTTTTCTGCTATAGGGATAAAATCATTAGGATATATTAATCCCTTTTGAGGATGCTTCCATCTTATTAATGCTTCACTTCCTACGATTTTACCTGATTTTATGTTAACTTTAGGCTGATAATATAAAACAAATTCTTTTTTTTCTATAGCTTGTATAATTTCTTCTCTTATCTGCATTTCTTTCTTTATTTGATAATCTATTTTTCGACTAAAAAATTTAAAATTATTACGCCCTGCTTCTTTTGCCTGGTACATAGCTATATCTGTATTTTTCAATAAAGATTCAACATCTTCTCCATCCTCTGGAAATGATGCAATACCAATACTACAAGAAGTGTATATTTCCATTGTATTTACATTAAATTGTTTTGAAAAACTGTCAATAATCTTTTTAGCCATCTTAGATAATTCTTCAAAAAAATCAAAAGAACAAGGACCATCAAGTATAATCATAAATTCATCCCCACCCAATCTGACAACGGTATCACTCTCTCTAACACATATTTTTAATCTTTCAGCAACCTTTAACAAGAGAAAATCTCCCATATCATGTCCTAAAGTATCATTAATGTACTTAAATCTATCTAAATCCAAAAACATAACACCAAACTTACTATTTTTGCTTAAATGCTTTTGTACTGCTAAATGCAATAGTTCTTTCCCAAATCTTCTATTTGGTAAATTAGTAAGCATATCATGATAGGCTAAATACGTGATTTTCTCTTCTTTTTTTTTCAGTTCAGTTATATCACGTTGAAATGCAACTATACACTCTACATTTCCTCTACTATCATAAATAACTGACGCACAGCAATCAACCGTAATAATTTCACTTTTTTTAGACATAAACTTCAATTCTGAACGCTTAGAACCATTCCTTAAGAGAACTGGTATATTATCAGTAAAGTATTTCCGTGAACATGGAATTAAAAACTTCCCTAAATATTTGTGGATCATTTCATTTTCAGAATAACCTAAAATATCTATTACAGAATGATTTACCTCCAGTATTATTCCATCCTTATCCATTACATAGATAATATCTTGAGCAATTCTAAAAAATGATTCGAATTTTTTTTCACTGTTTTTTAGTTCTTCCGATACTTGAATATTTTGATTTTGTTTTTGTATAATTTCTATATCTTTTGTTCGTAATATTAAATTTGTATTTTCTAATTCTAAAGTCTTTTGTTTAACTTCTTTTCTTTCTTCATTAAAATTATTAACAATAATTTTAATGATTAATCCCAATATGAATAAACAAATAATAATTCCAATTATTATATTTATATATCTATCTTTTAAAATAGAAGAAAATGCTATCACTGCTCTCCATTCGCCTAATGTTATTATTTTAGCCACCTTAATCCCCCATTAGTTGATTATATAACCTTGTATCCAAGTGGATTCAAGGCTTTACAATAATATATTTACAAAGGTCATCTACATCATCATCAATGCTTAAAGTATATCCTATTTCATAATTATCCAGCAAGAAATTAATAGCTTTATGCTTATTATTATACCTAAATTAGCATTTTTAAGCAACAAAAATTATCCGTACTTTCATCATTGAAATTAAATAAAAACAAACTCCACATACTAAACAAAAAAGATTATATGGCCTTAGTCCAATGAATTTTGGGACTATAGCCGTTTAAGTCAATTTTATTATTTCCACTGTCTACTTTACAAGAAGCATATCATTTTTACAATTTTTTCTTTATCTATCCCCGGGCTAGCTACTCGCCCAGGTCGCAGTTCCCTCTGTGATACCAAGACACCATACTAAATTGATCCAGACTTGCTGACAATTACTGCGATTGCTTCACTTTAGGAAGTAAAAACTTCCAGTTTTTACTACGACCTCGGAGGTCCTAACAGAAACTTTTAAATTCAATTTATTTAAAAGCATACAAATTATCCATATTTAAATAGCATAAAGTTAACTATTAATTAAAGATTGAAATTCTTCAAGTTTTTTCACATTATTAAAATCCTTTTCAGTTTTTGCCATTTCTTTTATGCCAGGGTTTAAGCTTATTGCGATTTTTAAATACTTTATTGTATTTGAAACATCTCCCCTTCGTCCATAAATACTAGATATTCCGTAATATGTCCAAACATAATTTTCAATTTGTAAATCCTTGTTATACCATGAAAGAGCCTTATCATAATAACCGTATAATTCGTAGGCCAAGCCTTTATTAAATAATGCATATCCGAAATCAGGCTTCATGCTTAAACTTTTATCTATGTTCGCCATGCCGTTTTTAAAATCACCTGAATAACATAAGGCAATCCCCTTTAAATTATATGCCTTATAGAAATCAGGGGACTCTTGAATCAATTCATTTTCAAGATTTATTGCTGTCGTATACTCGTCTTTAAAAAAAGCATTATAACCCTCTTCATATTTATCTTAAAGCTGCTTTTGCAATGCAGCAGCTTCCTTAACTTGCTTATTTATTACAGGACTATTTTCACTGTCTGCCTTTCTGGAAGCTTCGCTGTCACTGACTTTGGTTTGTGTTTGATTTATACCAGCATGTTTCTTTTGAGAAAGAGCAATGCCACCGAACAGAATCATAAGTATAAAAGCTACAGCTAAAAACAACTTAGAGTCTTTCAATGAGTCTAGTTGTTTTTCGTAAGACATGGTTCCAAGTAAATCATGGTATGCTGTATGACTTTCAATATCAATTCCATTTGCATTCATTTCTTTTAATTGAGTGGATGTGAGATAGTTAGAGTCTTTATCCACCGTATTTGTGATAATAAAAACTGTTGCACTAAATCCAAATTCATTCATGATTGGATACATATTTGTATAGTTATCTGCATATCCATCGTCAAAAGTCAGGACAACAGATTTTTTAGGAATTGGTTTATTATTATTAAAATAGTTATAAAGATCATCTAGTGTAATGGTAGTATATTCATTATCCAATAATTACTACATTTTTTTATAGATTCCTTTTAAAAATTATAAATTACTATATAACCTTATATTATTACCATAGTTTTTATACTATTTTCACCATTTCATACTTTTAAAAGCACTTAAAAAAGGCAGTGAAAAGATTTTTCTTTTCACTGCCTTTATTTTTGTTTAAGCATTTTTTTCTTTCTAAATATTAATCCTCTTTAATTATCTACTACGTAAAGCATCTATAGGATCCATTTTTGAAGCCTTTAAAGATGGATAGAATCCTGAAATCATACTTAATACTACGCAGAATAATAAAATTAAACCAGCATCAGTAAGTGGTAATTTAGCAACTTCCATGTAATGAGCATTTTCAGAAATATTCTGCACAAAACCATAAACTGCTGAATTAATGAGTTTAGATACACCTAAAGTAAACAGCAATCCAATGCCTGCTGATAACACACCAATAATGAATGATCACTATGAGGGTTAGAGCCCATAGCCGTCAACCTAAGACAACTCAATATTTGACCTAGGTCTATTTTAAATATACTTAGCTTGCTGGGAATTATATTGAACCAAAATAATGAGTATATACTTATATTGTTTAAAAATAGCTATATTTGAATACACTAAATAA
>NZ_JAENWM010000075.1 GCF_016650035.1 Clostridium sp.
TCAAAACGATGACTTCTGTATTAATACAGAAGTCATCGTTTTGATTTATAAATTTTTTTTACATTAGTGACACAGTCAAATAATTTTTATGCTCTTAATTCTGCTGATTTTAATTGTGTTGGCTTAAAAAAAGATTTGAACATCATAGCAGATGTATAAAAAATAACCGCTGCAACGACCCATTTCAATATATCAAGAGGTAATGTTTTAACAATATATACTGCTATAACTATTCCCATTATTCCAAATATAGTAAATGCCATAGAAGCTTTTCTATCATATGCTCCTGCTTTAATAAATTTAGTACCGGCTGCTGGCATTAAGAATGCACAAGAACCAAACATAATTGGGAACGCAATTTCTGGACTTAATCCAAGGCCAAATACAAGTGCCATACATGGAGCATAAAGGCCTATCCCAAGTGTCATTAACGCACCAAGAATGAGGTTAGCTATACTAGCAAATATTAATTTTGCCCCCGAAAGACCAATTGCATCTCCTCCTGAAGGGAATATATTCAATTGTTGAAGTGTCATAATAATTGCTACAACTAATAATGCAACTCCCATCCCCAATTGAATTTTCTTTACATCAAGTTTAGCAACCACACCTGCGCCAAAAATTGCTCCTACTGTTGCGGCTCCAATTAATGCAATAAGTGTAATTGGGTCTACTTCTATAACTTTAATAAAAATAAATGCTTCGATTACTACTGGGATTGTTAAAGATACATTTAATGTTCCTGGTATATTTTTATCCTCTATAAGTTTAAATTGTTTTGATATCGCAGTTATCGTTGCAAAACTACCAATACCTAGTGCATCAAAAAAATTTGTGACAAATCCTACAACCCCCATAGAGAAAAAACTTGTCTTTTCCAGTCTACCTTCCTTTACTGTTAGCCTATAATCCTTAATGAAAAGTATTGTAAAATAAATAGTTAAAACAGCGAGTGCTGATAGTAAAGCCTTTAACATTTCGAATTCCCCCTTGATTATTTAGTTAATGATTTTCATTATTTATCAAGCATCTTTCTATTCATTTTAAGTTTTAAAAGTGCCAATGCTTTTTTTGCATCTATTTCGCAAACTGTATTTTCTCCTACTACCTCTGTTTCAATGCCTTCTACTGATTTATTGAAATCAACAATTGTATCCATATATTTGTTAGTAACCACAAATTGTGCTTGTGTTCCCACAAAGCTAAGCCCTACTACCGGTATGTTTCTCTTTCCAATTTCCTCGATAGTATTCGCATAGTCTACATGGCTATTACCCCACCCATCTACGGATATAATAACCCCATCAGCTCTCATTGCCTCTGTCCATGCTGCCGCTCTTTGTCCAACAAATAATTTTTCTTCATTAGATTGAGGTGTTCCAACAATAATTATACCTAACAAATCAATATCTGAATCCCTAGATATAACGTCCAGTAGTGGATCTCTAAAATGGTGCAATGTTGTTTCCTTTGTAGATGGACCAACTCCCATAGTATCCCTCCTAATCAAGATTAAGCACACTCGTGTATTAGCACCAAAAGTGATAATTAATGCATAGCCCTCAAAGCACCATCTCTATATTCATTTGGACTTAATATTATTGGTACATTCCCTAAGTCTATAATAGATCTACCACTTTCGAATCCACCTGGTTCCTTTCCTAGTAACTGTGTATCATACATTGCGCCTTGACCAGCTACCTGTTTTACAACAACCACTTTCTTCTTACCAATTTTAATTTTATCGGAATATTCAAACTTTTCATCGCAGCATTTTCCATTCATTTTCTTTAAACATTCTCTTATTTCTTGAACCAATCTATCACAAGCCCTATGTGCTACTGTAGGCCCTATCCTTACTGCTCCCATACCATCTTTTAGCACTACATCTACATGAATTATAATATCAGTTACATTAGGAGTACCTGCACGACCAAACACTACTTGTTCTGATAAAAGCCCTTCTGAAGATCCAAATTCAGCAACCTGAATTCCCATTTCATCTACACCTGTAAGCATAATATAGACCCCTGTAAGCGTATGTGTTATTCCATCACCAATTTTTCCCAAAACCTTTGTTGCTATGGGTGAAAAATCCATAATGCTATTGACAAAAAAATCATGTTGCTTTGGACTTATTATTTTTACGTCAATACTTTTTATAACATCTACAGCCTCTTGTATTAAATCCATCTTTATATTCTCCCTTAAGTACAATGTACTATTTTGGATAGAACTTTTTTTACCTAATTCTACTTTTTCAATATGGAAGGTTTTAATAACTAATTTTCTCATTTCAATCTCATTTTCCATACATTTCACCACAATCCATTTATTTATTTAGGAATGCCCCAAAATTTAAATCTAAAGGCATTCCTAATTTTTATTATTTAAACTTTTGCTGCGTACTCATAAGGTAATGGAACAATTTTCCCAGCTGACGGTATAGCTATAAGCTGTAATAAAGTAGCTTTTAATATATTTCTTTGCATTTCTTTATCATTTGGTGCTCCAGCATTTGCGCCCATAGGAACAAGTGGTGCAACTGCCCTTGGTGTTCCGGCCTGTCTAACTACTGGTGGTAAAGCTGCAATAAGAATTGTAGGAATCCCTGATTCCTCTATCGCTCTCTGTACAAGTACAGCAGAACGGTGACAAGTTCCTCAGCCAGCTGTTAAGACTACTGCGTCTACGCTTTCATCTTTTAATAACTTTGCAATAGCAGGGCCCGTTTCGTTTTTAAACTTATCTTGGTCGCCGCCGCCTCCCATAAATCCATAATGCATTGGAGCAACTTCTTTTATAAATCCTTCAGTTACGAGTTCTTTTAATCTATCAATTGGAAACATACAATTTATATCTTTATTAACGTCCCCATTGTCATATCCACCATGGGATACCATTAAATCACTAGTCTTTGTACTACCTGGTACTGCTCTAAATGTAAAATCCCCTGCTAAATTAAATCTATTGTCTGATTTTAAATGTACTCCTGCAGCAGTTGCAAACGCAACTCTCATTTCTTTTAATGGTTTTGTTACCGGAGTCCAAACTGGTGCTGGTGTAATTGGTACAAATATTTCTGATTGCATGCCTTTAACTGTTGTTAAACTCATTATATTTTCCCTTCCTTTCTGTTTTTCATTTCTAGATTGCTAACATACTTTTCATCGGGTTCTTCCGCAAGGACCTCAATAAAACTCATTCTAAAACCAACTTCTTGCCCTATCTGTATTTCATAATCTGTAATAAGCATCCTCATTGGTATTTTCATGTAGCCTAATCTTCCTTTTAAATCAATAGAAACCATTCCATCATGCTTTTCTATTATAATCCCTCGCATTTCTATTATCTTATCACCGTATTTCATTGTATCTCCTTATTTTGAAGAATATTTTTCTAATCTTTTTTTACTTTCTGGGATTGAAGTTTCATTCTCTACTCTATCAATAGAAACTGCGTTTGATTTTTCAACAGCTTCAAGATTGTTTTCTTTTACATTTGCATTCCAATGTCTTTCAGCAGCTACTACCTCTTCTCCTGCAATTGCAGTCTTAAGCATAGCAAGTGCTCTTATTGCATCTTCTTTGCAAAGAGTATTACAACCTAAAACTTCATTTTCAATTCCTGCTTCTGATTTATTATTGTCAACCATGTACTTAGTGTACTTATTTCCAACAACTAGAGCACCTTGCACTCCACAGAAAGACATTCCTACAACACCAATCCCACGCATACCTACTTGCTCAATGTGACTAGCAAAGTCGATATGGTTATTACCAAATCCTTCCGTCGTAACGATTGCACCTGCAACATTCATTGACTCAACAGTCATTCCAAGTCTTTCAGATACATAAAACTTTTCACTATTAATTTGTGGACTTCCTACAAATACAACTCCGCAAAGATCAACTTCCGGATCATTCATTGCCTCTATAACAAGCGGCTCTCTCCAATAATGTCTTGAACACTCTTTAGATGCTGGTCCTATACAACATAGTGAATGAATTCCACCATCCATTACTTCTAGTGGTGAGAATACAATTGGTAAATTTCCTAAGTCAACATTTGGTTTTCCACCAAGTATACCAACCGGTTCCACTGGAAGAATTAGGTTATCATGCATTGCGCCTTGACCCATTATTTCTTTTACTATTACTATTTTATTTTTACCTGGTCTTCTACACTGAACAAATTCCTCAGTATTTACTACTAAAGTTTCATCTAGATTTTTTAGCACGTTTCTAATTTCTTGTGTGATCATATCTGTTGCTTTATGTGCAGCAAAAGGACCTGGTCTTTCCATGTTTAATCCTGCTAAAATTGTAACCTGAGTCTTAATGAAAATTTCGCCTTTATCTGGCGCACCAGGCCTTCCCCACATAATATTTTCTTCTAAAATACCTTCTGAAGAACCAAATTCTCCAATTTGAACGCCATTTTCATCTGTTCCAGTAACCATAATGATAACACCGTCTACTACTCTTGTTACCCCTTGACCTAATTTATGTTCTCCTTCTTTTGTAGCAATTGGCTGTACATCCATGATTGTTTCGCTATATGTGTTGTATTTGTCTGGTGTAATAATATCAATTTTAATATCTGTAACAATGTCGCTAATTTTTACAGCATCATCGCATATATTTTCTCTAATATAAAGTGTTGTTCCTTCAATTTTAGTTTCAGGTCCAAATTTAACTTCTTCTATTTTAAAGTGCTTTTTAACAAGTTTTCTTACAACTTTATCTTCAATCTTTACGAATGGTTCCTTATTTTCTTTTACTACTTCTTTAGCTATTGGCATTCCAACATTTGCTCTTTTCGCTACTGCTCCAGCTGTATTTTGACTAAATGCATTAAGAGGTATTTCTATATCAATGCCCTTACCTTCTGCAATTTTAATCTTTAATATTCCGCCATTTATAACAGATGACACTTCCGATGTTTCAGCTTTCATAGAAACTTCCTCCTCAAATCCTTCTAGCATATCTTTCGTTATAGGAGTTAATGCAACTACATCTACTTTTAAAGTTTCTCCAATTACTTCGTTTCTGGTTAAAACTTTTTCATTTAGTTTTATAAGTAAAGAGTCTTGCATCTTGTCAAAATGCATTGGATTTTCTAAATCCGCAGCTGTAATAACATCTCCTGCATTTTTATTATCTTTTAATACTGCCTTTTCATTACCATCAGTTAATTCTACTTCTTTCTTTTCTTCTGTACCAGCAGTTGCGCCCTCTACTATTTCTGGTGTTAGTGGTGATAAAGAGTCAATTGTCTTAGTAAGTTTTGCCCCTATAACCTGACCTACCTTTAAACAGTTTCCGGGTATTGTTAGAAGTCCTGAATCCACTAAATCTGGAAATATGGATGGATCTTCTAAATTAGCTGCATTAAGAACTGTTCCCGCTTCTGTTCTACAGCATACAACTGCGACTTCATTTTTAAACTCTTCTGCGTGCTCATCAGTCATTGACATAAAAATAGCCTCCTCGTATTTCTCTGGAGTATAAAACAATTATTAATTGTTTACCTCATTATTTTTTTATTTCTTTTCCATTGGTAATCTTCTTGTAATCGGATAATCTATTGTTCTAAATACATGATCAGTGTGGTGATAAACTGGAATTCCTAATTTAGGAGCAACACACATTACTGTATTTGTACAATCACTACAATTTGCTATTAATACTCTTTTTGCACCTTGTTTTTTAAGGTAAAGAATAGCTTCTGCTTGCCCTGGGCAATCTCCCGGCGTTAAGCATTTATTTAATCCTCTTACTTGTATTACATTTTTGCAGGTTGCCACCCCAACTACTTTTGAATGCATTTTTTCTGCAATATTTCTTAATCTTGCTTCATCTGCACCACAAGCACATACAAGTAGCCCTATTGGTCCTTCATATTTTGGAAATGATATGGTAACAATTGCACCTCCTGAAGTCTTTGTAACAACTGCATTTTCTATATCTTCAGACTTACCTGTATATGGTCCACCAATAATAATTTCACCATACTCTCCATCTATACCACCCGCATTTTCTATTAGATGTTTCACTGAAGTTCCTACAGATACCTGTAATAAAACATGACTTTTATTTCCGCCTTTTAGTTTTCCAACTATTGTAACATCTTTATCTATTACTGGTTTTCCTTCTTCCACAGCTCTTGTTAAATTAGCCAAAGTTTCTCCATTTAAAACAACACATTTTGCTTCAAAAGGCAATTGGTCAGGGTTAAGCCATATTCCGAATATTTCATGAATCATAGCTCTTTCTTCGCCCATTGGATACATGTCTCTTAACTCTTTTACTTCAATATCTGATGCTGTAGAGAGTGCTTTTTTAAGCGATACAATGGCATTTTTATTTTTTGCTTTAACCGCAATATAGCCCTTTGGAGCTCCTATTGCACTCATAGCATATCTTAGTCCCTTAATAACAATTTGTGGATTATTTTCTAAAACTTCTATATTATGATGTAATGCAGGTTCGCATTCAACACAATTAGCAATTACATATCCATCTGTCATCTGAGTTTTAAGTTTAATGTGAGTAGGAAATCCAGCTCCACCAGCACCAACAATACCAGCCTCATATGCAGTATCTTCTATCTTGTCGCATTTTTTAATTTTTATGTAATCCGTACTTTGATTGTCCTCCGCTAAAATAAGGATTTCATTTTCTGTTAATTTAGTTACTTTCCCAGTGATACTAGAATGAATTTTAGCACCACATCCTTCTGGGTTTGCAATACATTCTCCTCTTTTAACATTTTGTCCTTCTTTTACAATTGCAGTAGAAGGTGCACCTACATGCATTTTAAGAGGAAATTTATAGGTCATTGGCATAAAACCACCTCCATATTCTTTCTATATATTTATATAGCAATTGCCATGCCAAATCTAAAATTCTTTTGTGATTAACCTATAGATGTTGCAAATACTGATTTCGCAATCTATAGAAATCTTCGATACATATTGTTTTATTTTTACGCAAAAAAAGCGTCCGTTTCCTGACGCTCCATTTTTCCACTGCACCCAGTTAAATCATCATCTTTTTAAGTTTACAGGGTATATTTCTAGCGTCAAAAAACGGACACAATGGTCAGTTTTCTGACACTCGTAATTTGTTATTCTAAAAGGTCATATTGATTTAATTTGTAATATAAGGTACTTCTCTTTAAATTTAATATCTTTGAAGCTTTCTGTTTATTTCCGCCCGCCAATAATAGTACCTCTACTATGGTTTTCTTCTCTATATTTTCCAAAATATTTTTTAAATCATATTTATTCTCATTAAAAATTTCGTTGTCATTTTCTACTATTTGAACTAGTCCGTTTGTTTCTACATTATTTAGTATATATTCAGGAACGCTATCTAGTGTTATCTCCCCTTCAGTAGAAAGTACAATCATTCTTTGTATTACATTCTTAAGTTCACGAATATTACCTTCCCATTTACATTTAAGTAGTAACGGATATATTCTCTCATCTATGTTATTTATTTCTACATTTTCTTTTTGGGATATCTGTTTTATAAATAGTGCTACCAATTCCCTTATATCTTCTTTTCGTTCTCTAAGTGGAGGCAAATCAATCTGGACAACTGCAAACCTATAATATAGATCATCTCTAAACTTTTTTTTATGAATTAATTCTTTTAAATTCTTATTAGTGGCCGCTATAATTCGTGTATCTGTAATAACACCTTTTTCACTGCCTAACCTATATACCACCCCATCTTGTAAAACTCTTAATAACTTTACTTGCATTTCCATAGGCATATCTCCAATTTCGTCTAAAAACAATGTCCCATTATTTGCAAACTCAAATTTCCCTATTTTCCCTTTTCTAATGGCCCCAGTAAACGCACCTTCAACATATCCAAAAATCTCACTTTCAAGCAATTGTTCAGGAATTGCCCCACAATTAATCACTACGAAATTGCCCACTCTTCCACTGGCTTCATGAATTGCTTTTGCAAACACTTCTTTCCCTGTGCCACTTTCCCCAGAAATTAATATACTTGCGGAACTTTGAGCTACTTTTTGGGACATTGCAATAGCTTCTATTATTTTTTTATTTCTACCTATAATTGGGGAAAAATTATAGTTTGCTGCAATTTCTCTTTTATATGCAAGCTTCAATAATTCAACTTTTCTTTTTTCTTTTTCTAATTGCTTTGATAATGTTACTACTTCTGTCACATCTCTATCTGTGGAGACTGCAGCCACTAGTTTTCCTTTGCTATTATAGATAGGCACCACACTTAAAATAACAAATTTCCCTTTAACCGGTTCGTTTTTAGCATTATCTCTTTGCCTACCATCTTTTAAGGTTTTTAGTATTAGTGCATTAGGAAAAAAAGAACCAATATATTTTCCAATTATATCTTCAGTCTTTATACCATATAATCCCTCAGAACTTTTATTCCAACTGGTTACAATTCCAGCACTACTACAAATACATACAGCCTCATGTACATTGTCAATGATATTATTTTGAAGTTCAAACATCTCATCAATCTTTAGATAAAAAGTGTCTCTTATGTTATTGTTAGTAATTACTCCGGTAATTTCTTCATTCTCAATTACTGGCAATCTTCCTATTCCGTTATCCAACATTAAATTTCTAGCTGTTCTTGCTGAAGCCTCCATATCTATAGTTATCACATTTTTATTGGTAAAATTAGTGACTTTGTCTTCTGTAGATATATTTTCAGCTTTTATAATCCTAGCTATATCTTTTCTTGTAAAAACTCCAATTAAAAGCCCTACTTTATTAACTACTATGACTTCTTCTTCATTTTCTTCAATCATTTTATTTAAGGCATCTTTTATTTTTTCATCTTCCCTAACTTTTATAAACTGCTTATTCATTATTTCTTTTACAGTATATAACAATTCCCAAATTTCCAATACTTCACCCTCTTTATTTTCTTTCTACTAATTTCATTATACTAATTTTATTCCAAATAACAAAGAAATCCCTTTAATTCTTCACTATCCACCGTTCTCTCTCATTATCTTAATTTAATTTATTCTTTAAACTTCCAAATAAAAAATCCAGTAGAATAAATTAGTTATTCTACTGGATTTTTAATTTAAAAATATTTTATTTATTACTATGCCTTAGATACGCCTCAATGAAAATGTCAATATCCCCATCCATAACTGCATCTACATTTCCCATTTCTGTATTAGTTCTGTGATCCTTAACCAAATTATATGGATGGAATACATAGGATCTAATCTGGCTTCCCCAGCCATTATCTTTTAAATCACCCGTTAAGTCTTCTATTTTATCCTTTTTAGCTCTTTCCTTTAAGTCTAGAAGTTTTGCCATTAGCATCTTCATTGCTGTGTCTTTATTACTATACTGGCTTCTCTCATTTTGACACTGAACAACTAAACCTGTAGGCAAATGAGTAATTCTTACGGCTGAATCAGTTTTATTTACATGTTGACCTCCTGCACCCCCAGATCTATATGTATCAATCCTGAGGTCTTCAGGCCTTATCTCAATGTCCTGATCTTCAGTAAGCTCTGGAAGCACTTCACATGAAGCGAAGGAAGTCTGCCTTTTACCATTTGAATTATAAGGTGAAATTCTTACAAGCCTATGCACTCCCTTTTCAGTCTTTAAATATCCATAGGCAAACTCACCAATAATTCTTAATGTAACTGCTTTAATACCTGCCTCATCAGATGACTGATAATCTAAAACTTCTATTTTATATCCTCTTTTTTCACACCATCTTGAGTACATTCTATAAAGCATTTCTGTCCAATCTTGAGCATCATTTCCCCCTGCACCAGTGTGTAATGTTAAAATTGCATTATTTTTATCATATTTCTCAGATAGCAAAATCTCTATTCTAAATCTATCAGTGTCATGCTGGAGTTCCCTTAATTCGCTTTTTATTTCACCCATAGAAGAATCATCTTCTTCTTCTTCACTTAGCTCCGCGAGCACTTCTAAATCTTCTATTCTACTAATCACACCATTAAATCTATCAATCTTATCTTTAATTCCCTTAGCGTCTTTAGTAACTTCTTGTGCCCTAGAAATATCCTCCCAAAAACTAATTTCCTGCATCTTAAATTCAAACTCTCCTAATTGCTTTTTCATAGATGTTATGTCAAAGAGACACCCTTATTTCTTCTACGTTACTTTTTAACTTAATTAATTCACTTAATATTTGTTCCATTTGTATTATCAATTAGCACACCTCTTTCATTATATTTATTTCAAAGAACCTTTTAAAAAAGGAATGAGCAAGAATTAATTGCTCATCCCTTCTATAGTCTAAAATTTAAAGTCGTTTTATATTATTACTATCCCCTGCCGCAACAGTTTTTATATTTTTTTCCTGAACCACAAGCACACTCTTCATTTCTTCCCTGTTTAGCCTGCTTTTTTGTTGGCTCTTTTTTAAGAGAGTCATCATGATTTGTTGATGTGATTTTGGCAACCATTTCTCTTTCAGGCGCTTTCTCAATTTGTACATGAAATAAATATTTAACGGTTTCTGTCTTAATCGTTTCTATCATATCAGCAAACATGTCGCTACCTTCCATTTGGTAAGCTTGTGTTGGATCTTGTTGCTTGTAAGCTCTGAGCCCAATACCTTGCTTTAAATGTTCCATATCATCAATATGATCCATCCACTTACTATCTACTACTCTTAGAAGAATAACTCTTTCAACTTCTCTTATTTGTTCCTCACCGAAATGTTGTTCTTTCCCAGCATACATTTTTTGAGCTATATCTAAAAGATTGTTTTTAATTTCTTCAACAGTTGTTTTAGAAAGCTCATCAACCGATACTGTACCTTTTGGCATATATATTTCTTCAATATAACTAATAAGTTTTGATAATTCTTCTTCAAAACTTTCCTCATGCCCACTAATATGTGAATCAACTGCACCTAAAACAACATCTTTTATCATTTCCTCAATTTGTCCTTTTAAGTCTTCTCCTTGAAGTACCTCTGTTCTTTGTCTATAAATTATTTCTCTTTGTTGATTCATTACATCATCATATTTAACAACATTTTTTCTTATATCAAAATTATTTCCTTCAACTTTCTTTTGAGCACTTTCTATAGCTCCACTTACCATTTTGCTTTCAATAGCATCCTCATCAGTTAACCCTAATTTCTCTACAACCCCTTGAAGCCTTTCGGAACCGAATATTCTCATTAAATCATCCTCAAGTGATATATAAAATCTTGAGCTCCCTATATCACCTTGACGACCAGAACGTCCTCTAAGCTGATTGTCTATACGCCTAGATTCGTGTCTTTCAGTTCCTATTATCTTAAGTCCGCCAGCTGCAACAACGCCTTCTTCAAGCTTAATATCTGTACCACGTCCTGCCATGTTAGTTGCAATGGTAACCATTCCAAGTGCACCGGCATGAGCTATTATTTCTGCTTCTCTTTCATGATATTTAGCATTAAGTACTTGATGAGGAACTCCCCTTCTTTTAAGCATTTCAGATATTAATTCTGATTTTTCTATACTTACAGTACCTACAAGAACCGGTTGCTTTACCTTATATGTTTCAACTATTTCATCTATTATAGCCTTATATTTACCTTTAACAGTCTTATAAACTAAATCAGGATTATCAATTCTTGTCAGTGGCATGTTAGTAGGTATAACTAATACATCTAGCCCATATATTTCTCTAAACTCTTCATCTTCTGTAAGCGCTGTACCAGTCATCCCTGATAACTTTTTGTACATTCTAAAATAGTTCTGGAATGTAATAGTTGCAAGTGTTTTTGATTCTTTCTCAATTTTCACGCTCTCTTTTGCTTCAATTGCTTGGTGTAGTCCATCACTATATCTTCTACCTTCCATAAGTCTTCCAGTAAATTCATCAACAATGATAACTTCTCCATCTTTCTCCATATAATCTTTATCTTTTTTCATAATGAAGTTTGCTTTTAAAGCCTGAACTACGTGATGTTGTACACCCATATTTTCTGCATCAGCATAATTTTCTACATGAAAATATTTTTCTGCTTTATCTATCCCCTCATCCGATAATATTACGGAAGAAGTTTTTTCATCTATAGTGTAATCAACTTCTATTAGTAGTCCCTTCACAAAATAATCTGCTACTTTATAGAAATCAGTAGATTTTTCTCCTTCACCAGATATTATAAGCGGTGTTCGAGCTTCATCTATTAATATCGAGTCAACCTCATCCACAATTACAAAGTTTAATTTCCTTTGAACTCTTTGTTCACTATGAACAACCATGTTATCTCTTAGATAATCAAACCCAAATTCATTATTTGTTCCATATGTAATATCTGCATTATAAGCCGCTTGTCTTTCAGTTGGATCTATATCGTGAATTATTACGCCTACAGAAATCCCTAAAAATTCATGTATTCTTCCCATCTCATCTCTATCTCTTTTTGCAAGATAGTCATTAACTGTAATTATATGAACTCCATTTCCTGTTAATGCATTCAAATACGACGGAAGTGTAGCCACTAAAGTCTTTCCTTCACCAGTTTTCATTTCGGTTATTCTTCCTTGATGAAGTATTATACCACCAATTAATTGCACTCTAAAATGCTTCATTTTAAGAACTCTCCATGAAGCTTCTCTAACTACAGCAAAGGCTTCAGGTAATATATCTTCTAAAGTCTCTCCACTATTTAGCCTAGTTTTAAATTCTTCTGTTTTTGCTCTAAGTTCTTCATCGCTTAAACTAGCCATTTTCGAATCTAGTGCTTCTATCATGTCTACAGTGTCGTTTACTTTTTTTATTTCTCTATCGCTATAACTACCAAATAACTTATCAAACATTTTCATAGTATTCATCCTCACAATTCATTTTTCTTTAAAATATATACTTGTTGATTATAACACTTAAATCCTAGCTATTCAACTTATACTCCCCATAAATTTTGTAAATAAATTCAATGACTTTATATCGTATTTCTTTTAAATTAAAAAAAGGATTAAAGTAAATATATTCTTACTTTAATCCCTTAAACTTGGTATATCTTTTTAAAATTCTGATTCTATCAAACCATAATTCCCATCTTTTCTTTTATATACTACGTTAACTTCTGAAGTATCATCATTCATATATACGAAAAAGCTATGACCAACTAATTCCATTTGAAGCACTGCTTCTTCTGCTGACATAGGTTTGAATGAAAATTTCTTTGTCCTTACTATCTTAATATCATCCTCTTCCTCAGTATTTTCATATTTCGGAATACCCTGAAATTTAAGAGAACTTCCATGAGCCCGTTTTTCTAATTTCGTTTTATGTTTTCTAATTTGTCTTTCTAATTTATCAACAGCAAGGTCTAAAGAAGCATACATATCATCATTTTGCTCTTCTGCCCTTAAAATAACTCCATTAAAAGGAATTGTAATTTCTATGGTGTGTCTATTCTTTTGAACACTAAGCGTCGTCTTAGCTTCCACATCTGGATTAAAATACCTGTCAAATTTGGATATCTTCTTTTCTATAATATTTTTCAAGGCTTCTGTTATCTCCATATTTTTTCCTATCACGTTAACTTTCATACTTACAGCCCCTCTCTAATGTATATATACTACTTTATTAAAAGCATGTTATATATTGTTATCAATATTGTAATACTTTTAATCTTAAAAAACAACCATTAAATTCAGAATTCACACAATATTAACTCAATTTAAAATAAAATATCTCATTATACCTTATTATTACCCTGTTTATTGATGCATCCTGCTTATTTTCAATAACTTTATTTTATTATACAATTTATCTACATGAGGTGATTTTTTTATAACTTAATATATAAAAACCCCTAATATAATATTAGGAGTTTTTATATATTAAGTTAGTTGACCTGGTCTTTGACCCCACACTCGCCTGCTGGAGCTTTTGCTACCCGGATTTAACCTCTCACTACTTACACTCTCGCCTATTATGGCGGCAGGACTAACCTCTAAGCCGCACCATGCTCACTAAACTTTGTTTAACTTACGTGGATCGTTTCGCCTGCGACTGGCATCGACTTTCAACCACAAACCTAACTTACTACACTAAGAATTATACTCTACTTTTAGCTATAGTCAATATGCAAACATTGTCTATTCCACTTTTTTTCAAATTGCTAGCACAATGAAACGCAGTAGCCCCAGTGGTTATAACGTCATCAATAAGTAGTATTTTTTTATTTATCAGACGATCATTTGCTTCAATCGCAAAGCATATTCTCATATTTTCCCACCGCTGCTCACCATTTAGACCAATTTGATCCTTAGTATCCATAATTTTAGCCAAATTGCAAATCACAGGTATATCTAACCACCTCGATAAATAGTTTGCTAAAAACTCGCTTTGGTTATACCCTCTATTTTTCAAGGCACTTTTAGTCATAGGTACATATGCTATTAAGTCAAACTGCAGATTGTTTTTTTTTACAAATTCCAACATATACCTGGCCAAAATTTCTCCACACATAAAATCACTTCTGTACTTAAGTCTAATGATTAACTCTTTTACTATATTTGAATAGTAAAACACTGACCAAACAAGATACCTTTCATCATTAGCCCCTATATAAAAATGATCTTCGCATCTCCTCAGTTTTTCCCTACATTTAGTGCATAACGGTTCACTTTCTTCACTATATCCACTACAGATTACACAACACTCGTCCCCTGAATATATAAGTCGTGCTAAACAATAAAGTATGTTTTTTATATATTTAATAATCCTTTGTCCCACGCTTTCTTATTAAATTTTCTAGCCATACTTCTAGCTTTATCCATTTGCTGCGTTTCAATATTAGCTAGAAATATTGCTTCCCCCCTTTGTACTTTTTCATTTCTTCCAACCTTACTTGATAAATATAATAGTTGCTTATGATTAAAATTAATATCATCCGCAAAGTAAACTATTACATCAACCGAATCAAATTCTAAATAACTTTCTTCAAAATCGTTGGTTACTATTATGCCCTTTTCTTGCTTCATAAACGATATTAGAATATCAGCATGACTTTTCTTGCTAATAAATAAAAACAGATTTTCACTTAACTTTTCTTTAAAGTTACTCAGATACTGGAATACCGCAGTAGCTTTTTCTTCATCAGGTGTGAAAATTATCACCTTTCTATTAGATATAATTGACCAATTTAAGTATTCATATACTACCAAAGGTATGTCCATGTTTAGATTTATTCTTGTAGTTATAATTCTAGGTTCTATAATTGGTATTTTATTATCTTTTAGAGGAAACATAACTGGGGCATACTCACTTAGGACAGTCTCTACGGAATAAGCTATTGCAGTACCATCTTCTCTGCATAAATTTAATAATACCCTTTTTATTTGTTGTTTGTTATATTTTGGAAAACTTCTAATATCATTATAAATAACCAAATCAAATTTCTCGCTAAGTTTTAAAGCATCTTCATAATTGCATATATATAAATATTCATTATAACTATTGTAATTCACTTCAGAATAACATATATTCCCGGCTAAGTTAGTGAATTTTTCTATAAAGTAAACAATATCAATACTCGACTTCTCTTCATTAGTTATGTACAATACGTTTTTCTTTTTATTCGCACATTCAATTATAGTTTCAAGCAATATATCAGAATAATTATAAAATACAGATACAACATCTATTCTTTTTTTACCAATTAAAGAATATCCTAAAATTTCTTTGCTAATTGTATTTTTTTCTTTACTAAGGTTCAATTTCGAATAGAAAAACATATAAATTCTCCTCCACAGTTGTGATTTGTTTTAATAGGACTTTGCTAGCCCCATTTTAATCAAGACTTGAATTTTCATCTACTATCTGTCTTATTCGAAATTTTAGCGCAGAATATCTTTCGAAACTTCTGTTATTATCTTTCATAAAACTAATAGCTTTTATCTTGCCTACTAAAATAACCATATTTTTAGCCCTAGTTATGCCCGTATAAAATAAATTCCTGTTCATTAAAAGCGGTGGTCCCATAAACATAGGCATAATTACAACTTGAAACTCACTGCCTTGACTTTTATGAATTGTGATAGCATATGCTAGAGCTAATTCATCTAAATATACTCCTTCATATTCCACACGCTTATTATCATCAAAAACAACTATAACATTTTCATTATTATCATCAATATCGTAAATATACCCTACATCACCATTAAAAATCCCAGCACCTTCTTCAGCTTTTGCGCTAGTTTTATTCCACTTTATAGAATAGTTGTTTTTAATTTGCATAACCTTGTCCCCTACCCTAAAAATAGTATTCCTATAGTCCTTTTCTTTTTTATATTTAGATTTTGGATTCAATATTTCTTGAAGCCTTTCATTTAAATTTTCTATGCCTAGTATTCCTTTTCTCATAGGTGATAGTATTTGAATATC
Source organism: Clostridium sp. (assembly GCF_016650035.1). Lineage (GTDB taxonomy): Bacteria > Bacillota > Clostridia > Clostridiales > Clostridiaceae > Clostridium_AD. Next base: position 16,415 of record NZ_JAENWM010000075.1, read on the forward strand.
CTTCATATTATCCCATTCTTTATTAAATTTAGGTAATCTTGTGCTAATCAAGCTAATTATACTATTTAATATTTTTTCTGGATCACTATCTTCAATAAAATAAAAATCTTTACCCTTTTTATTTAAAATAGGCATTTCACCATTATTAATCTTATGAGCATTCACAATAATCATACTTTCCTTCGCTTGCCGGAAAATTTCATTGAGTTTCACTACTGTAACACATTTACTATCAATAATGTCCCTTAATACATTCCCAGGCCCTACAGATGGCAATTGATCAACATCACCAACAATTATAAGCCTAGTTCCTACACTTATAGCTTTTAATAAACTGTTCATAAGCATAATATCTATCATAGATGCTTCATCTATAATGAGCACATCACAATCTAAAGGAGATTCCTCACTTTTAAAAAACTGCGACCCATCATCACCACCCATACCAATCTCGAGTAACCTATGTATTGTTTTTGCGGTGCGGCCAGTAGCTTCCGTCATTCTTTTAGCGGCACGTCCAGTAGGTGCAGCCATGAGCACCTTCATTCCCGCTCCTTCAAATACTTCTGTTATACAGTTGATTATAGTAGTTTTCCCTGTTCCAGGCCCCCCTGTTATAACTTCCATACTATTCTCTACTGCACCGCAAATAGCAGCCTTTTGAGATGTTGCAAATTTTATGTTTTTTTCTTGTTCAAATTCTTTGATTTTATCTTCTATATTTATATTAAGTGCATCACACTGAGCTATAGATAAAGTTATAATTTTTTTAGTTACCCCAAGTTCACAATAATAGAAAGGTATAGTAAACACACATTCTTCTTCTTCAATATTTTCCACTTTTAATTTTCCTTGTACTACATTATCATAAACATTATTCTGTATTTCCTCATCAGAAACCCCCAGAATATTTTTAGCCTGATTGTATAATTTCTCTAGTGGCATATAAGTATTTCCCATAGTGCAAAATTCATTAACCACATAATTTATTCCACTTTGTATTCTAAAAGGGGATTCTTTATCAATTCCTAAACTTTGCGCTATCCTATCCGCAATTTTAAATCCAACACCATCAATGGTTTCAGTTAACACATATGGATTTTCCTTTACTACTTTTATAGATTCCGCACCATATTTTTTATATATTTTAACGCATTGGTTAGGTGTTACCCCATAAGTTTGAAGAAATATCATTATAGTTTTAACTTCTCGTTGCTTAGAATATGACTGAAAAATAAGCTCTATTTTTTTTTGTCCTACACCATCAATCTCTTTTAATTTTTCAATTTCGTTATCAAGTATATTCATAGTATCTTCACCAAATCGCTGCACAATTTTTTTAGCAGTTACTGGTCCAATTCCTTGAATTACTCCTGACGCTAAATATTTTTCCACACCTACAATCAAACTTGGAATTACTTCCTCACATAAAGTTATTGTAAATTGCTTCCCAAATTTAGGGTGAGTAACCCAATCACCTGATAATTTTAGAACCTGGCCTTCACTAATATATGGCACAATGCCAACAACCGTTATTTTTTCTTTATTATTATTTAAATGAGCAATTATATACCCATTTTCCTCATTATGAAATACTATATCTTCAATAGTTCCTTGTATTTCCGGCATAAAACCTCTCCTACTTATAAATTTTTACAATAGCAATATTATTATTATATCATATGTATTTCATATTTTCATCTATAGTATACCTCTGTCTTAAGTTTTATCAAAATTCCAAATAATAATCAATACATTGGATAAAAATTTAAATAGACTTTTACCATCTAGTTATTTACCATGACTGGCACGTCAAAAGGGATAACAATTGTTAATTGTTATCCCTCTTAATTATTATCTTTTTTATTATAAATATTTTTTTATTTCTTCCACCTTATTTAGTTTTTCCCAAGTCAGATCTAAATCATTTCTTCCAAAATGTCCATAAGTAGCTGTTTGTTTATACACAGGTTTTCGAAGGTCTAATTCTCTTATTATAACCGCAGGCCTCAAATCAAATACTTTTTCAATTATTTCAACAATTTTATCATCGGTAATTTTTCCTGTTCCAAAAGTTTCAGCTTCTATAGAAACTGGTTTAGCTACTCCGATAGCATAAGCTAACTGAATTTCTAATTTATCAGATACCCCTGCTGCTACTAGATTTTTGGCAACCCATCTTGCAGCATATGCAGCCGATCTATCAACTTTTGTTGCATCTTTTCCAGAAAATGCTCCACCGCCATGTCTTGCGTATCCACCATATGTATCCACTATTATTTTTCTTCCCGTTAAACCGGAGTCTCCTTGCGGTCCTCCAATTACAAATCTTCCTGTTGGATTAATATAATACTTAGTGTTTACATCCAATAGTTCACTTGGCACTATAGGTTTTATTACATTCTCAATTAAGTCATTTTCAATTTGATCATGAGATGCTTCTTCTCCATGTTGAGTTGAAATAACAATAGTATCTATTCTTACTGGCTTATTATCTTCATACTCTACAGTAACTTGTGTCTTTCCATCTGGTCTTAAATAATTCAAAGTACCATCTTTTCTTACTTCACTCAATCTTCTTGCGAGTCTATGTGCCATAGCAATAGGAAGTGGCATATACTCTGGCGTTTCATTAGTTGCAAATCCAAACATCATGCCTTGGTCTCCAGCACCTATTGAATCGCCCTTAGCAATTTCCCCTAATTTGGATTCTAACGCCTCATTAACCCCCATGGCTATATCTGTTGACTGTTCATCAATAGACGTAAGTACAGCGCACGTGCTAGCATCAAACCCATATTTTGCTCTAGTATATCCTATACCTTCAATTGTCTCTCGAACAACTTTAGGAACATCAACGTAGCAATTGGTTGTTATCTCTCCCATAACTAAAACCATCCCTGTCGTAACTGCTGTTTCACAAGCAACTCTAGCATAAGGATCTTGTTCTAAAATAGCATCAAGTATAGCATCCGAAATTTGGTCACACATTTTATCCGGGTGTCCTTCTGTAACTGATTCTGATGTAAATAATCTTTTCATTATAATTCTCCTTTCTGATGTTGAAAATTTTCAAAAAAATAAAACCCCTTCTAAATATAAGAAGAGGTGTTTTAAACATCTTTCTTATCTCGCAAAATATATCTGCAGGAATTGGCACCATGGTGCATTGCACCGGTTGCCGGGTTTCATAGGGCCTTTTTCCCTCCACCTCTCTTGATAAGAGTTAACAATATTAAGTTTTGTTAATATTAACACATAAATTTAGTAGTGTCAATAAATCCTATACACTCATAAAACTAAAATAAATAAAAAAGACATCTAAAGATGTCTTTTGGTGGAGGAAGATGGATTCGAACCATCGAAACATTACGTAACAGATTTACAGTCTGCCCCCTTTGGCCACTCGGGAACTCCTCCATATATGGAGCTGGCAATAAGAATTAACCTTACAACCTGCTAATATGAACCTTTTTTTCTTAGGCCTTAAAATTTCTAATAATAAATGGTGGAGGAAGATGGATTCGAACCATCGAAACATTACGTAACAGATTTACAGTCTGCCCCCTTTGGCCACTCGGGAACTCCTCCA
>NZ_JAENWM010000146.1 GCF_016650035.1 Clostridium sp.
GAATCCCCATAGTAGAGGAAACGCGGCATCGTTCTAAAGCTTGTTTCAGAAATTGAGCAATTTCAGTGACTATCATCATTTAGTATATACTTATGGTGATAGTTTTTGTCGGCTCAACATCTGAATCCAAACCTATTCAAATTACGTCACAAACGAATGTACGATTTTGACTAAAACCTTACATTCGTAAAAACATCATAAAGCGTTGATATATAAAGGCTTATAGTAAATTTAACTAAAGCCTTTTTCTTATTGTGTATTTGAATGTATTGTTTTATGAGATATATTATAAAAATAGCACATTGATTTTGTGACCTCTAGGACACTTTTTAACCTAAATCATTACATTTATGGGGATATGCTTTTCTTAGCGTACGAAATATCATTTTTGTGTACGCTACCCCGACAAGAGGTAAAGGCAAAAGAATATAATATACCAAGGGAATGTGTTTATATAGAGAAGGTTAGTGGTAAGAACGTAACAGAAAGACCGGTGTTAACTAATCTAATGGCATCAATAAAAAACGGTGATAAGCTTATTGTAGATAGCATAAGTAGGTTCGCTCGTAACACTAAAGATCTGTTGGAACTTGTAGAACAATCAAATAGTAAGGGCATTATATTTATATCATTAAAGGAAGCCATAGATACTACAACCCCTACTGGAGTATTCATGCTCACAGTATTTGGAGCAGTTGCACAACTTGAACGTGACTACCTAAAAGATAGACAGATGGAAGGCATTTCAATTGCAGTAACAGAAGGAAAATATAAAGGACGTAAATCTATTGAAGTACCGAGGTTATGGGATAAGTATTACAATATGTACAAGGAAAACACTATAAAAGCGATTGATGTTATGAAAATATTGGAATTAAAGAAAACTACATTTTATAAATTAATTAATCAATATAAAGAGAGCAATTAATACGGAGCTGCTGCAAGCACTTGAAATTTAGGACATCATTTATAATACATTGAACGTAACAAGTCAACACGTTATGTTACATTCAAATTGAAAAAAATAAGGAGTGAGCAATACACCCAATCTGAAAGTAACACAATTACCATTGTGTTACTTTCAGAATATAAATGTGCACTTAATAAAAAGCCGCTATTATCAAAAACATATTAACATAAACTAACTATTATGATAATATTAACATATAATTAGAGAAATAAAATACAATATAAGATCGTAATTACACGAAAATGGATAGAAAATGATGACTCAATTTAAGGTGATGGTGAATATTAATTATGAAATTCTATAAATTAAAGTTATCTATTAATTTCATAAATTTTAGTCTGTATTTATCAAATAAAAACGCAGTTTTTGTGAAAGAAAGGTTTTTTTATGAGTAATTTTTATATTTTAGCAATTGTTACAGCTTTAATTTCTGCTGTATTTACACCTTTAGTTAAAAAATTAGCAATAAGGGTTAATGCCATTGATATCCCTAAAGATACAAGAAGAGTTCATACAAAACCTGTACCAGTTATGGGTGGTCTCGCTATATACATAGCTTTTGTTTTAGGAGTAATTTTATATAATGGAATTTTAACGCCATCTCAAACGGGGATAATCATTGGTGCGACTATAATTGTAATTGGCGGAATTATAGATGATATTAAAGATTTAAGACCTAGATATAAACTCCTTATACAAATTATAGCGGCTATATGTTTATTGTTGTCAGGTACAAGAATATCAATGATAACCAATCCTTTTAGGGGTTTTTATCCTTTTATAAGTATGGGATGGATTAACATACCAGTGACTATAATATGGATTGTAGGTGTTACTAATGCATTTAACTTAATTGATGGATTAGATGGTTTAGCGGCAGGCATAGCATTCATATCATGTGTTACTTTAATGATAGTTTCTATACTTAGCGGAAGACTTGAACCTGCATTTCTAACAGCAGTTTTAAGTGGCGCGATTTTAGGCTTTTTACCATATAATTTTAATCCGGCATCTATATTTATGGGAGATACTGGATCTCAATTATTAGGGTTTCTTTTAGCGGCTATTTCAATAGGTACTGCAATTAAATCTGTGACGGCTTTTGTAATTGCAGTACCTATTTTAGCGTTTGCATTACCTATTTACGATACACTTTTTGCCATGATAAGACGAAAGGTTCATGGAAAACCTATTATGCAAGCAGATAAAGGACATTTGCATCATAGACTCTTAGCTATGGGACTCAGCCAAAAACAAGCAGTTGTTATCATGTATTTTATAAGTGCTCTTCTAGGTGGAATTGCTATCATAGCTATGCAAATGAGTACGCAAAAGGCATACTCTTTATTAGCATGGGTAGGGGTTATTACTGTTTTAGTAGCTTGGAAATTTGGTATATTCGAAAAAAAGGATTAGGTTATATATTATTGTAAGGGTAGTGCTCGCTAAGCCAGTTATTTACAATTGGGAAAACCGAGTAATAGCCTCAAAGTGAAAGTAACTCAATTGGTATTGTGTTACTTTCAAAATATCAATATATATTGTTTTTAACTAAAGGAATAAACAAATAAGGCGTAAATAAAAAAGTAAATTAAAAAATTGCAAATCAATTAACTTGCGATTTCTAATTTACTTTTATGTTATTATAAACATTTTTTATAAAATTTCTGTTTTCTTTCTAGTATCTACAAAAATCATTGCAGATAAAATAATACATATAGCTGAAACCGTATATCCCGTAGATCCAACCGCACCTCCAAACAGTAACCCTATCGTACCTAAAAAAAGAAAAAATATGTCTACAAATTTCATCTTTTTCACTCAAAACATCTCCTCTTTATTTTATAGATTAAACTTATTATTACTTTTAGTATATTCCCATTTGTAATATTATACAATGAATGCTCTTAAATGTTATATCGCTTTATAATATAAGCTTGCTTGTTAAAATTCAAAGTATGCTTTACATATTGACAAGCATATGCTACTATTAAATTACTGGAGATGATAATTTGAATCCAAATATACAACTAAAAAACCGATTAAAGGTTGCACGAGCTGAAAAAAATTTATCTCAGGAAGAATTGGCTATACTTGCAGGTGTAACCAGACAGACAATTAGTTCTATCGAAACAGGTCAATATTGTCCTTCTGCAAAGGTGGCATTAATCCTTTCTAATAAACTTAATAAAAAATTTGAAGATTTATTTTATTTTGAGGAGGTTGAAAACAATGATTAATAAGGTAGTAGAAAAAGATGAAAGAACAACATCTGTTGAAAATGCTAGTTACAAAATTGGATTTCATTTTATCATATACGCAATATTTCTTGATGTTGTGTACAGGAGCATAAGGTTCCATGAAGGAAGTTTTGATTTAATATTGATAGTTTTGTTAAGTTTATTACCAACAATTATATATCAGTATAAGAAAAAAATTTATCCTAAGAATATGATAAGAAACATTGCATTAATGTCAGTGATTGTAGCTATTTTAGCTTTTTTATTGGCAGTTGTTATGAAAAATTTTTTCAACTAAGAATTTAAAAATAACAACAAATGCCGTGAAATGAATAGATTCGGATTCAGATGTTGAGCCGACAAAAGCTATCACCTTAAGTATATACTTAAACGATGATAGCTACGAAAGTTGCTCAATGTCTGAAACGAGGAGTTGAACGATGCCGCGTTAGCACTGCTATGGCGATTCAATCTTTCACCTCTTTCTGAAATCAGTTTCTAATTTAAAACTATTACTGCAATTTCCATTAATGTATCTATATTGCTCATATTTTTTGATTATTTTATAAAAATAGACGCATTTCCCCCCTCCCCAAAATAAAGACTTTATGCTATTTTATTTGTTCCTCCTGGAGGAGAATAGTTTTGCCGGTCCAACTTCTCCTTTGTAATCATTTTACCTTTTCCACAGCAAGAACAGATATTTATATCAATTCCTGTCAGCTTAAGAAGAAGCTCTGCTGCACTCAACCTAACATCTGAATTTTCACTTTTAATTTGTACTGCATCTGTAAGTTCTTTGCATTTTTGAAGTTTAGTTGATCTGTTTCTATTGCTTAATATTCCATAGTGTCTAATTTTAACAAATTTTCTTGGTAAAACATGCATGAAAAATCTTCTCATAAATTCATCTACCGTAAGTGTCATAAATTTTTCTTTATTATGGTCTCTATAATCTTTCCACTTAAATGTTACATAGCCGTTTTCCAAATTCACAATTCTATGGTTGGATATAGCCACTCGATGAGAGTATCTGCCAAGGTACTCAAGTACGTACTCCGCACTCCCGAAAGGGGGTTTACAGTATACAACCCATTCCTTTTTATATAACTTATCTATGAAGCTATGAAATATATGTTTTTCTGTTAATTCTTGAATTCCAGTAGTATATTTTAGAGCATTACTATGATAAGTTTTTTTAAGATAAAACAAGAATTTACCTCTAAACTTTCTTGATAAAACTTTTACTGGAATAAAAAAATCTTTCTTTGAGTTTATCCATCTTGTACCATCAAAAGTTAATCCACCACTTGGTACTACACAATGTATATGAGGATGATTCATAAGATTTTGACCAAAAGTGTGAAGGATACTCATAAAACCAATTTCCGCTCCTAAATATTTTTTATCTCTTGATAGTTCGAGTAGAGTTTCAGAAACAGAGTTAAATAGTATAGAATACATTTCCTTTTGGTTTGTAAGTGTTATAAAGTTAAGTTCTTGTGGTATAGTAAAAACAACATGAAAATACCCTACGGGTAATAAATCTTCTTTTCTTTTTTCAAGCCACCTTTCCTTAGCTAAAGTTTGACATTTAGGACAATGCCTATCTCGACAAGAATTATAAGAAATCCTCGTATGACCACATTCATTGCACTCATCTACATGTCCTCCAAGTTCTGCTGTTCTACAAGCTTCAATGGAAATCATAGTTTTTAATATATGTAACGGCAGCTTATGATTTCTCCTATATTCATCACCATATTTATCAAATATATCTTGAATCTCAATCATTATGTTCGTCTTTTTTGTCTAAAAGTATATCCAGTGGACTCTTTATATTAAGCAAATCCATTCTCCTAAGATGTAAATAGATAGTTGTAGTAGTTATTTGGGCATGTCCTAATAGCCTTTGAATATAACATATATCTGTACCGTCTTCCAATAAATGGGTAGCGAAGCTATGTCGAAGCAAATCCAAACGTTTGGATTTTTTGAGTTATCCAAACCTTTTTAAAATCCAAACCTTTTTAAACAAGTACCTGATTTTACTAGATTAGGACTAAAAAAGGTTTGGATTTTATTTTATTGTGCATAATTATCCTATAACACATTTAAGGAGGTCATACCATGC
>NZ_JAENWM010000058.1 GCF_016650035.1 Clostridium sp.
AAGGCTGGATAGCTCAGTCGGTAGAGCAGAGGACTGAAAATCCTCGTGTCCCTGGTTCGATTCCTGGTCTAGCCACCAATGTTGCGGGAGTGGCTCAGTGGTAGAGCGTCACCTTGCCAAGGTGAACGTCGCGAGTTCGAATCTCGTCTTCCGCTCCACAATTTAATTAATGGCGCTATAGCCAAGTGGTAAGGTCAAGGTCTGCAAAACCTTCATTCCCCGGTTCAAATCCGGGTGGCGCCTCCAAAGTAAGAAAAAGTAGTCTAAATGCTGATATTTCAGTAGATAGGCTACTTTTTTTATTTTATAATCCTCTCTTAGCAGGTATAGACCTTGAACATAAATTAATTACAAATTATATCAGAGGATTTTAGTAGAAGTTGTATTTGAATTCTTGTCAGTTAAGCGGAGAGAATTAGCGGTGTGATAATAGTAGTATCTGACATCGCTGTAGAAGAGAGAGTAAATTTGATGAATGATAATCTATCTTACATTAGATATGGATTTATGTGGAATTAATGTTATACCTTTGATATAATTGATTATAGGTTAATTTATAATCGTAAGTTATTGCACATTAAAGGAGGGATACAATTGATTTCTAGTAGAAAGGATCATATTATTCCCATGTATGTTACTTGTTGTATTACAATTGCTTTAATAATTGCATGGACTAATGTTGAGTTTTTTGAAGCTGAGCTAAAAGAACAGGATATAAAAGTGTTCTCTAAGATTAAAGAGTTAAATAAGAATAAGGGTGAAATCAATAGTAGTTACATGAATCGAGTTGAAGAAATAATCCTTGATGATGATTTGGTAATTATATATGATTATGATAATAATAAAGTAATTGATAGTATTAATGTTGTTGTTGGTGATCAATTTGAAGAACAAGTTCATAAATCAATAGAAATTAATAGTAAGAGGATAAGATTAGATAGGGATAAGCAGGAGTTACATAAGCACACATATATTCAGAATATAAATTTAAAAATTGATGATATACCTTATGATAAGGTGGAAGACAGATACTTAATTTATTACATACCAAGATGGATGGTGAGAGAGAACTATATGCTTACAAGATTGCTACAGGCATTAACCATAAGTTGTTTTTTTTCAGCAATAACTGTATTGTTGTTTGATAAACAAATTAAGAAATTAAAATAATAATTACTTATCAAACTATGGATTTTTCTTATATTAAGCTAACAAAAGGATATGTTGAGCAGAATTACTTGGTGCAGTGAAAGCATTCCAGCAACATATCCTTTTAGTTATAGCATAATATATGAAAAAACTCTTAGACTAGACTAGCGATAGCACTAGATTCTAAAAATACTGCCTCTATCAATTAGTTTTCCGTTCCTTAGGAACACAGGTTCTACCTTGTGTTTTCTTAAAAAACTCAAGACCTCTTTCCTATGCAAATAGTGATCTAAGTGACCATAAAAAGCTAACACGTTATTTTCGATAAGTCCTGTTGCACCACCGATAAAACCATAGTCAAGACCAGGAAGTATAATATCGCCAGGGGGGATTAATAGTACATCTATTTTTTCAACAGTTAAAGCTTTGGCAATAGAGATGTCACTAGTTATAACTGCCTGATTTGTGACAACGCAAGTAGAGCATTTTGTATAACCCTGCTTTACATTTATAAGTTTTCTATCTTTTAAAAGTGACAAAAGTTTAGTATCAGTAAAATTAATGGAGTGAACAAAGAGGTTACCTATAGATAGTGAATTGAGAAGTACATCGTAAGGGTATTTGTTTTGAAGTGATGCATTTGTTTTATAAACATTATAATTTAATGATTCTAAGGTTTGTATAAATTTTTTATCCATATCTTTATGTACTATAATACTGCCGTTAGCAATGTGCATGAGCATATCAGGGTGACCACATATGGCTTCATATAAGAGTTTGCTAGGAGGGCAAATAAGTACATTATATCCTATGGAAATCAAATATAATTTTTCTTCATTATGAATTCTAAAATCAACAATAACAGTTTTCATTACCATACTCCTTTTGATTTTTTTTCATATAATATACGTTATACCATAAAACTATGGTGTTTTGCAATATGTCGATAATTGCTATATCTATTTTGCATATACGCAAATATTACACACATACTATCTTATGAGAAAGGAGTGTGCTAGATGCTTTTATTAACTGTTGTATATAATAGCAGTATGGAATGCATTATGGGTGATATTAAAGACATTAAAAAGTGTTTTGAAAATAAAAAAGTAATTATAGGTATATCGGAGTGTATAATAGAAAATACTCACTTTATAAAATTCTTTTGTAGTGATGATAACTTAAGCCCTAGTAGTATAAAAACATTTAATTTGCATGTTGCCAATATGTTATATAAAATAGTAATAAGTGAATTTTGTAAAAATGGAATGAATAGTTTTTTAGCTGAAACGTATTTTTTCCTGGGTCATGATGAAATAAAGCAAATTGAACCTAAGATTGTGGAAGCACTTCTTAGTGAAGGGTCCATATCTGGTCCTAGTATGGTATATTATATGAATAGAAAAAATATTGTTATTGATAAAATAACTAAATGCATCGAAGAAAATAATGAGATTAATATAAGTGGATTCTTAACCTTTAGGACAAAAGCACTAAGACTCGATTTAGAATGTGTAGTTGATAAAGTTGTAGAAGAGTATATGGTAGAAAAAGAATATGATGAGTTTGTAAATCTTTTAAAATACTTTGTAGAAGTTCAAGAGAGCAAGGTAGATGAAGTTAATATAATAATCGGAAAAGACGGAGATTATTGCTTAAGAGATAGAGAAGGAAATGATTTAATGGAAAATATGATTATGGAGTTACCGGGGGTTCAATTTGATTCGAAAGAAAATCAAGAAGAACTTATAATTAGCACCATAATAACCAACGCCCCTAAAAAAATAATTATACACTGCGTAGATAATTGTAAAAATAAAGAGTTAATACAAACTATAAATAAGGTCTTTGTGAATAGAGTCTATTATTGTGATAAGTGTCCTGCCTGTGAAAATATAAAAAAAGGAATGATAGGCTTCTAGTTAAATTTTTATATTTATAATAAAGGAAATAGTATTGACAAGCGAATATTTAAATAGTATAATATGAATTGTTGTGAATAAAGATATGAAAAATAATTTAATATAATAAAATTCTGTACCACAAGAAGAAACAGCCGTTTCTCACCTAACAGTTATGCTAGTCAGGTTAATTAGTAATTTAAATTTGTTACTATTAGGACGGCACATGCCGTCCTTTTATTTATTTAGATAGTTAAAATTTTTTTGAAAGACTTAGGAGGTGAAAACTATTAGTAAAAACAAAGATTTCATGATGAATGAAGATATAAGGGTCAGAGAAATAAGAGTTATAGGAGCTGATGGATCTGCATTAGGTATATTGAATACCAAAGATGCTCTACATCTTGCTGAAGAAAAAGACCTAGACTTAGTTATGATGTCCCCTACAGCGAAACCACCAGTATGTAGAATAATGGATTATGGTAAGTTTATTTATGAACAACAGAAAAAAGAAAAAGAAGCTAAAAAGAAGCAAAAGGTTGTTAATCTTAAAGAAATACGATTGAGTGCAACAATAGAAGACCATGATATCGCAATTAAGGCTAGCAATGCCAAAAAATTCTTATTGGATGAAGACAAGGTAAAAATAACAGTAAGATTTAGAGGAAGAGAAATTGAAAATTCAAAAGTAGGACATAAAATATTGAGCTCTTTTGTAGAGAAAATCGGTGATATTTATATTGTTGAGAAACCAGCCAGACAAGAGGGAAGAAATATGATAATGATATTAGCTCCTAAAAGAGCATAACCGAGAGGAGGAATTTTATTATGCCTAAAATGAAAACACATAGAGGCGCAGCGAAAAGATTTAAGAAAACAGGAACAGGCAAGCTTAAAAGAGCGAAAGCTTTTACAAGTCATATATTAACAAAGAAAAGCCCTAAAAGAAAAAGAAATCTTAGAAAAACAACATATGTTTCAACAACTCAAATAAAAGCAATGAAGAAATTGTTACCATACTTATAATTGAATGGTGCTTAGGAGGTATTATAAATGGCAAGAATTAAGAGAGCAGTTAACTCTCGTAAAAATCATAAAAAAGTATTAAAACTTGCAAAAGGTTACTACGGTGGAAGAAGCAAGTTATTTAAAACAGCTAATGAAGCAGTAATGAGAGGACTCAGAAATGCTTATATCGGAAGAAAATTAAAGAAAAGAGATTTTAGAAAACTTTGGATAGCTAGAATCAATGCAGCATCAAGATTAAGTGATCTTTCATATTCAAGATTTATGAATGGAATGAAACTTGCAGGCATAAATATTAACAGAAAGATGCTTTCTGAAATTGCAATAAATGATCCAAAAGCTTTTGCTGAATTAGTAGAAGTTGCAAAAAAACAATTACAAGCTTAAAAACATTTATAAATGTAGCCTTTAGGCTACATTTTTTCTTGCATTTTGACAAAAACAGGGTAAGTGATATAATATAGCAATATACCACTTTTGGTAAAATTTAGAGGTGATTAATTTGGCTTCAACTATTAAAGCTCTTAAAAGGAAACCCATATATACTCCAGTTCAGATACTTGCAATAGGTTTTGCTGCTATAATATTTATAGGTGCAATACTATTAAGCTTGCCTATAGCATCTAAAAGCGGTGAATCTACACCACTTATAGATTGTATATTTACATCTACGTCTGCTGTATGTGTTACGGGTCTAGTGATTGTAGATACGGGAACATACTGGTCCTATTTTGGTAAAACGGTGATAATGTCACTTATAGAAATAGGTGGGCTTGGGTTTATGTCTGTTACTACACTAGTTTTTTTGCTTTTAGGAAAAAGAATAACCTTAAAGGAAAGGCTAATAATGCAGGAAGCTATGAATTCAAATTCATTACAAGGTATAGTGAAAATGGCAAAATACATATTGATGTTTACATTTTCAGTTGAGATAACAGGTGCAGTGCTATTATCTACACAATTTATTCCCAGGTTTGGTATAGCAAAAGGAATTTATTATAGTGTGTTCCATGCAATCTCTGCCTTTTGTAATGCTGGGTTTGATTTGATGGGGAACTTTAATAGCCTTACTGGTTATGCTGATAATGCTGTAGTAATACTTACAGTGTCAGCTTTAGTAGTAGTAGGAGGGCTTGGATTCTACGTATGGGTAGAAATCTATAATAGTACGTCAATTAAAAGGCTTTCACTTCATTCTAAGGTAGTTATTTATATGACTTTAGGGCTAATTGTTGGAGGAGCAATATTTATGTATCTTTTTGAGATGGGTAATCCTTCCACTATGCAAGGAATGTCTATTAAGGGCAAATTTTTATCTTCTATTTTTGCAGCTATTACTCCTAGAACGGCTGGATTTAATTCTATTTCAACGGTTGATATGACTACAGCGGGCAAATTTTTGACAATAGTTTTAATGTTTATTGGTGGATCGCCTGGTTCTACTGCTGGTGGAATAAAAACCGCTACGGTGGTGGTACTCCTTATGACAGTAGTGTCTGTGGCTCGCGGACGTGAAGATACTGAAATATTTAAAAGGCGAATAAATAAACATCTTGTGTATAAAGCTTTTGCAATATTTGCTATTTCCCTAACGATTGTTATAGTTGTTACCATGGTGTTATCTATAACAGAGAATGGAAGTGTTCCCTTTGAACATTTATTTTATGAAGCTACTTCAGCATTTGCTACAGTGGGTTTAAGCTTAGGGTTAACTTCCAATTTAACAATTGGTGGGAAGATAATAATAGTCATCACAATGTATGCAGGGAGAGTAGGACCACTTACTATAATATTTGCACTAGCTAATAATAAAAAGTTTAAATCTGGAAATATAAAATATCCTGAAGGCAAAATTCTAATTGGATAGGGGTGGAGTTAATGAGTAAAAGACAATTTATTGTTATTGGCCTTGGAAGATTTGGAACTTCTGTTGCTGAGACATTATATTCTTCGGGAAATGATGTATTAGCAGTTGATTTTGATGAAGAAACAGTTCAAAATATCTCAGATAGAGTGACTCATGCAGTTCAAGTTGATGCAAATGATGAAAATAGCTTAAGAGCTCTTGGTATTCGTAATTTTGATTGTGCAGTTATTAGTATAGGTTCGAATATTCAAGCTAGTATTTTAGCAACACTATTAGTTAAGGAACTGGGAGTGAAATATGTAATTACAAAGGCAACGAATGAGTTACATGCTAAAGTATTATATAAAATAGGCGCAGATAGAGTAGTTTTCCCAGAGCGAGATATGGGTGTACGGGTTGCTCATAATTTAGTGTCATCAAATATATTAGATTACATAGAATTATCTCCGGATTATAGCATAGCTGAAGTTGTTAGCCCAGAGGAATGGCATAATAAGACACTTAGAGAACTTAATATAAGAGCCAGGTATGGCATAAATGTAATGGCTATAAAAAGAAATGATGATATTGATATTTCTCCATCGGCTGATAATGTTATTGAGATAGGTGATGTTATTGTGGCCATAGGTAATATTGAAGAACTAAATAAATTAGAAAATCTAGTTAAATAAGGGGTATTCAATTTGGAGTATATTGGGAGCAAGGACAATTCATTAATCAAAGAGATTAAGAAACTAAAGGAAAAAAAATATAGAAAAGATAACAATTTGTTTTTAGTTGAGGGATTTAGATTTACGGAAGAGGCATTAGATTCTGATTTTGAAGTAGCTCAAATATTCATAAGTGCTAGTGGTGAGTTTAAATATGAAAACTCCTCTGTGAAAAAGAAGATACAGAAAAACACTAAAGTTTATAGCACCAGTGATAGCTTATTTAAAAGTATTTGCGATACAGAACATCCGCAAGGGATTATTGCTATAGTTAGAAATAAGCTGGTAGAAGTTAGATATGAGGATGGATTTTATGTGCTAGCTGATAAAATCCAAGACCCTGGAAATATGGGAACTATAATTAGAACTGCTCATGCAGCAGGGGCTCTGGGAGTTATAATTACAAAAGGAACAGTGGATATTTATAATGAAAAAACCTTAAGAGCTACAATGGGGTCTATTTTTAAAATGCCTATTATTTATGATAGTGATTTATTAACAGTAAAAAAACTTAGAGATGATGGGTTTAAATTAGTTACTAGTTCACTGGAATGTGATAAAAATTTTTACGAAATAGATTTAAAGGGAAAAGTTATTATATCTGTTGGAAATGAAGGAAATGGAATAAGCGAAGATGTGTACGCTTTATCTGATCTTAAAATAAAAATCCCTATGCCTGGTGGTGCAGAATCTCTAAATGCAGCAGTGGCAGCGTCAATTATGATATATGAAGTAGTGAGACAAAAAAATAATATATAATTATTAGTTTATAGTTGAAATTTTTATTGTTTACGGTTATAATGTTTTTTATACTTTCATAAATTAATAAGCAATAAACTGTGATGGAGACAGTAGATGTAAAAATTGGTACAGGGATAAGAAGCCTTTGACTGAGAGCTTACTTAAAAAGTTTTTATATTGAAATTCACTCCGGAGTTCTAACAGTGAAATAAAGTAACTGTTAGCGGTTAGAATCGATAATTTTATCTAAGAGGACTGGTTTCCAGTCAATTAGGGTGGTAACGCGGATATTCCGTCCCTTCATAAGGGGCGGATTTTTTTTGTTTTATAAAAAAGTACAGAATCTAAAAATTACATAAATATGAAAGGGGCATTCATCATGCAGGAAAAATTAAAAATTATAAAAGCTGCAGCTTTAGAAGAATTAAAAGTAGCTGCTATTAAAACGGAAATAGAAAATATCAGAGTTAAGTATTTAGGCAAAAAAGGAGAACTAACACAAATATTAAGAGGAATGGGTAAGCTATCAGGTGAAGAGAGACCAATTATTGGTAAACTTGCAAACGAAGTTAGGGAGAGTATAGAAACTCTTATAACTAAATCCACAGATGGTTTAAAAAATATTGAAAGAGAAATAAAACTAAAAAGTGAAGTTATAGATATATCTATGCCAGGGAAAAAACAAACAGTAGGTAAAAGACATCCACTAGAATTAACTCTTGAAAAAGTTAATGAAATATTTTTATCTATGGGATTCGTTATTGAAGAGGGTCCAGAGGTAGAAAAGGATTACTATAATTTTGAGGCGTTAAATATACCTAAGGATCATCCTGCAAGAGGAGAACAAGATACTTTTTACATAAATGATAGTATAGTTTTAAGAACACAAATCTCACCAGTGCAAATAAGAACTATGGAACTACAGAAGCCGCCTATAAAAATGATTTCTCCAGGTAAAGTGTATCGTTCAGATGCATTAGATGCTACTCATTCACCAATCTTTTATCAAATTGAAGGACTGGTAGTTGATAAGGGTATTACTTTTGCTGATTTAAAGGGAACTCTAGAGCTATTTACACATAAAATGTTTGGAGATAAAATGGAAACAAAGTTTAGACCACATCATTTTCCATTTACAGAACCTTCAGCAGAAATGGATGCAACTTGTTTTGTGTGTAAAGGTGAAGGCTGCAAAGTTTGTAGTGGTAGTGGCTGGATAGAACTTTTGGGTTGTGGAATGGTTCATCCGCAGGTTTTAAGAAATTGTGGAATTGACCCTGAAGTTTATAGTGGATTTGCATTCGGATTTGGACTAGATAGAATTACAATGTTGAATTATGGAATAGATGACATTAGAGCTCTTTACGAAAGTGATATGAGATTTTTAAAACAATTCTAAAATATAAATTGCATACTAGGAGGTTATTAAATGAAAGTTCCAGTTAAATGGCTTAAAGATTATGTAGATATAGATATTTCACCAAAGATACTTTCTGACAAATTGACTATGTCTGGTTCAAAAGTAGAAGAACTTATTATATCAGGTGCTGAAATTCAAAATGTTGTAACAGGAAAAATAATGGAAATAGTAAAACACCCAGATGCTGACACGTTGGTTGTATGTCAAGTTGATGTAGGACTAAAGGAGCCAATACAAATTGTTACAGCAGCTACTAATATGGGTGAACAGGATATTATACCTGTTGCACTCCATGGATCAAGCTTACATGGTGGATTAAAAATAAAAAAAGGTAAGCTTCGTGGTATTCTGTCAAATGGCATGTTCTGCTCAGAGGAAGAACTCGGAATTGCAGGGGACGAACCAGTTCATGGACTTATGATACTTCCACAGGACACAGCTATTGGAAAAGATATAAAAGAAGTTTTAAAACTTCAAAGTGTAGTAATAGATTTTGAAATAACTTCTAATAGACCAGATTGTAATAGTATTCTCGGTATAGCAAGAGAAACTGCTGCAACTTTAGGCACCGAATATAGAAAACCACCGCTAGATTATAAAGCTACTTCCACTGAGAATGTGGAAGAAATATATAAGGTTCAGGTTAAAGATGAACTTTGCAGAAGATACATGTTAAAGGGTGTAAAAAATGTTAAAATAGAGCCATCTCCACAATGGATGCAAGAAAGACTTCTAGAGGCAGATATGAGACCAATAAATAACATAGTTGATATTACAAATTTTGTAATGGTTGAACTTGGTCAGCCTATGCACGCATTTGATGCTAGGCAAATTACTACTAATAATATAGTAGTTGAAAGAGCTAGCATTGGAGAGAAATTCACTACATTAGATGAAGCAGAAAGAGAATTAGATGAAAGCATTTTAACTATAAAAGATGGAGATAGAACTATAGGCATTGCGGGTATTATGGGAGGCTTAAATTCTGAAATTAAAGAAGATACTGTGGAAGTAATATTTGAAAGTGCAAACTTCAATGGAGTTAACATAAGATTATCTTCTAAAAAATTATCTTTAAGAACAGATGCATCTACAAAGTATGAAAAAGATTTAGATCCAAGTCTCACCCAAATGGCAATAGATAGAGCCTGCAATTTAATCCAGGAATTAGGTGCTGGCGAAATAATGGAAGGATGTATCGATGTATATCCTAAAAAGCTAAAACCTCATAGTTTAGAAGTAGACTATAAATGGATTAATAGCTTTTTAGGAACAGAAATATCTGTGAATGATATGAAAATATACCTTGATAGATTGGAGTTAGCTACAGAAATAATAGGTAATTATTTAATTATACAGGTACCTACATTTAGATCTGATATTAATATAAAAGAAGATGTAGCAGAAGAAATAGCTAGAATACATGGTTATGATAATATACCATCTACTTTTCCCAAATGTGAAACTTCTAGGAGTGGAAAAAGCGAAAAGCAAAAATTAGAAGATAAAGTAGTGCTATCACTAATTAGTAGTGCACTTAATCAATCTATAAGCTACTCATTTGTAAGCCCTAAAATGTTTAATAAAATTTTAGTTCCAGAGGAGAGTGAGCTTAGAAATGTAGTTACTATAAAAAATCCTTTAGGAGAAGATTATAGTATAATGAGAACTACAACTATATCATCTATGATGGAATCATTGGGTAGGAACTATTCAAGAAATAATGAAGAGGCTAGATTATTTGAAATAGGTAAGGTTTATATACCTAACGAGGACTTAAATAAGCTTCCAGAAGAAAAAAACATATTAACAATAGGAATGTATGGAAATGTTGATTATCTTGATTTAAAAGGTGCGGTAGAAAATGTAATAGATAGTTTAGGAATAAAAAATGCATCATTTAAACGAGAATGCGAAAATCCAACTTATCATCCTGGAAAAACTTCGCATTTATACGTGAAAAGGCAATTAATAGGAGTGGTTGGAGAAATTCATCCCCAGGTATCAGAGAATTATGAAGTGGAAGAGAGATGTTATATAGCAGAATTAAACCTAGATTTATTATATAAATATGCAGGTTCAAGTAATAAATATAAGTCGCTTCCAAAATTTCCAGCTGTAACAAGGGATATTGCACTTATAGTTGAAGATGAAATTCTAGTTCAAGATATTGAAGATGTAATTGTAAAACAAGGTGGTAATATATTAGAGAGTGTTAAGTTATTCGATGTGTATAAAGGTAAACAAATAGCCGAAGGTAAGAAGAGTATTGCCTATGCTATAGTATACAGACGTGAGGATAAAACATTAACGGATGAGGAAGTAAATAAAGTACATGAAAAAATATTAAGAACCCTTGAGCATAAATTAGGTGCTGAGCTTAGATAAAAATTATAAGCATAATTCCCTTAGCAATAAGGGGATTATATTTTCATTGCATAATTTGAAAATATTGGTTTTAATAAAAACTATATTGTGGTACAATGAATGTAACTAATCTGTCTAAGAGGGTGTTTTAGATGAACATTGTAACAATAAAGATCAATGGTATTGAATACAATTTAAAAGGCAATGAAAAGGAAGAATATTTACATGTTGTAGCTAGCTATGTTGACAAGAAAATCAAGAGCATTATGGGCAACAATGAAAAGCTTAACACTTCCTCAGCAGCAATTTTAACTGCTCTAAATTTAGGCGATGAAACGTTTAAAAGCAATTCAATTTGCAAGGAACTTTCAAGTAAGGTTGCAGATTTAGAAAAACACGATGAGGAATTAATAGGGCAATTAGAAGGTCTTAAAAAACAGCTAAACCATATGGAAGCATATAACCAAGAGCTACTGAATAAATGCAAAAACATAGAAAATAGTGACTATGTAAAAACCTTAGAGCAAGAGAACATAAAAAGTAAGCAAGAATTGGAAGCTATGGAAGATTATGCTAAAGAATATGTTGAGGGTAATAAAAAAATCAAAGTAGAAAATAAGGAAATGAGATTTCAACTACAATCCTCTAAGTATAAAGTAATTGATTTACAAAACAAGCTAGTAGAGTACCAAATTAGTTTAGCTAAACAAAAGAAAATTAATAATCCGCTTTTAAATGCGTATAAAAAATAAATGATGAATTAATTTTATAGAAAGCTTTATGAGTATTTTAAACAATATGCCCTGGAGGTAGTGAGTAATTTGTCGATGATAAATTTCCACTAGCACTGGGGTGTTTTTTTGAGTATAATTAGAGTATAAAGTTATAACATGAAAAGGATGGTACTTGTATATGAATTTGTTAACAATAGAAGAAGTGAGTAAAAGTTATAGTGAGAGAATACTCATTAATAAAGCATCGCTAGGCATAAGTGATGGGGATAAAATTGGATTAATCGGAGTTAATGGTACAGGTAAATCTACTTTCCTTAAAATAATAGCTGGATTTGAAGTTCCTGACACCGGAAGGATTTTAAAGGGCAGTATGGTTAATATAGAATATTTATCTCAAGACCCCGAATTTGACCCAGAAGCCACAGTGTTAGAGCAAATTTTTAAAAGTGATACTGACGTTATGAAGGTTATAAGAGAATATGAAGTTATTATAGAAAAATTACAGGAGACTCCAGAAGATGAGTCCCTCCAAAAGTCCTTAATGAATCTCAATAATAAAATGGATGCAATTAATGGATGGCAAGTTCAAAATGAAGCTAAAATTATACTTACAAAGCTTGGCATAACAAATTTTAAAGAGCGAATAGGAAACCTTTCCGGCGGGCAAAAAAAGAGAGTTGCCTTATGCAGTGCACTTATTACTCCTTCGGATTTATTAATTTTAGATGAGCCTACAAATCATATGGACAATAAAATAATAGATTGGTTAGAGAATTTTTTAAATAATAGAAAAGGTGCGCTACTTATGATTACCCATGATAGATATTTTCTAGATAGGATAACAAATAAGATTCTAGAACTTGATAAGGGTGTTTTATATAGTTACCAGGGAAATTATAGTGTGTTTCTAGAAAAAAAAGTTGAAAGAATGGCGTTAATGGATTCGCTTGAGAGGAAAAGGCAGGGATTATTTAAAAAGGAATTAGCTTGGATAAGGCGTGGAGCAAAAGCTAGAACCACAAAACAAAAGGCTAGAATAGATAGGTTCGAAGTAATTAAAGAAGGACAAATTGATATATCAAATGAAAAGATAGAATTATCTTCAGCTTCCACTAGGCTTGGGAAGAAAATTATTAATGTAGATAAAATTTATAAAGCATATGGTGAAAATAAACTAATTGCAGATTTTAGTCATATCTTTACTAAGAGAGACAAAGTGGGTATTATAGGACCTAATGGCATCGGAAAATCTACTCTTATGAATATTTTAAGTAAAGTGATAAGTCAAGATTCTGGGGAAATAGAATGGGGCGAGACAGTTAAAATCGGATACTTTCATCAAGAAAATGGTGCTATGGATGAAAATATGAGGGCCATTGATTATATTAGAGAAGCAGCAGAATATATATCTACTAGTGATGGAGAAAAGATTACTGCTTCTCAAATGCTGGAGAGATTCCTATTTGATGGAACCACACAGCACTCTTTTATATCCAAATTATCTGGTGGAGAAAAAAGAAGATTGTACCTTGCAAGAATTCTTATGGAAGCTCCAAATGTGCTGTTTTTAGATGAGCCAACCAATGACTTTGATATTCAGACATTAGCAGTGCTCGAAGATTACTTAGATGGATTTGCAGGGGTTGTAATAGCTGTATCTCATGATAGATACTTTTTGGATAGAGTTTCTGAAAAAATATTTAGTTTTGAAGGAAATCAACAAATAATTCAATTTGTAGGGAATTATTCTGAGTATCAAGAATATATAGAAAAGAATTCCAATTTACTTGTGGATAATGATGTAGCAGATAAAGAAGATAAAAAAAGTAAAAATGACGATGGAAAAAAAGATAAGCCTTTGAAGTTTACTTTTAAAGAGCAGAAAGAATACGCAGAAATTGATGATTTAATTGAGAAAAAAGAATTAGAATTAGAAGAAATCAATGAAAAAATAAATGGTGGAAGTAGTGATTTTGAATATTTAGAAAAACTAGTAAAGCAGCAAAAGAGTGTAGGGGCTGAAATTGAAAATCTAATGCTACGATGGACATATTTGAATGAATTAGATGAGGAAATAGAGTCTCAAAAGAATAACTAAAATTTATGCATGAAGATTTTATTTATCAAAGAAGGTAAAGTTTATGGAGAAAATTAAAGATATAAAAATATCAGTTCGTAATTTAGTAGAGTTTGTACTAAGAGCGGGTGATTTAGATATGAGGTTTAGGGGTAGCAGTAGGGCTGTGGAAGGTACCAAGGCTCATCAAAAAATCCAAAAGGAAAATAGAGAAAAGTATTCTATAATATTTGGACAAGAATACACAGCTGAAGTTAGTTTAAAACATAGTATACCATATAATGGTGGCACAATTGTAATTGATGGTCGTGCTGATGGCATTCTAATTGAGAATAAGGTCGTCACCATAGATGAAATTAAAACAGTTACTAGAGATTTAGAACTTATAGAAGAGGATTATAATGGACTTCACTGGGCCCAAGCTAAGTGTTATGCATATATATATGGGGTGCAGAATAATCTTGAAAGTGTTAATGTTCAATTAACTTATTACGATATAAATACTGAAAAAATCAAGAGATTTATTAAATGTGTTGCTACTTCTCAGCTTCAAGAGTTTTTTGATGGAATTATTTCTAGCTATTTTGTATGGGCAAATATTACCAGTATGTGGAATGAAGAAAGAGATAATAGTATAAAAGATTTGAAATTTCCTTTTCTGGATTATAGAGCAGGGCAAAGAGAGTTAGCTGTATCCATATATAAAACAGTTGTAGAGGGTAAGAAAATATTTCTGCAAGCCCCTACAGGGATTGGTAAAACTATATCTACACTATTTCCAACGGTAAAAGCCATGGGAGAAGGTCATACTTCAAAAGTTTTTTATTTAACAGCTAAAACTATAACAAGGCAAGTTGCAGAAGAAGCTTTTGAAAAAATGAGTGAAAATGGACTTAAATTCAGGACTATTACACTAACAGCAAAGGATAAAGTATGTCTTAGTAAAGGTAGTGCCTGTAACCCGGAACAATGTAAATTTGCAAAGGGACATTTTGATAGAGTTAATGAAGCTCTTCTTGATATTCTAGATAATGAAAATACATTTACTAGAGAAATAATTGAAATCTATTCAAATAAGTATAAAATATGTCCCTTTGAATTCTCGCTGGACTTAACGCTATGGTCTGATTGTGTTATATGTGATTATAACTACGTATTTGACCCTAGGGTATATCTAAAGAGATTCTTTATGGATAACAATGGTGACTATACTATATTGGTTGATGAGGCTCATAACTTAGTAGATAGGGCTAGAGAAATGTTTTCTGCTACAATCCATAAAAAGCTGCTTCTAGGACTTAAAAGAGACATAAAAGGTGTGGACGACCACTTGTACAAAGCACTGAATAAATTAAATACATTTATGAATAGTATGAAAAAAATGTGTAATGAAGAGGGATATTATAAACAGAATTCTGAGCCTGTGGATATATATAATCTTCTTAATAATCTTACTAAATTATTAGAAGTATGGCTGACCAAAAACGAAAAATCTGAAATATATGATAGTTTTTTAGAACTGTACTTTAATTCTCTCAGTTTTATTCATATTGCCGAGCTTTATGATGAAAAATACATAACCTACGTAGAGACTATAGAGAATGACGTAACCCTTAAAATATTTTGTTTAGACCCATCTAAGCTTTTAAGAGAGGCATCCAAAAGGGGAAGGTCTGTAGTGTATTTCTCTGCAACGCTACTACCACTATTATACTTCAAAGAAATTTTGGGTGGAGAAAGTGAAGATTACCATTTAACCCTAGATTCACCATTTGATAAAAATAAACTTAAATTAATGATAGCAAAGGACATATCTACCAAATATAATTATAGAGAAAATAGTTATCCTAAAATAGTAGAGTACATATATTCAGTAATAAATGCTAAAAACGGAAATTATATGGTGTATTTTCCTTCGTATAAATATATGGAGGCCGTGAGTAATCAATTTAATGAAAAGTATCCAGATATTAAGCTGTGTGTTCAAACAAATTTTATGACGGAAAATGATAGAGAAACATTTCTTCAAAACTTTAATAGTAATCCAGATGAGAATATTTTAGGTTTCGGAGTTTTAGGTGGTATATTTTCTGAAGGTATTGATTTAAAGGGGGACAGATTAATTGGTGCGGTAATAATCGGTGTAGGGCTTCCTATGATTTGCTTTGAAAAAGAAATTATTCGTGAATATTATGATAATAAAAATAATTTCGGTTATGAATACTCATATATGTACCCAGGTATGAATAAAGTGCTACAAGCAGCGGGTAGAGTAATTAGAACAGAAGAGGATCGAGGAATCGTCCTTTTAATAGATGATAGATTTCTACAGCAAAGATATAGAAGGTTATACCCAAAGGAATGGGAGCATTATGATAAAACAAATAATAACACTGAGGCAAAAGATAAGGTTTATGAATTTTGGCAAAAATGAATTTAAGCTATTTAATAAAACACATAAAGTAAAAAACTTGAGCTTTGCACAAGTTTTTTTTGTTTAAAATACTTTTACAGAAAGTTAATAATAATTTGTGACTTATAGTGCTAAAATAAGGTATAAGACTAATAAGGGAGATAGAAAAAGATTGGTATCTTTCATAGAATAATAGGGGGAATAGTATAAATGTCTGTTAAATTTGCTAGAGAATTTTATGGCTTGGATAGTTTTTCAAAAACAACCTTAATAGGAGGTATAGTTTTGTTTTTAACTGGAGATTTGTGGATTTTAGGTGCAGCACTTATTGTCTATTCAATTTGGAGAAGTAAGTCTACAAATGTGTATAAGAGAAATAATGAAAGATATATTTTCGAAAGTATAAAAAGAAAATTTAATCATAAAGTTAAAGAGTTAAAACAAGTTATGGAAAGGTACTTGAAACAAAATAACAATAAAATCAAAAGTTATAATCCTATGGATAAATTAAGAGAAAAAAGAAAATATATAATAACTACCTGCCCTAAATGCTCGCAAAAATTAAGAATACCAAGATCTAAGGGTAAAATTATTGTAACTTGTTCAAAGTGTGGTAGCGAATTTAGATTAAAAACATAAAAAAGAGATACCCATTAGGATATCTCTTTTTTTATGTTTTATAAATTATTTGCCTGAACCTAATTCAGCAAGACATTCTTTACAAATATTCTTACCTTTGTAATTTACAACGTCTCTTGCATTTTGACAGAAAATACAAGCTGGCTCATATTTCTTAAGAATTATTTGATCGCCATCTACATAAATTTCTAAAGCATCTTTGATATCTATATCCAAAGTTCTTCTTAATTCTATAGGAATAACAATTCTTCCAAGTTCATCCACTTTTCTAACAATACCTGTTGATTTCATAATAAATTCCTCCTTAAACATCTTTCGACTTATTTATAATTAAATTGTAGCAAATATAACATAAAACGTCAATAGGTTTATCCGAATATTTAATTAAAAAAATAAAAATTAACAAACATTTACGTATTATGCTAAATATTTATAATTGACTGTCATTTTAAACAGTTTTGTAATACCTTATATAGTATACCCAATTTTAAGAAAAAATACAATAAATTTACTGGAATTTAATTAATGTAAAATTATATAGACTATAGGATGCAATTCAATATAAAGAGGTTGGTACATTAAAATGTACCAACCTCTTTATATATAACTTATCTATAATTAGTGAATTGTAGTGCAATATCAAAATCTTTTGATTTCACAAGGGCCATTACTTGTTGCAAATCATCAAGGTCTTTACCAGTGATCCTTAGTTGATTATCCATAATCTGAGCTTGAACCTTGATTTTACTTGATTTAATTTCTGCAATTATTTTTTTTGCTTTTTCCGTAGAAATACCTTTTACAATTTTAGCGGTTTGTCTAGCAGACCCTAAAGTTTCAGGAGCCTCTTTATCTAGGTCTAATGCTTTTCCAGATATACCTCTTTTTATAAGTCTACCGATAAGAACTTCTATAACTGCTTTTAATTTAAAATTATCATCAGATATTATTTTAATATCATCTTTACCTAAGGTAATTTCAGTAATAGTGTTTTTAAAATCATACCTTTGTTTGATTTCTTTCAATGCTTGATTTATTGCATTGTCTACTTCTTGCATATCTACATCTGATACTATGTCAAATGAATGTGCAGTTGCCATAATTATAACCTCCTCTATAGTTTAAAATATAATTAATAGAATTCTCTTAATTAATAGTAAATTAATAAAGTGAAAATGTCCAGTGATTAATAGGGTAAAGATTATAAATTTATATAGTTTACATATAAGACATTATTTTTTACTATGTGATAGATATATGACTAAGTCGTTTTATTTTATAATAAAAATTTAGTAGTATGTTTTAAACATCATAAAATTGACGAAGATAAATAAGAGTATATCGTTTGTCTAAAGTATTGCGAACAAACTTTTGAAAATAATGTTATACTATTATAAGTGATTATTATGGATGAGAGGTAGAA
Source organism: Clostridium sp. (assembly GCF_016650035.1). Classification (GTDB taxonomy): domain Bacteria; phylum Bacillota; class Clostridia; order Clostridiales; family Clostridiaceae; genus Clostridium_AD. The sequence goes on from NZ_JAENWM010000058.1 coordinate 18,468, forward strand.
ATATATGTTGCATGAAGCACAAGAAAAATTAAGAAAATATTATGGATACGATAGTTTTAGAAAAGGACAAGAGGATGTAATACAGAGCATTATAAGTGGGCGTGATACTTTTGCTGTAATGCCTACAGGCGCAGGTAAATCTGTGTGTTATCAGATCCCCGCACTAATGCTTGAGGGAGTTACACTTGTAGTATCACCACTTATATCTCTTATGAAGGATCAAGTAGACACATTAAATAGTGTAGGTATAGCGGCAACATATATAAATAGCTCATTAACCATTAATGAAGTTAATGAAAGAATTGATAGGACTTCAAAAGGCGAGTTTAAGCTTCTTTACGTTGCCCCTGAAAGACTAGGATCAGAATTTTTTTGTAATATGTTAAATAGATTAACCATATCGCTTTTGGCTGTTGACGAAGCTCATTGTGTATCTCAATGGGGACATGATTTTAGGCCTAGTTATTCATCAATTTATAGTTTGATAAGAAAATTATCTACAAGGCCAATTATAGCGGCTTTTACTGCCACAGCAACGGAGGAAGTAAGGCGGGATGTTATAAAGTCACTAGAACTCAGAGAACCGGATGTTTATGTAACTGGTTTTGATAGAGAGAATTTGAGCTTTACTGTTATTCGTGGAGAAAACAAAAGAGATTTTGTTTTGAAATATATTGAAAATAATAAAGATAAAGTAGGGATAATTTATACTGCTACAAGAAAAGAAACAAATAATCTTTATGAACTTTTGAATAAAAAAGGATATAATGTTGGGAAATATCATGCAGGGCTGGGAGATGCGGTGCGAAAAGAAAACCAAGAAAAGTTTTTATTTGATGATATAGACATTATTATTGCTACAAATGCTTTTGGAATGGGAATTGATAAATCAAACGTACGATATGTAATTCATTATAATTTGACAAAGAGTATGGAAGCATATTATCAAGAGGCAGGACGTGCAGGTAGGGATGGTGAGCCTAGTGAATGTACACTACTATTCTCTGCTGCAGATGTTTTACTTCAGAAATTTTTTATAGAACAAAGTGTGGAATCTCCAGAAAGAAAAATAAATGAATATAGAAAACTTCAAGCTATGGTGGATTATTCACATACCTCTAGATGCCTTCGTAAGTTTATTTTGGAGTACTTTGGTGAAGAAGAGGTTCAAGATAAATGTGATAATTGTAGTACATGTAATGACGAAAGTGAACTTGCAGATATAACTATTGAGGCTCAAAAAATATTTTCTTGTATCCTTAGGATGAAAGAGAGGTATGGTACTTCTTTAATTGCAGATGTTTTACGCGGATCAAAAAACAAAAAAGTTTTGGAATTGGGATTTGACACGCTTTCTACATATGGAATAATAAAGCAATATACTGTTAAAGAGATAAAAGATCTTATAAATGTTCTTACGGCAGAAGATTATCTTTTCCTAGATGGTGGTAAGTTCCCAGTGGTTCATTTAAAGGAGAAAGCAGTATCTGTTCTAAAAAATCAGGAAAAAGTATATCAGAAGATTGAGAAAAAGAAAGCTAAAGCAGTTGTGGATGCAGGATTATTTGGAATACTTCGTGGTCTTCGAAAAGAAATTTCTGAAAGGGAAAAAGTTCCACCATATATTGTTTTTGCTGATAGTGCTCTAAGAGAGATGAGTGAATATCTCCCAGTAGATGAGAGTGCAATGCTTAATATCAAAGGGGTAGGAGAATCTAAGCTTAAAAAGTATGGTAAAGAATTCATTCAGGTTATTAAAAAGTACATGTCGGAAAATAATATAGAACTTGCGCCAGAAATATTATATAATGAAGAAGCTTATAATAATGATAGAGTGGAATGTGCAGTAGAACTGGAAAATGATGAAAAGATGCCGAGCTATGTAATTACTTATAATATGTATAAAGATGGAAAAAGCATAGATGATATAATGTGTGATAGAAACCTAAAAAGTCTTACAGTACAAGACCATATATTAAAATGTGCTTATGAGGGTTTTGATGTTAATTTAGATGACTTTATTCCAAAACATCATGAAGCACTTATTATTGAAGTCATAGAAAAAATAGGGGCTTCAAAGTTAAAACCTATCAAAGAAGCCTTGCCAGAGGAAATAGATTATTTAGCTATAAAAGCAGCTATATTCAAACACGCTAACAATAAAATTTCTTAGAAAAAGAGGAGAAAACATGGATAAATTATTTAATGAACTAGGATTACAAGAAAACATTATAGAAGGTTTAAAAAAACAAGGAATAGAAAGCCCTACTGAAATCCAAGTAAAGGCTATTCCGATGGCACTAGAAAACAAAGACATCATAGGAGAATCAGAAACAGGTACAGGTAAAACATTAGCTTACTTATTATCTATATTTCAAAAAATAGACACGTCGTCAAAGGATATAGGAGCAATTATACTTGCTCCGACTCATGAACTTGCAGTTCAAATACATAATCAGATAGAACTCTTATCTAAGAACACTGGAGGCCTTGTAAAATCTACTTGTATAATTGGTAATGTTAATATTAAGAGGCAGCTAGAGGCACTTAAGGGCAAACCACACATAGTGGTTGGGTCTGCAGGAAGAATTTTAGAGCTTATAACTATGAAAAAACTAAAATCACACTTCGTTAAGACCATAGTAATAGATGAAGGCGATAGATTGATAGATGAAAATAATATTGATGGAGTAAAGGCAGTAATAAAAACTACTCTTAGGGATAGACAAATTATGTTGTTTTCGGCTACGGTATCACTTAAAGCCATAGAAATTGCTAAAACTTTGATGAATGACCCTGAGGTAATTAAGGTAGGTGACAAAAGTCATGTAAATCCTAATATAGATCACATGTATTTCCTTGTTGAGAGGAGAGATAAAATGATCCTTTTGAGAAAACTTATAAGTGCTACGAATCCCGAGAAAGCGATAATATTTATTAATAAAAGTGATGAGGTGGAAATTACAACTTCAAAGCTTAACTATCATGGATTAAAAGTAGAAGGAATTCATGGAAGCTCTGAAAAAGAAAATAGAAAGAAAGCTCTCGAGGATTTTAATTCAGGCAAAATTCAACTTTTAGTTGCTTCTGATTTAGCAGCTAGAGGGCTTCAAATTGACGGGGTATCACATATATTTAACCTTGATATACCAGAGAATTCAAAGGATTATTTGCATAGAGTAGGAAGAACGGCAAGAATGGGTAAAACTGGTGTAGCCATATCCATAGCAGAAGAAAGAGAGCTTGATCTTATTAAAAACTATGAGAGAGATTTTAATATAGAAATTTTTGAAAAAGATATATACATGGGAAAAATTATAGAACCTAGGACTCACGGAAAAACATCAAAATTTAAAAAATAGTATTAAAACAAACAAGAAAAAAATTACATTAGCCTACTGTCCATGCTTGTGATATAATGGTTGAGTAGTTTTGACTATAATGAAATTACTTAAATATACGGAGGTAGTTATAAATATATGATTAGTACAAACAATATAAGTTTAAGATATGGTGCACGTAAATTATTTGATAATGTTAATATAAAATTTATTCCAGGTAATTGTTACGGATTAATTGGCGCTAATGGTGCTGGTAAATCAACGTTTCTAAAAATATTATCAGGAGAAATTGAAGCTAATACAGGTGAAGTTTTTATTACAGCAGGAGAAAGACTGGCATTTTTAAAGCAAGACCATTTTGAATTTGATGAAAATGAAGTTATAGAAACAGTTATGATGGGTCATGTAAGACTTTATGAAATAATGAAACAAAAGGACGATTTATATGCAAAACCAGATTTTACTGATGAAGATGGAATTAAGGCATCAGTATTAGAAGGAGAATTTGCAGAACTTAACGGATGGGAAGCTGAATCACAAGCTTCAACACTTCTAATGGGACTAGGTATAAATGATGAGCTTCAAAGCAAAAAAATGAAGGAACTAACAGGAGCAGAAAAGGTAAAGGTACTTCTTGCTCAAACGCTTTTTGGTAAGCCAGATATCTTACTTCTGGATGAGCCTACAAACGGATTAGATATTAAATCTAAAAATTGGCTTGAAAACTTTTTGATGAACTTTGACAGTACTGTTATAGTTGTTTCTCATGATAGACATTTTTTAAATAAAATATGTACTCATATTGCAGATATAGACTTTAGTAAAATTCAACTATTTGTTGGAAACTATGATTTTTGGTATGAGTCTAGTCAATTAGCTTTTCAACTCGCAAAAGATCAAAATAAGAAAAAAGAAGAAAAAATTGCTGATTTACAAAGCTTTATTGCTAGATTTAGTTCTAATGCTTCCAAAGCAAAACAAGCTACTTCTCGTAAAAAGCAATTGGATAAATTGACTTTGGATGATATAAAACCTTCTTCTCGTAAATATCCTTTTCTTGGCTTTAAGCCAGAAAGAGAAGCTGGAAATGATTTATTAACAGTTGAAAACCTAAGTAAAACTGTTGATGGAGTAACCCTTCTTGATAACGTAACTTTTATAGTTAGCAAGGGAGATAAAATTGCATTTACTGGCATAGATGAAATAGCAAAAACTACCCTATTTAAGATATTAATGGGCGAAATGGAGCAAGATGCTGGAGAATTTAAATGGGGAGTAACTACAACGCAAGCTTATTTACCAAAAGACAACACAGAATATTTTAATAATGTTGATTGCAGCTTGGTTGATTGGCTTCGTCAATTTTCAGAGGAAAAAGCAGAAAGCTTTATTAGAGGCTTTTTAGGTAGAATGCTTTTCTCTGGAGAAGAAGCTCTTAAACAATCTAGTGTGCTCTCTGGTGGAGAAAAGGTTAGATGTATGCTTTCTAGAATGATGCTTAGTAATGCTAACGTATTAATTTTAGATGAGCCTACTAATCATTTAGACTTAGAGTCCATTACTGCTTTAAACAATGGATTAAATACTTATACCGGAACAATTTTGTTTGCATCACACGATCATCAGTTAGTTGATACAGTTGCAAATAGAATAATAGAAATTACACCTAAGGGAATAATGGACAAACAAATGTCTTATGATGAATTTGTAGAAAATGATGAAATTCAAAAACAATTAGAAATTATGTACAAATAAAAAAAATCTATGGCTTATATATAAGTATAAGAGAAGCACCGCTAATAATAATTCTATTAGCAGTGCTTCTTTTTTTAGTTAGAAGTTAAAATAAACCGAAACCACCACGTCCACAACCGCCACCGCAGTTGCCGCCGCCGCCAATTCCTAAAAGTAAAAGAATTAACCAGATACCAGTACCGCCACCGCTGCCAATGCCACCGCCGCAGCTATTACCACAGTTGTTTCCGCAGTTGGAAACAGGTCTGTTGCAACAACTATTGCAACAACAATCGCTTCTATGTCTATGACTCATATAAATTCCCCCCTTTTTCAAAAGCAATGCTCAAATAAATGAAAGATCTGTATGCTAGTCTATTTATTTGAATGTGTCTAAGCAAAAGTTCTAAAATCAAACTTTTACTTAAGTACTGGGGTTACTTATAAAAGTTGTATCTGATACTATAATATATTCTGTATTTTTCTAAATGTGAATATTCATTAATTGTTTTTTGAAAGATGTTAATGTGAACTCACTTCCACTTATAGAAGTGGAAGCTTCTTGGGTAGTATCTCCTAGCGGAGATAAATTTACCAAGCTAACAAGGTAGAACCAACCTCTTTTATATCTATACTGGCATTGAAGTCTCTATCCATACTAAGACCACAATATTCACAGATATATATTCTATCCTTTAACTGCAGATTTTCATTTATATTCCCACAACTACTACAAGTCTTAGATGAGGGATACCATTTATCCACTTTGATAAGTTGTTTTCCCTTATCTTCTAATTTGTAGTTTAGAAAACTTCTGAACATACCAAAACCATTATCAGTAAGATTTTTAGCTAATTTTAATGTTTGAGCCATTGCTCTTAGGTTTATATCCTCAACTATTACT
>NZ_JAENWM010000048.1 GCF_016650035.1 Clostridium sp.
GAATCCCCATAGTAGAGGAAACGCGGCATCGTTCTAAAGCTTGTTTCAGAAATTGAGCAATTTCAGTGACTATCATCATTTAGTATATACTTATGGTGATAGTTTTTGTCGGCTCAACATCTGAATCCAAACCTATTCAAACTGCGTCACACTCGTAAATTATTTTGGATTATTGAGATTAAATTTAAATAAGGAGTTGTTAGAAAATGGATTGCGAATGTAATTCACTTGTAGAGATTCATGGATTTGGTGGATATTTGCATTATTCTGATACATTAAATAAAATGAAGAAGAACACAGAAAATGGGTTTTTTAATATGACCTCTGAAAATCAATTTGAAATCATATTTCAATGTAAAAAATGTCAACAAATTTGGAAACTTGCAGAGCCAGATTGTCCAGTACAAGGATATTTTATACGCTCTAAAAGTATTTAGTGTTTATTGCACACTTTTCATATATTGTTCAACTATCGCAAAACTACGATTGATTAAAAGTTTTAGAAAATGAAGTTTGTTTTATATTTACCCTTTTCTATGCATTAAAGTCATTTTATCTAAAGAACAAATAAGGTTATCATTTGTAAGGGGGGGTATTATGAAAAAATTTACATTCGGGTTATTATCAGTTATTTTCTTTATTTTCTATTATAATTTATTGTTACGAATTTGGAATAGTTGGGTACCTTTTAATGCTACAACTGATGTTATCAGTATGTTTATTTTTATTTTTGTTAATATTCCTCTTTCTGCCATAAGTGCCCAAACGGTTATTAAAATCATCAAGAAAAGTTAATATTTACGCTTAATATAATTCAGCAGCTAAACTGGAGGGGTATCAACGATACTCTTTTTTATTTGTTCAATAATTTAGATTTACCATAAACATAAAATAAAACCACCAAGCTAATTTCCAAGGTGGCTCATGTATTATTCCCTATTAAATATTCACTAATGCTTTTCCATAACTATTTCAGTAGATATGGTATTAAGTTGCTAATCAATGCGGGTTTTGTATAGTAAAGGAATACCTATTAAAACAACTCTATATTTCTTTATATTAGCGTCATAATATATCGAACATTCATAATAATCTCCTGTTGTAAGAAGACCATTCTGATACATGTACCCTCCAATCTTGCCGCCATTAGTCTCTGTTGTTTCATATACAATTACGTGATGATTCAAATCAGTAGGGCCGGGATAAACTGTTCTATTTTTCTTTTCAGTTTGATATGGAAGAGCTATACTTTCATCCCATCTTGGCATATTTTTAATTTTATTTATACAAGTTGCTTTACTCATTTGTCCACTAGCTACTGCTTTTAAATAACCATTAAATTCAGAATATTTTACACCATTGTAATTAGTAAACGTAGAAGATGTTTCATGAAATGCTGCATAAAACGCATTAAGCATATCATTTTTAAACCCACTTGGTATAGCTTTTACCACTGGTGGTTTGACTACCACTGGTGGCTTAACCACAACCGGTGCTTTTTTAACTACGACTGGAGCCTTCTTTACTACGACTGGAGCTTTTTTTACAATTGTTGTAGCTTTCTTAACGGTAGTATTTGGAGTGCTTACAACCTTATTATCAGCGACTTTCACTTCATTCTCTTCAACTACTACTTCCTTATCTTTATCTTCAACTAAGGCTACCTGTGGCACTACTACGTCTGGTTTAATAGTATTTTCTTCCTTTTGCTTTTCAGTTGTAGAACCCACCCCTACTACTTTAGCTTTTGGTATTTCAGTTTTATTTTCGGATCTTGTATAAGACCATACTATTCCTACAGCCATAAGCATAATTACAGGCATTATTATTTTTATGTTTCTTTTAAAATCACCCTTATTCTTTTCCATGTATTAAAACCCTCCCACACTTTTTATTCTAGTGAATCTCAACTTTTCTAATTACCCACTTGCTCAATACTTCCACATATTAATTTAGCACAATAATGTTATTAAAAATTACTAATGTTAAAGAATTAAAATCACTATTAGATTGGTTGTTGACCAAATCCTTTGTCTACGACTACTGCCTATTATTGAGATTCCCTTATAAATTAAGAAAATAAAAAAATTACCATTGAAAAAAATATTGTTGCAACATACCTCTTCAGTAGTAAGTTAAAGTAAAGTTATCTCCAAATCTACTATTTATTATATTATATAGAGGAATTAGTGATAACCTTTCAAACTGTTCTCTCTTTACTGCTTTTTCGTAGGAAAATATACTTTTGTTAAGTTAATAGTGTAATGTATATGATAGTAATAAACATATATAAGTATATATATACCTCCCTTCCATTCATCATAGAAATGTCATTTAATACTACCATTTCTCCTTATCATTTATTGACGGTAAAAAAACAGAGGTGATTACCCCTGCTAATTATCTTTTATTCGATTTGGTAACCACATCTCAAAGTCTGTTCTCTTTTACCTGTTATGACATTATATCTTGATTCACGATAAGTTCTTTTTTTAATATATCCCTTTCCCTTCAATATGGTTGTTATATTTGATATGGTATTTTTTTTCTTGCCGGTCATTGCTCCAATCCTCTTTTGATACTCATTACTTTCAACATCCATGATTTCATGGCTAATGTTATACTTCATAAAAGTATATACCTTAATCGCTCCGTCTGAAATTCCTATCTTATCAGCCAAAAGCCTCTGAAATGATTTTATGTTGATTTTTATAAATCCATTTTCTAATATAATACTATTTATTAAAGTGTAATACACAATGCCCTTATCCATTTTCCTACCAATTAAACCTTCTTTAATGAGTTCCCCAATTCTTCTTTCTAAAGTCTTTTCTGAAATCATTGCTACCTTTTCAATTTCTTTTTTAGTACATTTACCTACCTCATTTAACTTACAGAAAATTGCTATAGCAATGTAAATTCTATATGAACAATCATGCAGTGTTGGGAATCTCTCAATAACTTCATTTGGTACCTTAATGCATAGCCTGTCTGAATAATCATTGAAGTTAATATAGCCGAACTCTCTACAAAGATTAGAGCTGTAACTAATTTGTTTCCCATAACACATATTTACTATACTAATAATGTTCATATCTTCAGATGACGGAACGTTTAAATTTTTCCATACCGTCATAATTTGAATTACCTTCTTTAATGAATAACCCAAATTATTATAAAAAAATGAAATCAGATATGTTACTACTTTGATTTTAAAATCCGGTTGCTTATAGCTTAACATTTTTTGAATAGGATTTTGAAGCAAGTAAAAGTTAATCATATTAAATTTTTTAGCATATTCATCTATTTCGTTATTATCCTCTTCCATCTCATTTATCATATTCTTATCCTCCTTAATTTATATTTGTACTGGTTGTACAATTTCAATAAATCGATTGCCAATATTTATTTTGTTTTTATCTATAAATTTTATAAAAGCCTCATCCAGAAAAATTCTTGAAAAATTTGGTGATTTTGTTATACCTAACTTGAATCTCAATTCTTTTTTTTGATATTTACCTACCCCAATAGTTGATAGTAAATCTATAAAATTGTTTGTATGACACTCAATTCTTCTGGTAGAAGTATCATATTCTTTCTTCTGCTTTTCTTTTCTTTTCACCCAAAAGAAGAATCCATCACGTTTACAATTTACCAATTGTTTAAGCACTGTTTCTACAACCTTTGGATCAACGCAAATCAGAAAAACTTCGGTATTCATAGTAACATTTCTATCAATTCTTTTAATTGCTTGGTAAATTTCTCCTGCAATGAAACTCACTCTTATTTTCTCCAAATCAGAATTTATAAATTCTCTCATTTTACCTTTTGGATTTCTTGGTTCTGTACTTATTTGAATGTTATTATTACTATAATAAAGATACTTTAGGATATATACATGCTCTGGTAAGTTGTAAGTTAGTGGGATAAGAATTTGACTATAATCTCTCCAAGTATTTTTACCAATTATATTTCCAAAATGATTTATATCAATATTTTTATAATATTTTTCCTTCAACTTTTCCTCATATTCTTTTGATGTTACTATGAGCATTTGTCTTCCATTCATTGTTATTTCTCCTATTAATCTTTCTAATTCTTCGTCATAATTAAGATAGCTATTTATTGCTGTTTTAGTTACGTTGTTATAGGATACTTTTATTACCCATTTAGAATGATCAAAAATTTTACTTTGGTTTGAGCATTTGAACAAATGTGAGGCTATTTTGTAACAATGATTAAATCCACCACTTGCGTCAAGCAAGATGTTGTTTTCAAGCCTCCAATATTTAATCTTATTATTATAGGTGTATATAGAATTAGCATTTACATAACACACATTCATATAAAACTTTTTAATTAATTCTATTTCATCCATAAAATCTTTTTTCGTCATATCTTGATTCTCATTTTTCTTGCAGGTAAGAATATTCTTTTGATATTGTCTTGCATGTTCATTGGTTATACTACGATCCATTAGCTCCCTTATTATTTTAAATTTTTTCTTCATATCAACATCATAAATTAGTGATATAAATTTTGTCTTATTTGAAGTTTCTTCTCCCTTAATTTTCACCTTTACCATGGCTTCTTTTATCTGTTTTACACACTCAACATAAATTTCCTTTAACTTTGCCTTATGTGGAAGTATATTTTCAAAAGAATTGATTCTGAATAGACTATCCTCGTAAGTTTGTAGCATATCAATTTCTTCATCAATTATTAGGTTGCTTCTTCCTTCAGTAAAAATCTTTCTAGCGGTTGAATTTAAGCTCAATCTTCTATACCTTTCATGGGTAATTATTATTACCGGAAAATTTTTTATCTTATCTTTCATTCTCGTAAAATTATCACTGTCTATTGCAATCGCTATTTTAGCACCCGCACATTCATTAATTCTTTGTTGTACAGTACATAACCCATTGTTTTCTTTATCAGTATCCTTAAATTTCATTACATAAAGGCTTTTTCTGTCCGGATACAATTTATATAAAGCTCCTAATGCACTTTGAGCTGCTATACTCTTCCCCGACCCTGATTCCATATTTATCACATTGAACCAGTCCCTATTTTCACCATTTATAACTTGGTCTTTTACATAAGTCATTTGTTTACTGATTTTCTCTTGTACTGTTTTCATACTACCTTCCCCTCTCTTTATTATTAGTAAAAGCAAAGGTATTAATAATATCCACATCAACTATCACCATTTTAAATTACTTCGTTCTTATTTATTGAATTACATTTTTAAATGGTATATACTTAAATTGTTACGATTTAAGCAGTTTAGCTGCGAATATTTATTTTTAGAGACTATGGAGTTCGCCAAAACTTCATGGTCTTTTTCCTTTTATTTTACTTATGCATGTAGTATACTAAATTGAAAACACTCAAGTCTATTTTTACATACCCCACTCCCGTATATAATTTTAAAATATATTTTCACTGTAATTCTCGATTATTATTTAGATTAATTTCACATGATTCTAATATAATTAAAAATAGGCAGAGAATTTTATTTTTCTCCGCCCTTTAATTATCATTTTTCAATATTAACCTATTAGATATTGACCATACCATCTATTAATTGCTTCTACTCTTCATTCATTTTAGTTCTATTAAAACGAATGAAAACTGTTATATACCTTGCAGGTTTTCAATTCTACTATTATCTATATTTATTTGAACTCCTTTTGCCATAAATGGGTATATGGACACTCTTCAGCATAACTTAAACTATCTACCGTCTCTTCGTCAAAAATTATGGCATGTTCTCCCCAGAACTCTAAAGTATGCTCAAGAGTCTTTTTTTCTTTAATGTTGTTATCTTCTGGTTCCTTTATAATTTGTTCCCCGGGGAACATTGTTATTAAAAAGTATTCATTAATATTTGTATAACTTTGTTTTAAGCAAACTATACATTTATTCACTATTTTAGGCTCTCTATTTTTTACGAATTTCGTAAATATGTTCCTCCCCATTCTTTTTGCATAGAACACTTTATCATTTTCATTGATTTCTACCATCTGGCTTATTCCAATGTTATATGGAAATTCAATTACTAATTCTTCAAAAGATTTTTGAAGTTTATCAAATTGTCCATTATTTATAAGTTCATCCAATAATTTTTGATAAGGTACTATGAAACTATTTTTATGTACCTCCATATGTTTATTAAACTTATATGTTGTAATTATCTTTTTATTTGAATTTACACTCATTCCCTTTTCTACATAACTAACTTTGACTTTTCCTTGTAATGTTTCCATGCTATCATTCTCCTCTTTTTTATTATTAGTAAAATATAAGGAATCAATAGTATCCGCGGGATTGTTACTATTTAAGAAGTTTAGCTGCGAATATTTATTTTTAAGACTATGAAGTTCGCCAAAACTTCACGGTCCTTTTTCCTTTTGTCTTACTTTGTAATTAGTATACTAAATTCAGAACATCAAAGTATAATTTTACTACCCCCTTTTGTAAAATTCTTTTCAGAGTAAAATTTGACTTTTGGTAACTCGCTTGTTCTCTAGCTATTTCACTTGATTTAGCCCACCTTATAGCATTAATTTTTATTTAAAGAAATACTTGAAATCCGGTGGAATCTTTCAATAGAATATACTTATAGACAAAATTTTTATTATTAAGGAGTGATTTATAAATGGAAATTTCAAATGAAATAACCTCTATTAGCTCTATGAACAATAGACAGACATACGTGAGTAAAGTCGGCAGTAAGACGGATCCAATTAGACTTGCCACTAGTATCCAATTATCTCTAAAAGCAGGTAAAAATGTCCAAATCATGGCAATGGGTAAAGAGGCAATTTTCACCGCAAGTAAAGCTGTCTGCATTTCTCAAGGGTTTGCAGAGCAAAACGGTTTAGAATTGCACTGGAAACCTAGCTATAAAACGGTAATTGGGAATGAAGACGGACAACCCAGAAGTGTTATGAGTTGGTTGACTTGGGTGGTTGATTAAAGATTTGCAGTAATGAAAAATAGCAGAGACGTTTTACTTCTTCTCCGCTTTCATTTTCTTTTAAAACTTCAACGAAAGTAACTCAATAGCAATTCTGTTACTTTCAGAAATAGTCACAAATGGCTTGGTTACTATGATGTTATAAATACTCCATTTTGAATGTAACTTAAAGTGACGAGTTGTAACATTGAATGTAACACAATTTCATAATATTTTAATAAGAAGGTGATTTTGATCAAGATAGTTCAACCAATTAGAGATAGGCTTGAGATAAAAAAAATGCAAAATGAGCTGTTGAAAAAGGGCATGAGAGATTATATGTTTTTTACTATTGGTATTACCTGTGGGTTAAGAATCAGTGATATTCTAAATCTTAAAGTGAAAGATGTGAAAAATAAAACTCATATTAGTTTAATAGAGAAAAAAACTCAAAAGCCCAAAAGATTTGAACTTCATCCAGAACTTCAAAAAGACATTGTTAGATATATTCAGAATATGAGGGATGAGGATTTTCTCTTCAAAAGTCGCAAAGGAAATAGTCAAATATCAAGAGTACAGGCATATCGCATACTAAATTCTACAGCTAAAAGAATTGGTATTGAAGAAATTGGTTCTCACTCTCTCCGTAAAACATTTGGATTTTGGCATTATACCTTATATAAGGATGTCGCAACATTGCAGGACATATTCAATCATAACAGCCCCTCCACCACCCTACGGTATATAGGAATCACAGAAGATAAGAAGAATGAAACCATAGTCGGTGTAGGAAATTTGTTTTATGAAAAAGATTAAAACTTTAATAAGGATAAAAAATAGTGCCAATAAGGCACTATTTTTTTTATTAGAATATAATCTATATTGTGTCTTAACTAACGCATTGTTAGATGATGAATTTTAGTTTTCGACATACAACTTCATAAATTCATCTGCAAATTTTCTTACAAAATCCCGGTCAAGTGCAGTAGCTAAAGTTTCATTATTGTTTCTAGCATTCTTACTCCAGTTATAAGAACCATGCATTACAAATTCAAAGTCAATTATACAAAATTTATCATGAAGCCTATTCGACAAATAATTACCTTTTAGTGGTATTTTAAAAACCTCAAAATTATTTTCTAATTTTTCCATTAAATATTTATTCGAATGTTCATCTGAAGTAATGATTCGTATATTTACACCCGCTTTTTTTCTTAATATTAGCTCTTCAAATATCTCATTATCTGTAAACCAAGCTACAGCAACCCATATCGTATATTTTGCATTACGCACACCTTGAATTATTGTCTCTTTTATTTCATCAAAAAAAACATCATGTTCAATGTTTTCTTCACTATCAAGTTCAACAGGTTTTGGCTTTATATTTAATCCCGCAAAATCATAATTAGTTGTTTCTATATACACTATTGATGCCAACTTTACGAGTTCTCTCTTAAACTTTCTAGCTACTATTAACATAGGCACTGGCACTCTTAAATCTATATATTCCCAACACTGCCACGATTTACTTGTGAAGCCATCTCTTTTGTCATATGTAATTATAGAATTCCTTAAAATACCAAGTAATTCATCCTTATTGTCATATTCATCATATTTTACTGTTTCTATCATTGTTTTCAAAAATTGTTGTTCGTTCATTTTACGCTCCTTAAAGTTTTTTATTTAACTATGGCTTTTCCAACACTAAAAATTAAATGCAAATATCTATTTATATAAATGTAGTTTTGAATGTTGGTTCACAATATGTTATGCAATTTTCAGTTATTTCAATGGTAATTATAACATATATTTCAAATTGACTGTAACCCCTTTTTTTCACACTATATTATTCAATTTTCAAAGAATATTGTTCTTACTTTAAATTTCAATAGTTATGTGGATTACTTCACAGCGATAATAAATTCTACAAAGAAATCGAAATATTATGAGGTAGCAACAGTATTTCCTGCTCTATTTTTATCAGCACTCGAAAATGCCTCTTTATGAATTGTGTTTTCAGAGATTTTCGACGGATTTTACCCAATTAGAATTTAAATGCTATCAAATCAATTCAATTGGTATCAATACGTATCAATACATTGGTACTAATTAGTATCAACTATTTGCAAACTAGTTTATAAATTCACCCTCCCTTTTATGCTACATGAACAATAAAAAATCATAGATGTTGTACAGAACCGTTGTGTAATAGGGGCTTGAGCCTATATCGAATATTTAAACAAGAAAAAGGATGTGATTTTTTTATTAGCTTTAATTCCTTGATAAGATATTAAAATTAAAATAGGTTAACCCACCAATTGTATCTATCATGCTTTGATGATATAGCTTAAAGTAATTCTTAAAATGATTATGTAATTTACTTTCAATCTTTTTATTTGTTATACAATTAATACAATTGACATTAAAGAAAATAAACAGTTTATTTGGTGCTACTTACGTGTTTTTTGTGTTAATCATCTTTTTAATGTCCCTCTTGATTGAGGTATCATTTAACATTATCCATTTTGTTTGCTCTGATATTTCATCAGATAAAGCCAATTTTTCATAATATATATTTCTATCTTTTCTTGGAATATTCCTAATATATTTCTTTATATAGATGGCTTCAAGCGTCTCCAAGCTATATTCCAATGCTTCTTTTAATAATTCCCTGTTTTGCCAAATACCATCTTCTTTTATGATATAAAACGGTTGCATGAACTTAAAAAACGCTTCTTTTACATACTCATCTTTGAATAATATATTTTTTCTAGTTACAAAACAGTATAAATACCTACTTATGTAATTCATATAGAATGAGGATTGTGAAACTATGTAATAAGCTCTCTCTTTGTAATTTAGCTCTTCGTCAAAAATATCTGTAATTAAAAAATATTTCTTACAGTCAGATACAATGTTTTTTTTCTTTTCATAATCGTATGCCATACCGTAAATGGAATTTCCATAACAAAAAGATAATTGAGCTTTCATTTCAACATCTTCATTCATATATAAGTCATTCCTGCTATTAACTTGTTCAATCATCATATTCCATAAAGGGTTATCATAGATATACTCAACTTTTTTAGGAAACTTTAAAGAGTATCTACCAAGGGTGGAATGAAGATATATTTTTTCTAACACATTCAACCCACGAGTTCGTGATACCTCATTCTCAAAACAAAATAGCCCAACCTTAAAATATGAAATAATGTGTTTAAAAGATTCATTTACCTTTTCAATAATACAGTCTGCTGTTTCACACCTAAAGGTATTTTTTATATCTGTAATTTCTGTGTAAACTATATTTTTATAAAACCAAAAAACAAATATATTATTACCATCACTTATCGTGTAATAAATAAATGCTTTTAATGGATGAGGTTTTATAAATGATGAATCAGAATAATAATTTACTATTTCGTTCCATCTCTTATTAATAGTACGCTCTTTAGCATTTTCATACCATAACATAATTTCTTTGCTGTCTCTACTAATATTTATAGAAATGCCATTTTCAACTTTATATTTTGAACAAATATATCCTACAAGCTCCTTAATCACATCAGATAAATTAGACCCCTTATTGGTCAAATAAAAACATTTGCATATATGAGATATATCTGGCAACCCATACTCTCTTATTCGGATTAATTCAATATTCTCATCTTCACATAAACTATTTTTAGCTATATCATCATCAAGTTTATTTTTATGCCAATATCCTCCGTCATACTCAATCCCCAAATTTAGAGAAGGAATAAATACATCAATTTCTTTCGCACCTAAAAAAATACTTTGATAGCTCTCTATGGCTTCTGGAAACAACATGAGCATATAGTATGTTAATGTTTTCTCTGGTAAAGAAAAACCCTCTTCTTTTCTACTCATTTGTGTCCTCCCGTATCTTGCGTATTTTATTCAATAATTAATTTTACCATTCCGCTTTATATTAATCTAATTCTGCCTATTATTCACGATTTCTATAGCCGCTTTACCTGTTATATGTTCGATTTTGATTTCAATTAAACATAATCTATTCCATTCACTTCCAATTTCTCGCTGTCCTTCTTCAATGTAGTTAGGTGAATACTTTTCAACTAAACTTTCAATGGCATATCTCCGCTCATCATCTTCTATAAGAATCCTTGCTCTACCAAAAACAGACACACTACGAAAATGGGTAGTAAAAGTTTTTTGTATTACTTCGTCTTTTTCTATGACACAAAATGTCACCTTATCATTCCTTTTTATGCAGTCAATCTTATGCCCTTATTTTGCACCATGAAAAAAGAGTTTTCCGTCTTTATAAACATAACTTACTGGAACGGTATATGGGTAATCATCATCTCCTGTTACACCTAAAACTCCAGATGTACATGACTGTAGAATTTCAATTGTTTCTTCTGTAGACAATAATTGCTTTTTTCTTCTCATTTCTCTGAACATAATTACACACCCCTATAATTCTTTCATTATTATTAACCTTTGTTTTTATTACGTTTCGGTAATAAATATTATCATTAATTCATAGACTTTCATAGTACTTTAGCCGCACTGCAATATTTTCTGTAGTGACGCAAATTATGGAAATTGTCTACTAACAATAATTCTTTACTTTTCGTTTTATAGAAGATTTTATAACAAAATCTCTACATAAAATTCCTATAAGAAATCCTATAGTATTTAAAATAATATCATTTATATCAAATATTCCTCTATGTAATATATACTGCATTACTTCTATTATTAAAATATATAATAAAAACCATATTAATAGTTTAAGATTACTCACTTTACTTCTAAATTTCACAAATAGCCCTAAAGGAAAGTATAAAAGTGTATTTGTAACTACGAGAAGTAATGTAAGATTAAAATACTCTTTAAAGTCAGTAATTATACTAAAAGGATTTAAATTAATTCCATTATAATTAGACATTGTCTTAAAAAATGATAACCCTATTGTTAATCCAAAATACATTACTGTAAGAAAATCAACATGTACTTTGCTAATTTTCTTGTTTATTATTGAAATAGAAACTACATAAAGAATAGTTGTTGTAAATACCATCATACCAAGGTAAAGGCCCGTTGATGGTGACATAAATCTAGTGAGTAATTCTGAAACAAAATTATAAAATATAAAATATGTGGTAAAAAGGCAAATGAAAAGAACAATACTATTTCTTAATATATTTTTTTTCATATTTAGCTCCCCTATTTCTGCTTGTTAGTTATTCATATTTTGCTGTTGTAACGCATGATAAAAAAGTTACGAACTAAACTATTCCTTCCGTAACCATCCGGCAGGTTTTCTTTTTGTTCCAACATTATATTGACCATCTTTAACAATAAGCTCATATTTATCTCTTGTTTTGCCATGAACATTTTGTTGAATAACTTCTACATAATTGTCTGTCACTTTTGTTACAATTACAACATGTCCAAATTTTGTATCTGTAAAAACTATTAAATCATCTGGTTTAGGCTTAACATTCCCACCATTCCTATACTGCACTAAATCTCTACGTTTATTCAATTCGCCTTGTGGCACATTAGAATCAAAGAAGTCACTAGCGTTGCCATATACGTCCGGCATTTTATGCTCTTTCGCCTCATAATAAAACCGCTTAATATATTCTACACATTGCCATTTTTGACCATAATAGTATTCGTCATCACTATAATTTTTACCATAGGCTTTTGTATACATGATACCATTGTAATATACGCCTACATTCTTATAACTATCTATTTCTTGTCCTATCATTTTCCTATCTCTTAAAATATAAATTCCTCCACCTACTAACACTATAATAATAATAAACAGAAAAATTTTCAGCCACTTATTTCTCACTTGTTTCCCCCTTCAGTTTCATTTTAGAATATACCAAATTGTTATTTTTCACTTTTTCTTTTAATTTACTATATCTATCCTGCTCCACACCCCATCTAATTAGAGAAGATAGAAAACCGAAGATAACAACAGTAACAACCAATAATAGGATATGTTCACGCCAATAAATGATACTATTATTATCTTTGGAGAAATTAAAAAAACCTATTATTCCATAAGAAACAGTAAACATAATAACATTTTTAATGTTGTATAGTAATATACCTTTTTCTTTTGTTTTTTCCCAAGATTTAATGAAACTTTCATCATCATAATAAAATAACCTTGATACTTTACTTGGCTTTATCTTATTTGCTTTAACGAGAAACCAGAAAGTTAGACTTATAACTAAAATTACAAATAATATAGTAATACCTAATATAATCCATATAGTCAAAACAATACCCCCTTAAAAGTTTATAATCCGTATAATTTAACCATTGTTTATATATCGCATTTTTACGATTAATGAATCCTTTATGAATATTGTTCAATAACTATTATACCTATTTTTTTACTTTTTTTCTGATTATAAGGTAATAAATAGAAGTAATAATTATTGCCAGAAAAAGAGATGGGAAAAAATTAGATATAAAGTTGTAACCATAATACCAATTTAATTTACTCCAAATTGTTACCCCTTCGACCCAATCTATTTGCACGAACATGGCGTACTTAACATATCCAACAATGAAAAATGTGATAATAAATGAAAGAATGAAAGTAATAATAACCTTTGTTTTTTTATTCAACCCAAACCCCACCCTTAATTTAAATTTTGTTGCACCACAATATTTTACTATTATTCATATCGTAGAATCACGATTGATGTATTTTTTATGAAAAATGTGTACTAAAGTTTATCAGATGATTTGTTTTTATCTTTAATACCAATTGCTAAAAGACAAAATGACATGATTAATTCAATAGCTATAATAATCCATATCAACGGATGGATATTACTTATTAAATCTCCACCTATCCCTCCAGTATTTGCAGAATATTTAAAGAAAAATTCATAGGAAACAATTACAATAATTAATTGTGTACATGTACCAAAAAATAAACTTAATCCAGACTTTAACATCAAAACTCCATCCCACCCTTAATTTAATATGTAACATTTTACCATTGTGACGTGGTTTAAGAAAAATGCGATATAATTGATTTTAAAATTATATTATCTCAACCCTACAATTGGAATTTGTGATTGTTTTTTAATTCATTATAAATTAAATGACATATGACAATCCCTAATTCTACCATGAACTGTTTTTGATTCTCTGTATACTCTTCTCTTTCTTTAAGACTTTCTTGTGATGAATGTCTAAAACATTGAATTTTCTTTTTTAATTCTTTTACATCACTTTCTTTAATAAATCCTAAAGAAATGTTATCATAATTTAATGTAATGAATTTCCCATCTTTTTTTAACAAATATTCCATTAAATTTACTAATTCTTTTAATTTTTCATCAAGTGCCATTTCGTTAAATTGTGCATTTCTCGTTGATATTTTCTTAATTAATTCATCCAATTCTTCATTTACAACAACTTTTTCACCATCTTCTTTTTGTAAATTCTCAATAGCTTCTTTTGTTTCATCAATTTTCTTTTTATCGTAATCTGATAATTCATTATTTTTTAATTTGTAATTCTCATAATAATTTAGTAATGCACTTATTAATTTGCTAACTTTAGAATTAGATTCCGATTCAAAGATTTTTCGTAATTTATTAGCTTTTGAACAATAATCTTCATACCCCTTATCGTGATAAATATTAATGCCAATAATTCCTTTTATAAATCTTTCAAATGAACTATTGGAAAAATCTATTACATACCCACCTCCCATGTCAAACAATTCTTCTAATGATTGTATTGTTGTATAATCTAAATTTTCCATATACCCTCCTATAAATTACTGCTAATTGTGCTGTTTTCATTCTTCATTTGTCACAATTTTTAACCATTGTTAATATATCGCATTTTTACGATTAATGAATCCTTTATGAATATTGTGTGACAATCTAAAAAAGCTTACTTTTGCATGTCTAATTTAGTAGATTGAACCCACTTACTTAATCCCTCTTTACTAAAGATATATTTACCATTAATTTTAACACGATTAATGTCTGAACCTATTCCATCTGCAAGAGACATCAATTGTACTTCGCTAATATTTAAATATTTTGAAGCCTCTTCAAGGTCTAAAATATCGCTTTGTTGTGAAGCAACGGAAACATTTTTATTAGCAATCTCTTTTAACGAGTTTCCTATCCATATCGATCCAAATACAATGCTAATTGCAAGTATAATTATAGATAATGGTAATAGTTTATTCTTTTCCAATACTTCCACCCCCATTTATTTAGTGTTTAAGCCATGTGTGAAGTAAAATAAATTCTAATTATGCTATAATGCAGGATTGATATATTTAGCTTTTTCATCTATCCATTTATTTAACAACTTTTTCATTTTTCTCCAGCTATCAATAACGAAAAACGGTTTATCGGGATATTTTTTATGTAAATTCATTATAGTATGTTTACGTGTTTTAGAGAAACTCCATAACCCTTTACAAAAATGTAAAAATCCCTTTTCCAATTTTTCTTCGAGATATTGGGGTGTATCCGAACGCTTTTTACCGTTTCTTAATAATACACTAACCAAACATACAAAACGGTTTATATCAATAAATATAACTATGTCCGCCGCTTTAAATCGCAACTCCATTGTGTCAGTATGATTTCCATCGATTATCCATTTTTCCTTTGATGTAAGCTCCATTTGTATCTTTATCCATTCTTCTTTCGGTGGTTTTTCCCAATTAGGACGCCAAAACTCAACATCAAGATGAACGAGTGGCAACCCCGTGATAACAGACAATTCTTTAGATAAAAAGCTTTTTCCGCTACCATTATTACCAACAATAATAATGCGATTATATCCAAATATATTCAATACTATCACTTCCTAAAATATAAATAATCTATAGTTCGCAGCTATCTACCATTACGTCATACAACATTTATTTAATTATACCATTATTGCCGTAAATTGGGTAAAAACGTTTAAGCTAATAAGCACAATATATGTTACGCCATGTTTTGACATGCTTAATTTTCTTATTGAAAAAAGATTAAGATTTTAATAAAACTACTAAAGATATAATATTTGAAAAAATACTGGTTAATCATGTGTTTTCAATGATGTACGACCATTAATGATTTATTACAGTATATAACAAAATAAAGAAGGATTTACAAAAATATGTTTTTGAAGTATACTGAATATATGATTTTGGGTATAGCCCAGTTCGTTATTAGCACAAGATTTAATTTGGCTTTAAGAGCATAAAAAGAGTAGATTTAATCTACTCTTTTTTTATTGTATTAATTCCTTGATCAACTATTAACATCTTTTTATATGTTGGAGATTATGTATTTAATGTTAGTCTTTTATATTTTGTAACGACTGTTAACCCAACACTTATTACGAACGCTCCCATAACCGGATAAATCAGAGCAGAATTAATGGAGTTCAACCCTGCCATAATCAAGAAGATTGAAGTTCCGTATATTATTAAATTTAAAGATTGAATCCTCCATCTAGGGGACATCACCTCTTTTTCACATTTTAAAAACATCTTATAGAAATATACTGAAAGGCTAATTACCATCCCCGTACCAATGACAGCTAATAAATTATGATTAACCGTATTTATTAGCACAAACAAAGATATTGCACTTGCAAAGTTGATCAAGAAATATATAAATCCATTTAACGTCACATCCATGCGTTTCTTCAACTATTAACCCGCTCCTTTTTATACTCTTTTATATCTATTTTGGCAACCCAGTAAAGTGATTTTCTTACATAATAAAAGTCTAAAAGTAAAATAACAGAAGTACATTATTGCATTTCTTGTATATGCAACTCTTTAATGATTTTTTTAAAATAAAAACATTCCATTCTAATAGCAATTTCTTCTGTGTCCTCCGGATTAATTGTATTTATATTGAAAATACTTTTGGGAAACTGTAACAAATATAAGCCAATTCCTTGCTCTGCAAGTCTTCTATAAGATATTAATGACTTCTCCTTGTCATACTTCTTCTTTGCAACTTTCTCGCTCATATGGACTTTATATGCCTTTAAACGATTTTTAAATGAAGACCTATTGTGTACTATATATAATGTTATTTCTTTTACTAACATTTCATTGAATGATTCCACCATACTATCCACCCCCTGCCAATCAATACTCATCTTGCTATTTTTCCACTTATATATTCATAACACCATCCAACTTTAATAAATAATTGACAGTTATTAGTTCTATGAAATTACTTAAATACCTTTATTTATATATATCTTTATTTCTAATGCTTACCCCACATTAAAAGTCTATAACCAAAACTTCTACGCCAAAGCTAACAAATTGTTTAATAGGGAATTGGTATGAAACCCTAACAACAGCTGAATTTTTATAATGGCTAATCGTCAAGAGGCTGACTTCTACACAAAAGTAACAGACCATGTAATAAAAAAGCCCCGGATATTAATCCAGAACTTTGAATAGTGAGGCTATATTTTTATAAGGGAAACTACAGAGCATAATTCTTCATTTTTAACAAGATAATCAAAACAGAATTTCTCCCATTCAGTTAATTTACCACAATTTGCTCCTGTTTCACCTTGCTTATTAACAATTAAATGATAAAAATTTCTAGTCTCAACTCTAAAATTTTCTTCAAGAATTTCAATTTGAATATGATTGTTACCCGCTCTAAAGTAAAAATTATTGGACAAATCTGATCTTCTAACCATATTACTATTGCGTGTAAGATATAGGTCTATATCTAATCCTTTTAATTCAACAATATATTTTCCCATAACTGCATTAACATTTTCATTTTGCTTTTCTCTGTTTTGTCTTGCAAGTAATCGCTCTTTTTCTATCTGGTTTTCCATTTCTAATTCTTCAGCCGCTTCTTTTTCTCTTTCTTCTCTTTTATCTTTTGTTTCAATATCTTTTTTTATATTATAATAAAACTCCTCTAAATTACCGGTTAAGCAATCATTCCACTCTTCTCGTATTTGCATTTCTCTTTGTTCATTTTCAAATTCATCGACATCCATTTCTAAAACCTCTGTAATATAAGCTACATATATATCATCATAATTTTCAAAATTATATTTAAAAGTCCTTGTTACTTCTTCATCATCTTCGTCCCAAACACATTGGTTCCACTCTTCCCATTCTTCATATTCTTTTCTAAATTCTTGAAATTCACGGTCATATGCAAGGATTTCATCAAAACCCCAAAAATCCGTATATGGACTAATACTCGCAACTTCTATAATAAAATCACTACTGTAGCCATTTCCTCCAGTTACCTCCCATATGTCTCCATCTCTCATATCCATATATACTTCTTGTCCCAAATCATAATTTGTACCCACAAATGTTTCTACAAAATTATAATTACTTACTATTTTATTAGCTTCATGTTCTGTTATTACTTCCACCAGTTCATCTTCTGTTTTCACCATTATTGTTTCCATTTCCTCATTTTCTGATATTGCTGTATTTATGTTTTCCATAATAACCATCCATCCTTTATTTATTTAGCCATTCTTGGCTCTTATTTAGTAATTTGTGTTTCTCTTACTAGATAAATAGTATCAATTCTAAAATATGAATTGCAAGTTTATTTTTGAATATTCAACATTAATTTCATATAACAATGAGTCTATAAGTGTGTCACATTGGTTTTGTCGACATTCGTCGGAAATTTCTTTTAAAACAAATAGAATATATATATATTAATCATAATTAAAACATAAGATTGCATTTTATAAACTAAAAATTCTTTAATAGGAAAAACCCAGAACTATTAAATTTCATTTTAAACAATTCAAGCTATATATTTAAATACAAAAAAGACAGCTCATACGAACCATCTTTTTCATTTATTTTTGAATTAATATCATTTATAGCCATGGTGTTCAGTTGATTGAAATAAATTGCAAAGTCCCCTCCATCGAAGTATATTACTCTCATTTAGTGAAAAAGTTTAATGACCTGTTCCACTGCACCACTTCTAATTTTGTCGTTTATACTGGATTTGCTTTTCATTAAGGCTTTAACAACTTTATTACTTAATACAAATACTTTAACAATACATTTCTCTTTTAAGAGTTTCAAACTCTCCGACAATTCTAGAAGTAACACCTTCACCAATCTTACATCAGCATAAGTTGTTTATACCATTTTACTCTTATCGTTATAGACCAATAGCGAAGAAAAGGCTCCAATACCATCACCTATTCCTATCGATGAAGCTAAATACAAATCTATTGTCTAATTTCTTCCTTATAAATCTCTCCTCGTACTGGTTTCATACTGTTCTTGCCCTCGAGTTGCCCTCGATTTGCCCTAGAGTTACACCAAATTTTAACATTAAATGTTTAATTTTATATTTAATTTATTATAATAGCGATACTACTTTCATATATACTCTATATTCATTTACAATATTTGTCTTCAAAAACCGGTAATGTCTTATATACTGTAGACATATAGGGTATTATCGTTCTACCCCACATGTCCTGTATTTAGCAAAATGGTTCATTATCTATTGGCTATTCATTATTTTTATTATCAATAATTAATAACTATTTAAGCTTTCTTCAATAAATTATTTTGAAGAATATGTAATTATTTTTCAGCTACTTGTAAGTCCCTCGCATGTTCACCAGATATTTGTGTTCATTTATATAATAAATTGGTATAATTAATCATATCTAAAATACCATAAATTCATATTATATACACACTATTGGAGGATACAAAATGAGCAAGTACGCCCAATTGACTTTTGATAATGAACTAATTCCAATCAAAGATGAATTTGAAGATAGAGACGATTTATTTATAGATGACTTTATTTTTTTGAGTGCATTTAAAAAAGATGGCGAAATCAGCTATTTTCGTTGTATAAATGATAGTAGTAATGGAGCAGAAAGTTTTAACTGTGAATTTAATAAAGAAGAATATAAAAATCTTAAAAACACTACTTTTGTTAAGAAACAAGAACAAGGTTGGGCTGTGCATTTTGTAGTAAATGGTGGCGGACATAAAAATGAAAACATAAATAAAATTACTTCTTTCAAAATGGATTTTGATTTCTTGAAATATAAAATTGACGGTGAAATATATGTAGACAAAAATGGTCAGACTCAAGATAAAATTTTTTATAGGACATTAATAGAAGTTGAACAATTAAAACAGGCAACACTAAAAATGTTATATTGCGATTTCCAACTTGAGCCATCTATCGTGGTTGAAACTAAAAACGGATTCCATGTTTATTGGTTATTGGAAAAATATATTATGGATTGTTATATTGATAAGTTTTCATTAATTGAAAAAGCTATGGTCAATTATTTTAATACTGTTTTAAATGGAGAGTATGCGGATGACAAGGTCACTGACCTTGCAAGAGTTTTTCGTATAATAAATTTCATGCATTTAAAAGATCCTTCTGATCCCTTTAGAATAAAAGCGATTAAGTTTAAACCTAACCTGCAATATATGCACCAAGATGTCTTAACAGCTATAGGCATTAATAGCATAAAAGAATTAGATAATCATAATTTTGATACAAAACCAAATATAATAACTCGGAAGACTCCAGATAGAAAATCTTCTAATTCTAGTGAGGAACCCTATTTAAATGAAAGAGCTGATAAATATTTTTCTGACATTAATGACCTTATAGAGTATTTAAGAAGTCAAGACCTATGTGAATATCTGAATATTGGAGATAAATTAGGTAACAGCTTCAAATGTATCTTCCATGCAGACGGGAACCCTTCTGCACAGATTGTTAAGAATAAAGAAGGAGCATATAAATATATTTGTAGGGGTACCTGTTCCTACAATATGAAGGTTGAAACTGGTAAAGATGTCGGAGTAGATATAATTGATATTGAAATGATTAAAAATAGCTGTGAATTAATGGAAGCGTTGGTTATCCTTCAAAAGCACTATAATGTCTCTCTTAACACAGTTGACAGTGAATGGAGCCGTAATCAGCTTAAAAAATACGAAGAGAACATTGACTATCTTAATAGTATAGATGAAAGCTTTATTAAAAAGTATCCCAATCTTTACAAAATGCTTAAATTGACAAGAAAATACCTTATGGAAATTTATAATATTGGAATGGCTAATATATTTACTAAAGATTATAGTTATCAGAATAACAATGTTTTTTTCTTTAGCGTCCGGTACCTTTCATCTTGCATAAATTCAAAGGAATCAATGACTGTTAGCCAACATGTAAATTTATTATGTGCTTTGAGATTAATAGAGAAAGTTCCATTCGATTGTCTCCATCCTGTATTACTGGAAAAATCTCAAGAGGAGAAAGAGAGAACTGGTGTTAAAAGTATGGTTAATTACTACTCTGTTCCTAATATAGTTGAGGTATTAGACATGTCAGAATATATAGCTCAAAAGTTAGTATATAATAAATTTAATATAAAAAGATTGTCAAAGGATATGCTATTGGCTGTACTTGGCGAAGACGCTGCTAACAGGGTCTATTCATTCAGTACGAATATGCAAAAATTTAATGATAGAAATTATTTAGTAAGAGGCTTCCTAATAAACCAACTGGAGCAAGATAATTATATAAGTTGGGATAAATTAAAAGAAGAAGTCATCTCAACCCCTTCGGTAAATAATCCTGTTAAAACTTTAAGTGAAAGTCAGAAAAGAACTAATTTTAATTTGTTTATGCCCCAAATATTGGAGGAGTATAATCTTGTAAAAGTTAAGGCTAATAAAGAGCTTAAAGAAAAGTATAAACTCAAAAATTATTCTGATATTTACATTAGATCAAAGTAGTGAATTAGCTAGATTTTAGATTATGGACTAATTAATAGGGGATGTGAAGCAGAACGATAATACCCTATATGTCATCACTATTAGAGATACCCGATTTTTTTTGCAATTATTGTAATGATTTAAAAGTATTGATTAGTCTTTAATAGTCACCTTTTAGCCTATGCAAAAGGGTTTACAACCCGTAAGCCCTTAATGTCAGCTAAAAATTAAACTACTAGATTTACTCAATTCTTCTTTACTTAAATTAGCCCTATATTAGCTATGATAATATAGGGTTATTTCTTTAGTAAACCCAATACTAATATCATTATTTAGTTGGTCATAGAAAGATTCTCCCCACAAATACCTATCACTATCTCGTAGGCTCAAATTTCCTTCTACAGCATTAAATACTTTATTTTTATATTCAAGATAAGAACTCCATAGCTTATCAAAATTAGTTATATTATCTAAATTATTTTTTACATTTAAAGTTTCACAAACCCTTATATCATATACAGTAAATGTGTCTGGATATAAAACAGTTAAGATAGCCGATGACATTGGCAAACGAAATCCCCATTTTTTAATTAAACACTCTAATCGTTTTTTGTCTTCAGTACATTTATAAATGTCATTTGTAAGAGCTTTAACACCATCATTGAGATTATTATAACCTCTACCAAGTATTCGCTTGGAAATCTTCGATTTAGCTCTGTTAGCTTTCCATATAATTATTGCAAAAAAATCAAAAGCAGATAAAAAACCAGATTTATGAAATTGAGTACTTACTTTCCCGAATATATAATTCTCTAAATCATAATATTTAATAAAATTATTTTCTTCCACCTCATTATCCCCCCAGATTTATTAGATTAATTTCTTTTTAATAGGATATATAAAGAATACTACATTTGTAGGAATAATCTTATTGTAATTTTCATCTCCACATTTCCAAAATTCAACACATGTAGGATGTATAATATAAAACTCACATTCAAATTCATCACTACCAACTACAACCTTATACTTTTTAATTATAACCTTATCTTTTTTCATAATTCATCTCCCTCTTTATTAAACAGAGTCTAATTCTGATTTATTATGTTTTGGCAATGCTTATTAAATGTAATTCTCTTCACAAACCTATATATTTCCAAAACAATATCTAATGTATTGACTTCGACTTATATCAAAAACTAAACCTTGTTTCTTCATGGTTTCTAACATGGTTTTATCTAGTGCATATGGCCCTGTATGTTGTAAAACTTTAATTTCGTTTTTTGTCAGATGAAATCTATATCTTGCCATTGTAAACTCATATCTCTCATTTATAATGTCAACTTTTAATTCTTGTGTAAACTCTTTACTAATTGTTTCAACAACAAACTCTACAAACTTATCTAATGGACTATTGTATGCTATATACCCCCTAATCCACCCTTGAGTATTCATATGCCTTCCCCCTATTCTATATGACCCGCCATATCCCAAGCAGTTATAATGCCTAATATCTTTTGATTTGATCTACCATTCTCCGTAATGAAAACAACGCCAAGTCTTCTGTTCTCTTTTAGTTCCTCTTGAAATAGTTCTTCTACCTCTGTAAGCAACGCATACTTACTAACAAAATCAAAGTATTCACTTTTATGCTTATCAAAAGGCAGATACTCTATAAACTCGCTAATCTTTACGTCACTTTCTAATAATACATCACCTTTATTCGCTATATAGTTCAATAATGTGCTTTCACTAAAGATACCTATAACCGTGTTATTGTCTATTACAGGAACATGAGTATATGTGTTTTTAGCCATCTCTTTCATAACTTCAATAGCTGAAGTTTCTAATGTTGTATTATATAATTGATGAACCTTAACAGCTACACTATCATAAGCTGTAGGTGGATTTTTAACATTATTTACGATTTCCTCATATTTATCTATAATATACTTATGAGGTTCTGCAATAGGATCTGCATTCTTCAATTCTGGATTATGTACAATAGCATTTCTTAAATCCCCAAAAGCTTTTAAATCCTTTTCATACTTTTTAAATGATTTATTTGCTTTCGCCAAATCTTCTATAAGCAGATAATGTCTATAACCATTTGGCTTATCTAAATATCTTCTCATATAATCATCTATCTCATTATAAATCTCAATAAATCTATCAGAATTCAGTTTGTTAATTTCCATATCCCCATCTCCTTATTTAATACCCTTACAAATCCATTTTCACTCCGTAATTCTTCAGCCACTCTTTTCTGTTTTCATAATCCGGCATAACAGAATTTAAAAGTTCCCAAAATTCTTTAGAATGGTTCTTATGGTACATATGGCACATCTCGTGAACTACTATATAATCTAACACATTAGATTTCGCCATAGAACACCGCCAATTAAAGAGTAGCTCATCTTTAACAGTGCAGCTTCCCCAACGCTTCCGTTGTTCCTTAACCTTAATAGCTGAAGGCTTTTTATTGAAATATGGTTGATAGTACTTAATTCTTTCTTCTACTTTTTCTTTAGTTTTCAGCCGATACCAATGTTCCATAGCTTTTCCAATGGCTTCACTATTCTTACTTGGTAACGTAACATAGAACTTGCTATGGTAAAGTTTCACTTCTGGTTTCTTGATTTTTTCATCAACTATAATCTGCAAAGAATAGTTACGACCTAAATACATGAAGCTCTCACCATTGACATATTCCCTATTAATCTTTTGATAATTCATATTTTTAAACGAATATAATTGCTCTATAACCCACTTTGCTCTACTCTTGGTTTTCTTTATAATGATGTCTTCTGGAGTTTCTAAAGGAGCCACTACAGTTATTTTATCTGGTGGTTCTACGCTTATTTCTAAAGTTTTTCTATTTCTGTATTCAACTTCAAATTCTATATATTTTGTTCCATACTGAAATCCTAATTTCATTGTTGTACCGCCTCTTATAGTGCGTCTATAACTGCATAATGTTTTTTAGCTAAATTTAACAATGGTTGGACTATCTGTTTTCTGGTATCCCTTTTAATTAGTTTGAAATATTTCTTGGTCAAAGTTAGAAATATCGCTCTCTCTACGTCTGCTGTCTTTGTAGAATTAGTACTCCATTCATTTACGTAATTATCTTTTACTATTTGAGCTATATCCATAGCAATGGCTTTAGATAAATTTATAATATCCGAACTAATATAATTAACTTCTTGTTCAGCTACAATGTCATTTTCAACAACTGTTTCTCCACCTTCTAAAAGATATTTCTTTACTATCTCGAAAAAAGCATACTCTTTTTTATTTAACCCTAGAGCTTGAGCTTGGTTCATCTCCCCTTGCTGTACATCATTCTTTATGAAATTCTCTAACTGTTTCTTTCTTTCAATCCAGTTACTTTTAGTTTCATCAAGAATTTTCTGTAATTTCTCTAATAAACTTGTATAGTAAACAGGGTTGTCATCAATTTTTACATGGATAGTATTCTTAACAGCATGTTCCATAGCAGAAGCAACTGCCTCATCAGAGTTTAAACTATTAACCTTCTTCTCAAAATCCTTATCAAATAGTGTAATGGGCTGTATCCAAGTTTGAACTCCTAAAGATACCAAATGTTCTTCGACGATCTTTCTAACTTTTTCTCCGCAATCAGATATATCAAATACACTCTCTGGTGTAAACCTTGCTTTAGCTCCTGCTTTGATATAAGATAACCATTTTACGTCATTAATAATATCAACTGAAACATGACTTGGTAGCAAAGCCTCCACTACGCCACTGAATCTTTTAAAACTCATTTCAAATTCTGCCCGTTTGTCCTCCGGTTCTATAACCTTCACAATTTCATCCAAATTGCTCTTATCCTTACCTTTAAACATGCCCATTGCATTCTCTCTTAAAGATAGCATTTGTTTGTATAGTTCATCCATAGATTCAAACGGCTGACCTAAATCTTCCTTATCAAAAATTTCAAGAGCTTCTTCCAAGAAGTTAGAAATCCCAAAATAGTCCACTACATATCCACACTGCTTTACAATAGTGGATGTTATAAGGGTACCATTCACATCTTCATGTTTTATTTCCCTTACATTGGTTCGATTTACTCTTGCAATGGCCTGTAAAAGGTTGTGCTCTTTTAATGGAATATCTAAATACATAACTTGTTCTATGGGACAATCGAAACCAGTGAGCAGCATTGATTTTACTATAATAAAGCATAACTTATTCTTCTCATCAATCGGTTGTTTAAATTTCTTTATAATCTCCTCTTGCTGCACTTTAGTAGTGAAATGCTCTTTTAAATGCGTTGGTTCATTTAGAGAACCAGAAAAAATCACTTTAGCTTCTAATGGTTCATCAAAATAGTCTTTCATGTATTTAGTTAAGGCATTATAATACTTTACACAAGCTTCTCTGCTTATACAAACTACTTGTGCCTTAAACCCATTAGGGTAAATCTGTTCCTTATAATGCTGTAGTATATCCTTCGCAATGTCCTCTATACGTTCAGTTGACTCTATAATTAATCTTTTACTTGCATACCTTTTCTTTATTGCTTCTCTCTCATCCTCACCCCTATCTTCAAAGGCTTGATCAAATAATGCTTCTAAATCATCACCCTTAATTTGAAGTTCGGGTTTTCTACCTTCATAAACAATTTTTACAGTTGCACCGTCATCCACGGATTCTTTAATACCATATTTATCAATATAGCTTCCAAAAGTTCTTTTGGTAGATTTATCTTCTTTATCTATCGGTGTCCCTGTAAATCCAATGAACACTGCATTTGGTAAAGCGTCTCTCATATTTTTAGCAGTTCCCTTATATTGGGAACGATGGGCTTCATCTGCCAAGACAATTACATTTGTCTTCAATGTGAGTACAGGAAATTCCTTTTCAAAGTAAAGAGCTGCTTCTTGATTATCGTCCTCAAAAACTTTTTTATCTTCGAGTTCTCCTGCAAATTTTTGTATTGTTGTCATTATTATCTGTGGTTGAGCTTTTGAAAGAAGTTCCTTCATTTGAGCAACACTTTCAGCTCTTACAGGTGTTGTGATTTTTGAAAGAGTCCTTAAAAATGTTTCATATATCTGTTTGTCCAAATCTATTCTATCTGTAACAACCACTATTGTAGCGTCTGCTAATTGTGGTATCCTTCTTATCTTTCTAGCTAACATTACCATGGTAAGACTTTTCCCACTACCTTGCGTATGAAAAATAACTCCCCCACGACTCAATTCATCCTTACCGTTTGTTATTCTATGTAAAGCTTTATTAACCGCTCTAAATTGCTGATAACGACATATTTTCTTAATAGTCATAGAGTCTTCCACTTCATAAAGTATGAAGTTTCTCATAATATCTAATAAATTATTCTTTTCTAATAGCCCCTGTAAAAACAAGTTCTGTCCATTATTTTCAACATCCTCAATATCTTCTTTTTTATATGGATACGGGTCTTTCCATTCTAAATAATGGTTATATTTAGAACTAATTGTACCCAAATACGCATGATACTTGTTAGAAATTCCAGTAAAAAAATTCGTGTAAAATAATCTTGGAGTTCCCTCAACAATGTTAATATCTCTTTCATCCATATATCTACGAAGCTGTTCATAGGCTTCTTTCTTTCCAACATTCTCATTTGTTTTTTTCTCTAAAAAAGGAGATTTACATTCAATTACTACTACGGGAATACCATTAACAAATATAATTATATCTGGAAATACAGACCTTCCTGTTAGTGTTTTAATTTGGAACTGTCTAGTTACTAAAAAGTCGTTATTATCAATATCATCCCAATCAATAAATTTCACCGTTTGAGGTTTCTTTTGCCCATTTCCATAAATGTCTTGGTCTACTGTAAAATCAAGATTAATTAAAGCATTATATATTTTTTCGTTTATTTCTAATAATGACGCACCCAAATTTTCTGGTCTTGATAAGAATCGAACTGCCTTATTAATATTAAGATCATCTATCCACGGATTAAGCCTTTTAATAGACTTTTCAAGCCTTTTATTCAAAACAACTTCAGTTAAAGAGTCTCTTTCTCCTAAATCTGGAGTAAGTTCCTTACCGTGAACAAATGCATAATTTAGTTTTTCTATAATATATTCAATAGCCGGTTGTTCTACTAATGTTTCCTCATTCCCCAAATAACTCATACTTCACCCCACCCATATCTTTTAAATTCTCTCTAAAATGATTTCATCATCCCCATTTTTATATACAATTCTATAATCATTTAAAATTACTACAATTGAGACAACTCCAATAGTAACAATTAAAGCGATAGCTACCGAAGCTGCCATTCCTGCGAGAGTTAGTGACCCCGCTACCATGTTTTTTCTCATTGTCTCTTTTAACCCAATATTCTTATTTGACATTTTAATAATAGACAGCGGTTTTATTTTTTTAGCAAGACGTCCTTTTATAATTATTCTCTCTTCCTTATTGTTTAATACTTCTTTTAGCTCTTTTGCTGTTTTAACCATTACACTCATTAATTGACTCCTTACTCAAATTTCACATATTAAAATTCCTTTTCTTAATTATTTCAACTACTTATACCTTAACCCTAATCTTTCCTATTAGAAGTTTTTGCGTTAATCCTTGTTTTAGCTGTTGATATTTTTGCTTTTCAATTTCATATTGTTCTATTTTTCTATCGAATGTTGATAATATATCTGATATATTTTTTTGCTCCTTTATATTGGGAACTGGTATCTTAAATTCCTTTATTAATTGTTGACTTATATTAGGTTGAGCACCTCCTGCACCTAATTCAATTAACTTTTCTTTGTAAAAAGATGAAATGTAATATAAGTATTCATAGTCTAATTGACTCAATTTACATATAACTGCACATGAAGCTTGATTTGTTGAAACAACATTTTTTGTTATTGATGTTTTGCCTATTGTCGCACCATACATTGCTATTAGAACTGAATTTATTGGAATTAATTTAGCAGATGATTTCTTTATTGCTTCTTGTGTAATTTTCTCTTCAGTATCATAAATATACTTTTTACCTAACTCGCCAGTTTTAACCCACGGTATTATACCATTTTCATAGTATTCTTTTTTACTTCGACTAGGTGTACCACCACTTGCTGTATCTGCTACATCAATGATCCTATTTACTCTCCACGCCTTCGGGATTATTCCTACTTCCGTCTCCTTGAACTCTGTATGTCCAATTCCTTTTGTAAGAAGTCTCTGCATGAGTCCCTTTTTAAGTTCCTTCGTTTTCTCTATTAAGCTTTCTGTTCGTTCAATTTGTACGTCAATAGTAATTATTATATTTTCAATGGCGACTTGTTCATCCATCTTTGGCAAACAAATATTTAATCTTCTCACCTGCTGAAAATTCAAACCTTCTCTACTTGATCCTGTATTAAGAGCTTCGATCTGTTTTTGCACAAAAGGAGAATTAATGTATAAGCTTATATATTTCAACGATACCGTTTTATTAGTTCTTATTATGCAAACATGTTGGTTTACATTGCCCCTACCAAACCCCTCTGGAACATAAGTACACCTTCCTATAGAGGCACCTGTTATATTTAACAATATATCATTTTCCTTAAACTCTGTTCTTTTCATCTTATCATTTTGCTTTTCATCTATATATGCAACATTGTCAAGACGTAACCCATCTGGATAAACATTCTGGCTTCTTACAAATGGTATACCTTTAGTTTTATATACACTTTGCCCACCTTTAGGAGTTACCCCACTACCTACAAATTCGGCAAAATCATTGATTTTTTTTACTTCCCAATCCACAGGTATTTCCCCTAATTGTAGTGCGTCAAAATATAGCTTTATATAACTGCATTCCTAAGTCAAATTATAACTATAATACTAATAATTATCTAGTTATTAATTGCTTTTTTGATAAGCACATTATTTCTATGACAAAAGCTCCTAACGACTTGACA
>NZ_JAENWM010000069.1 GCF_016650035.1 Clostridium sp.
ATGTGGTATTTCAGGAGCTATTCAACATTTAGCTGGTATGCAAGATTCTGATTATATAATAGCTATAAATAAAGATGAAACATCACCTATCATGAAAGCTGCAGATATTGCAATAGCGGAAGATTATGCAAAAGTTCTTCCAGAAATAATTGCTCAAGTTAATGCATTAAATGAAGACAAATAATTTGTTTATAAAAAAGTTTTTATTTGAATTAAACTTACCCTAGTGCTAGAATTTATTAATAGGGTAAGTTATTTTACTATATTAAATTTACAATAAAATAAAACTTGAGGAGTGTGTTATTATGGAAAAGATTTTTGTACTTGGTGCTGGAACTATGGGAGCGGGTATTGCACAAACATTTGCAGCTAAAGGATACGAAGTAATAATGAGAGATATTAAAGATGAATTTGTGGATAGAGGACTTGCTACAGTTAAGAAGAATTTGGAAAGATTAGTAAAAAAAGAAAAAATGACTGAAGTTCAAATGGAAGAAATACTTTCAAGAGTTACAGGAACAACTGATATGAAATTAGCAGCAGACTGTGATTTAGTAGTGGAAGCAGCTGTAGAAATTATGAAAATAAAGAAAGAAATTTTTGCAGAACTAGATACAATTTGTAAACCAGAAACTATCTTATCATCAAATACATCTTCACTTTCTATAACAGAAGTAGCGGCGGCTACAAACAGACCTGATAAAGTTATAGGGATGCATTTCTTTAATCCGGCTCCAATGATGAAACTTGTAGAAATTATTAAAGGAATGGCTACATCAACTGAAACTTTTGATGCAGTTAAAGAAGTAGCAATATCTATTGGAAAAGACCCTGTAGAAGTTGAAGAAGCACCAGGATTTGTTGTAAATAGAATATTAATACCAATGGTAAATGAAGCAGTAGGAATACTTGCTGAAGGTATTGCATCTGCAGAAGATATAGATAAAGCAATGATGCTTGGAGCTAACCACCCAATGGGACCACTAGCACTAGGTGACCTTATAGGACTAGACGTATGTCTTGCTATAATGGATGTTTTATATACAGAAACTGGAGATTCTAAGTACAGAGCTCATAGTCTTTTAAGAAAATATGTTAGAGGTGGATTCTTAGGAAGAAAAACTAAAAAAGGATTCTTTGTTTATACAAGATAGAATCTTATTTTGAATAATGAAATTAGAGAGTATTATAACTTAGAGAGAGTTATGATACTCTCTAATTTTTAATTCTATAAATAATACATCTAAAAAAGTACTTACCAGTGTTATTCTAATATTTAAAGTATTTGGCTTAATACTAGAAACAATATTGTATTTTATGAATTAGTAATAATTAAATAAGTCTAAGATAGTATTCAAACATAAACAATGAATTTATAAAGCTTTATAACTTACAAAGGGTTAGAATGCTTTTTTTAATAGAAAAAGAAATGTATTAGTGTTAGAATATATAGCAACAGATATTGTAAGATTAACTCTTTTATTTTATATAAACTAGGAGTTGAAACTAATGACCTATAACAAAAGAAACAGAGAAGAGATTATTAAAAAATCCCATGAACGTTCGCAAAAATATGGTATTAAAATTGAACAAGTAATATCAAATAAAATATTAAAAGGGCAGCAAGTAGCTGATAACATAAAAAACAATAAAGAGTTAATTAGAACAGCAGCTGCTTTTATGAAGATTATTTACGACTTTTTAGAAGGGTCAGGATTTTTTATTCTATTAACAGACAAAGATGGTTGTATTCTTAATATCGTTGGTGATAAAGGTACATTAAATGCCGCAAGAGATATGGACATGGTAATTGGGGCTTATATGGATGAGAAAAGTATAGGCACCAACGCTATGGGAATAGCTATAAGCGAAGATGTGCCTATTCAGCTATCGGCTACAGAACATTTTGTTACGGCATACCACAAATGGACTTGTTCCGCAGCTATTATCCATGATGAAAATGCCAACATAATTGGAACACTAAATTTAACTGGAAATAGTAAGCTAGTACATCCTCATACTTTAGGTCTTGTGGTGGCTGCTGTAAAATCTATAGAAAGTCAGATGAATAGTGAAAAGGTTCGAAATGAGCTTATTAAATCATATTCATATATGAATACAGTTATGAATTCCATCGATTACGGGATTATAGCTATAGATATTAATGGAATGGTTGGAAATATTAATATGGCCTCATGTACTATGTTAAAAATAGTTAGAGAAGAGATAATGAATAACTCTATAGAAAAGGTATTAGGTAATTGGCAATACATATTTAATCAAGTTAAAGAGCAAAAGGACTATCATGATGAAGAAATAGTGTTAATTAGGCAAGGAGTACGAGAAAGATATGCCTTAAGCGCTTATGCTATTAAGGGTGAAAAAAATGAATTTTTAGGTATGGTGTTAACAATTAAAGAGATTCAAAGGGTTTTGAATTTAGTTAGTAAATATACAGGTGGGGGAGCAAGATATGTATTTGAGGACATTATAGGAAAAAGTTCTTCAATAAAGAATGTTATATATAATGCCAGAAATATAGCTTCTAGTCCCTCAACTATATTAATTGAAGGCGAAAGTGGAACTGGCAAAGAAGTATTGGCACAGTCTATCCACAACGCTGGTGACAGAAAAAACAATAGCTTTGTGGCAATTAATTGTGGGGCTATTCCTAAAAATTTAATAGAAAGTGAATTGTTTGGATATGAAGATGGTGCTTTTACTGGAGCTAAAAGAGGTGGAATGCCTGGCAAATTTGAACTGGCAAATGGTGGAACCTTATTTTTAGATGAGATTGGAGAAATGCCTCTTGATATGCAAGTGAATTTACTTAGAGTGCTGCAAGAGGGGAGTGTCACTAGAATAGGAGGTAACAGATATATTCCTATAGACGTCAGAATAATAGCAGCCACCAGTAAGGAGCTTGTAAAAGAGATAGAAAAAGGTACCTTTAGACGGGATTTATATTATAGGCTTAGTGTTATTCCAATTTGGTTGCCACCACTAAGAGATAGGGAAGACGATATAATGCTTTTATTCGAACACTTTTTAAGTGTAAAGGCAGAAAAACTTAGAAAGCCAATTCCTAGTATATCTGATGAAATATATAATAATATCTTAACCTATAACTGGCCGGGAAATATCAGAGAAATTGAAAATATTGTTAATTTAGATGGAAATACTACCTTCGATATTGAAAAGAAACAAGATGAACTGCGCTGTATTACAAAGTATGTTAATAAAATATCTGGTGAACAGTACATCTGCTCTTTGGAGGAATTAGAAAACAAGGCAATAATTGCTTCCATTAAAAAATTTGATGGAAATATAACTAAGATAGCGAAGGTGCTAGGCATAAGTAGAAACACATTGTATGTGAAAATTAAGAAGTATAATATTCATATATAGAATTGATTTGTTATTTATTTTTACGTGCCTAACATTAAAATCATGGAAAGTTGGAAATGAATAAAGTGTTAGTAAAACTAACAATGTCATATAAACTAACAAT
Source organism: Clostridium sp. (assembly GCF_016650035.1). Lineage (GTDB taxonomy): Bacteria > Bacillota > Clostridia > Clostridiales > Clostridiaceae > Clostridium_AD. The sequence continues at coordinate 3,512 of NZ_JAENWM010000069.1, forward strand.
TTAATTGAGTTAATTGTTAGTTTATATGACACTAAATTTTTAATAGTATAAAATGTTTATCTCGATATGTTAAGTTTTATTATTTGAATGCTGAATCTACTTCGTTAATGATATATCATTAACGAAGTAGTCGGAGAAATAACAAAGTTGGCATCAAGATTGCTATGAATATAAATGTAAGAATACATAATACTAAGTGAAAATATGGAGGGGAATATAATGAACAGATTTACGTTGCCAAGAGATATTTATTTTGGAGAAAATTCATTAGATGTATTAAAAACAATAAAGGGTAAAAAAGCAATAATAGTTACTGGTGGAAGTTCTATGAAAAAATTTGGATTTTTAGATAAGGTTGAAGCTTATTTAAAAGAAGCTGGAATTGAGGTTAAGCATATTACTGGAGTAGAACCAGACCCATCAGTAGAAACAGTTATGAATGGTGCAAAAGTAATGAGAGAATTCCAGCCCGACTGGATTGTATCCATAGGTGGAGGTTCACCAATAGATGCAGCAAAAGCAATGTGGATTTTCTATGAATATCCAGAATTTACTTTTGAACAAGCGGTTATACCATTTGGTATTCCTGAACTAAGAAAAAAAGCTAAGTTTATAGCTATACCATCAACTAGTGGAACAGCAACTGAGGTTACTGCATTTTCAGTAATAACAGACTATAAAGCAAAAATAAAATATCCATTAGCGGATTTTAACTTAACGCCAGATATAGCAATAGTTGATCCTGCACTAGCTCAAACAATGCCTCCAAAATTGGTAGCGCACACAGGTATGGATGCATTAACTCATGCAATTGAAGCTTATGTGGCTGGACAAAGGTCAAGTTTTTCAGATCCCTTAGCTATGCAAGCTATAACAATGGTTAAAGAAAATTTATTAATGTCCTTTGAAGGAAATGAGCAGGCAAGAGATGAAATGCACATTGCACAATGTCTTGCAGGAATGGCATTCTCAAATGCATTACTGGGTATTGCTCATAGCATGGCACATAAAATAGGCGCTGTATTACATATTCCTCATGGATGCGCAAATGCAATATTTCTTCCATACGTTATAGATTTTAATAAAAAGATTTGTGGAAATAGATATGCTGAAATTGCAAGATGTTTAAAATTAACTGGAAATTCTCAAGATGAATTAATAGATTCATTAACTAATATGATAAGGGATTTAAATAAAGTTATGGATATACCATCTACCTTAGCTGAATATGGAATAACTAAAGAAGATTTCGAGGCAAATGTGGAGTTTATGGCTGAAAATGCTATAGTGGATGCATGTACAGGATCTAACCCAAGGTCAATAAGTGTTGCTGAAATGAAAAAAGTGTTTAATTGTACATTTACAGGGGAAAAAGTTAATTTTTAACCATAGGTAATAATTAATTGATAGAGTTTATCTTGACTATAGCTTTAGAAAGATTTAAAATGTAAATATAATTTAAATTGGTGTATGATAATTGTTGGAGATATCCATATAGTATGGGCATCGATAAGAAACTCAAATATATTAAGAATTTGAAGAAATTTTAAGATGACAGGTAGTTAATAGCATTATTAGTTATATGCTTTTTGATGCCTGTCTATTTAATTAGGTATTTAGAAAAAATAACAAGTCAAAGATGGCCTGCTATCGATATACTAATAAAAATATTACAACAATTGTGTTTTTAATATACTTAATATAAAAAGAAAAAAATTATATGAACATGGAGGGGAAAAAATGTATAAAATAACGGAGAAAAAAGCATTAGCACCTCAAATATTTCTAATGGATATCGAGGCGCCAAGAGTAGCTAAATCAGCGAAACCAGGTCAATTTGTAATTGTAAAAATGGATGAAAAAGGTGAAAGAATACCTTTAACAATCTGTGATTATGATGTCAAAAGAGGAACGGTTACCATAGTAGTCCAAACAATAGGTTGTTCAACTAAAGAGATGGAGAACTACGAAGTTGGCGACTCGTTTTTAGATTTTGTAGGACCACTGGGGCAAGCATCAGAATTAATGAGTGAAAGCATTGAAGAGCTAAAGAATAAGAAAATTATTTTTATAGCTGGTGGTCTTGGAACAGCTCCCGTTTATCCTCAAGTTAAATGGTTAAGTGAGCAAGGGATTAAGGCAGATGTAATAATAGGCGCAAAGGCTAAAGAGTACATAATTTTAGAAGATGAAATGAAGAATGTAGCAGGCAACGTTTATCCATGTACTGATGATGGTTCTTATGGATATAAAGGACTTGTTACAAATAAATTAAAAGAATTAGTTCAAATTGAAGGTAAAAAATACGATTTAGTTATTGCTATTGGACCAATGATAATGATGAAATTCGTCTGTAAATTAACTGAAGAGCTTGGAATAACAACTATAGTAAGCATGAACCCTGTTATGGTAGATGGAACAGGAATGTGTGGAGCTTGTAGGATTACTGTAGATGGTGAAACTAAATTTGCCTGTGTTGATGGACCAGAATTTGATGGGCACAAGGTTAATTTTGAGGAAGCAATGAGAAGACAAAAAATATATAAAAAAGAAGAAGTCTCTGAAAATGAAGGAATAAAACCAGGATGTGGCTTAGGAGGTACTAAATAATGAGTAAAATGAAGCAAACGAAAATATCAGAACAAGATCCTAAAATAAGAGCAACTAATTTTGAAGAAGTTTGCCTAGGATATACAGAAGATGAAGCAGTTGAAGAAGCTACAAGATGTTTAAACTGTAAGAATCCTAAGTGCGTAACTAAATGTCCTGTAGCAATAGATATTCCTGGGTTCATTCAGCATGTTAAGAATAGAGAATTTGAGGAGGCAGTTAAAGTAATAGCAAAATATAGTGCATTACCAGCTGTTTGTGGACGAGTCTGTCCACAAGAAACTCAATGTGAAAGCAAATGTATATTAGGAATAAAGGGAGAATCGGTTGCCATAGGTAAACTTGAAAGATTTGTAGGAGATTATTCTAGGGAACATAATGTTGATATCTCAGAAACAAAGCCTAAAAATGGTAAAAAGGTAGCTGTAATAGGAAGTGGACCTGCTGGACTTACTTGCGCAGGAGATTTAGCCAAGGCTGGATATGATGTAACTATTTTTGAAGCACTTCATGAAGCTGGTGGAGTTTTGGTATATGGTATTCCTGCATTTAGACTACCAAAAGAAACAGTTGTTAAATATGAAGTTTCAAATGTTATAAAATTAGGCGTTAAAATAGAAACAAATGTTATAGTGGGAAGAACTATAACAATAAATGAGCTAATGGAAGATGAAGGCTTTAATGCTGTATTTATTGGTTCAGGTGCAGGACTTCCAATATTTATGGGGATACCTGGAGAAAATTTAAATGGAGTATTCTCGGCTAATGAGCTCTTAACTAGAAATAACTTAATGAAAGCATATAAAGAGGGGTATAAAACACCTATAAGAGTAGGAACAAAGGTTGCAGTTGTAGGTGGAGGTAATGTTGCTATGGATGCTGTAAGAACAGCAGTGAGATTAGGCTCAGAGGGCCACATAGTATACAGAAGATCTGAATCAGAACTTCCAGCTAGAGCTGAAGAAGTTCACCACGCAAAAGAAGAAGGAGTTATAATGGATTTACTTGTGAATCCAATTGAGATCCTGGGAGACGCTACAGGAAATGTTATAGGTATGAGGTGTATAAAAATGGAGCTTGGCGAACCTGATGCTTCAGGCAGAAGAAGACCAATAGAAATTAAAGGTTCAGAATTTATAATGGATGTAGACACAGTTGTAATGTCTCTAGGTACATCACCAAATCCATTAATTGCATCAACGACTGAGGGACTCGTAACTAATAAATGGAAATGTATAGTTGCAGATGATGAGACTGGTTTAACGTCTAAAGTTAATGTATATGCCGGTGGAGATGCGGTTTCAGGAGCAGCTACGGTTATACTAGCTATGGAAGCAGGCAAAAAAGCTGCCAAAGCTATAGATGAAATGTTAACAAACTAATAGAGAACAACTTAAGCAACTCCATAAACGAAAGTTTATGGAGTTGCTTTTTTTGTGTAAAAATTTGTATTTTAAGAGGCGAAGGAATTGTAAGCATTAAGCAGTATAATGGATATAAAATTACATATTTAGAAAATTATGAACTTATTAACTATTGACAAAAGTGTAGCACAATGATATAAATAGTGTAGCACATAATAGTTATATAACGTATTATGATGTAAAGGGTTAAATATGAACAAAAAAATAATATGAATATATTAAAAATATGTGTAAAATTTAAATTATAAATAAAAATAGTATAACACAATAAACAAAATAAGTTGTATATTGGAGGAGTAAATATGTGTATAAAAATTGCCATAAATGGGTTTGGAAGAATAGGAAGAGTTGCATTAAGAATTGCACAAGATAATTTATATGAGGGAGCAGAAATAGTAGCTATAAATGCAAGAGCAGATGTAAAAACTCTGGCACACCTTTTTACCTATGATTCTTGTTATGGGACATTTAAAGGTGAAGTAGAAACACAAGGCAACTCATTAATAATAAATGGTAAAGAAATTAAAGTGTTTAATGAAAAAGAACCTAAGGATTTGCCTTGGAAGGAACTAGGTATAGATGTTGTTATAGAATCAACAGGTATATATAAAAAGAGGGAACAGGCTATGCAACATATTATAGCGGGAGCTAAAAAGGTGATAATTACTGCACCAGCAGAGGATGAGGATATAACAATAGTTATGGGAGTTAATGATGGAAAATATAATCCTCAAAAGCATCATATTATTTCCAATGCGTCTTGTACTACCAATTGTCTTGCACCTTTTACTAAAGTATTAGAGGAGCAATTCGGTATAGTTAAAGGATGTATGACAACAATACACTCCTATACCAATGATCAAAAAATATTAGACAAAACTCATAAAGATTTAAGAAGAGCTAGAGCGGCTGGGGAATCAATAATTCCTACAAGCACTGGAGCTGCAAAAGCACTTTCAAAGGTAATTCCAAATCTTGAAGGAAAAATTAATGGTTCAGCTTTAAGGGTGCCTACAGCTGCAGTGTCTATAACAGAGCTAGTATGTGAGGTGTCAAAAGAAGTAACTGTAGAAAAAGTAAATAATGCATTCAAATATGCATCACAACATGAGCTTAAGGGTATATTGGGATACTCAGAAAGACCATTAGTATCTATAGATTATAAGGGCGATGATAGATCATCTATAGTTGATGGACTTTCGACCATGGTTATAGGTAAAAATATCGTAAAGGTACTAGCATGGTATGACAATGAATGGGGATATTCAGCTAGAACAGTAGATTTAGTAAATCTTGTAGCAAGTAAAATGGCAAGTGTAAAGAATATGAAAATGGTAGTATAATTTAAATAAGAAAATTAAGTGTTACTCATGATTTATGGTTAAAAACGGGGATGGTTAACAATTATTAGCTAGTTTAGTGGTTAATAATTGAGAGCTGTCCTCTTTTATTTTTTCTCAAGTTGTAGTATCATCAGTGAACAGCAATAAAATTTGTGAAAAAGCTTTACAAATATAAAAAAAATGTTAACACATAAAAAATTTTGGTATAATGAAGTTAAACAGTAGGAGGCAAAGTTATGTTAATTGAAAAAATAAATAAATATTATACCCCTAAATATGATTTAAGTTGTTCAGAAGTGATGATTTACGCATCTAGTGATGAATATAATATGAATTTGAAAAGCGAAACATTTAAGGCTATGTCATCCTTTGGTGGTGGAATGGCAGTGGAAAGTGTATGTGGAGCAATAACAGGTTCTCTTGCAGTTATAGGTATTTTATTTACTTGTAAGCGGGCACATGAAGGCGAGAGAGTTAAAAAATTATGTCAGGAATTTTTTCAAAAATTTGAAGCAAAGTTAAATACGAATAATTGTGCTGTGCTTAAAGCAAACTATAAAAAAGAAGATATTGGTTGCAGGATAATGCTCGAAACCGCTGCTAGCATTTTAGATGAAATTGTTATTAGAGAATTAAAAATTAACAAATAATTGTTTGAAGGGAAAGATTATGGATTATAAAGACATTGAATCATTTGATAAAGGCATCATTATAAAAGATGTAGAAAACTTTGAATTAGATCACATATTTCAGTGTGGGCAATGTTTTAGATGGAATAAAGAGGCTAGTGGGAGTTACATAGGAGTAGCATACGGCAAAGTGATAGAAGTAGAAAAAAAGGGTACTGATGTAAAAATATATAATATAAATGAAGAAGAATTTAATAATATTTGGTGTGATTATTTTGACCTCCAGAGAAATTATATGGTTATGAAGGAGAAATTTGAGAAGGATCCTCTTCTTAAAAAATCTGTTGATTTTGGATATGGTATTAGAATACTTCAGCAGGAGCCTTTTGAACTCACAATATCATTTATAATTTCGTCTAATAATAGAATTCCTATGATAAAAAGAGCCATAGAGAAGCTGAGTAATAAATGGGGAAAACCCATAGAATATAAAGGAGAAACTTACTATGCCTTTCCAAGACTTTCTGATTTAGAAGGAGCGTCTTTAGAAGATATTAAGAGTTGTGGGCTAGGATTTAGAGCTAAGTATGTAAAAAACACAGTACATAGTGTATATACTGGTGAAGCAAATTTGGAATTTATTAAAGCACAAGATGATGAGATTTGTCATAAAGAGTTACAAAAACTAAGTGGTATTGGTCCAAAAGTTTCGGATTGTATTATGTTATTTTCTATGCAAAAATACTCTGCTTTTCCAGTGGATGTATGGGTTAAGAGAGCAATGCAATTTTTTTATTTAGCGCCAGATGTGTCACTACCTAAAATAAGGATTTTCGCTAGAGATAAGTTTGAAGGCGCATCAGGTTTTGCACAACAGTATTTATTTTATTATGCAAGGGAAAATAATATTAAAATAGAGCCAATTACAAAGGCTTCAAAAGGGTGAAAAGAATGAAAAAAATATGTAATACTATTAAAAGCAAGGCATCGAAAAGCAAACAATATATAGTACTAGCGGCAGTTCTATTGCTTTTTATATATATTGGGTATGAATATTTTTCTAAATATGCAAATATAATAAAAGATCCTAACCTTTTAAAAGAGGTTATTCTTTCTTATGGGAATTTTAGTATTTTAGTTTTTATTCTTATGCACGTGATACAAGTAGTTATTTTCTTTATTCCGGGGGAGTTTATACAAATTGCAGGAGGGTATATTTTTGGTACTTTTCTAGGAGCTATATTTTCTTTAGTAGGTATTACTTTAGGAAGTCTAATTATTTATTCTATTTGTAATAGCTATGGGAAACCCTTTGTAGACAAGTTGATATTAAACAAGAAAGTAAAATTTTTTAAAAAGATATTAAATGTAGGAAGTAAAAAAAGTGTTGTATTTATCTTTTATTTAATTCCTGGAATACCAAAAGATGCACTAGCATATATATGTGGAGTATCAAATATTTCTTTCAAAGATTTTATTATATATTCTACATTAGGCAGAATTCCTGGAATTTTCATTTCATCCTTTTTTGGTCAAAAGATATATGCATGGGACCTTACAACTTTAATAACTATAGGAGTAATCACTGGTATTTTATCTTTAGTAGGAATATTTAAAGGTAATACTATAATTAAAAGTATGATTAAAAATAAAAATATTGACTAGTAAAATTACTAGTCAATATTTTGCACGGGACTTATATATATATCTTAATATTAGACTGATTATAATAATTAAACTAAGTATTAATATAGCGCAGTGGAAGAAAAAATCTTGTGGAAGAATTGTTATTATTGGGTCAAGGTCAACATCAAATAACCAGTAATCATTATTGAAAAAGATATGATGAAAGGTGGTAAAACTCTTATCAAAATTAATTATAAAGGGAATAAGTAGTAATATTGGCATGATTATTAAAATTATAGAACTAGTTAACAGGTACTTGAATTTTTTCTTTCTCTTATTGATGATTATACCTATAATACTTATTAATATTGAGAATAATAGCATTATCTTAAGAGTATCGAATATTGCTTTAACCTCTTTAAAATGAGTTTGTCCATTAATAGATGAAGGTAATGTTGGAAGATTAAATTCTTCATCTTCATATTGCGTTAAGTATGTTATTACATAGTCATAATTAACTTTTAGCTCCGCTTTGCTTAAATTAGAAGACTCTTCTATATTTAAAATATTAATATCTGCATAATACAAGGGTTTAAAAAGTAGAGTGAAATTTACAATTAAGACTATAAAAGAAAAGGTAAAACACATAATAAAAAGAGATTTCAATAAAAAATTAAAACATTTACTTATGATATTCATAAAATCACCTCCATTTAGTGATTTTATCAATAAATTCAAATTTATTCAATGATTTTAAAATTAAATTTAAATATATTGATAATTCAGAAAAGCGACATAAATCACAAAATTATAAAAAATGAAGCAAATAAGAGGAAAACTATAGAAATCAGTGATAAATAAACATGGTTTGTGATTTTGGCTATAAATGGTATAATATATGGAATAGATGAATTTGATATTATGCTCACAATAAATTAAGATGGTAATTAGAAAACATATTAGCACTCGATTGTATCGAGTGCTAACAAAATAATATAAGGAGGGGTTTAAATGAACATTAGACCACTTAGTGATAGAGTATTAATTAAAAGGTTAGAGGCAGAAGAAACAACAAAAAGTGGAATACTTTTAGCAGGAGCTTCAAAAGAAAAGCCACAAGAGGCTGAGGTAGTTGCAGTAGGACCAGGAAAAGTTGAAGATGGAAATTTAATTAAAATGGAAGTTGAAGTAGGAGATGTAGTACTATTCGCTAAATATTCAGGAAGCGAAATAAAATATGATGGTATTGAGTATATCATATTAAAACAAGAGGAATTATTAGCTATAATTGAAAAATAATTTTTAAAGTATAGGAGGTTTTAAAATGGCTAAAAGTATATTATTTGGAGAAGATGCAAGAAGAGCTATGCAAAGAGGTGTAGATAAGCTTGCAGATACTGTTAAAATCACACTAGGACCCAAAGGAAGAAATGTTATTTTAGATAAAAAATTTGGATCACCACTTATAACTAATGATGGTGTTACTATAGCAAGAGAAATAGAACTTGAAGATGCTTATGAAAATATGGGAGCTCAGCTTGTTAAAGAAGTTGCTACAAAGACAAATGATGTAGCTGGTGATGGAACAACTACAGCTACTTTGCTTGCTCAAGCTATAATTAGAGAAGGCCTTAAAAATGTTACAGCTGGTGCAAATCCAATGCTAATAAGAACTGGTATAAAAATGGCTGTAGATAAAGCAGTTGAAGAAATTAAAAAAGCTTCTAAACCAGTTAATGGTAAGGAAGATATAGCTAGAGTTGCTGCTATATCAGCAAGCGATGAAGAAACTGGAATTCTAATAGCTGATGCTATGGAAAAAGTAGGTAATGAAGGTGTTATAACTGTAGAAGAATCAAAATCTATGGCAACTGAACTTGATGTAGTTGAAGGAATGCAGTTTGACAGAGGATATTTAAGTGCATATATGGTTACAGATGCAGAAAAAATGGAAGCAAATCTTGATGAACCATATATTTTAATAACAGATAAGAAAATTACTAATATACAAGATATACTTCCAATACTTGAGCAAATTGTTCAACAAGGTAAGAAATTATTAATAATTGCTGAAGATATTGAAGGCGAAGCTTTAAGTACATTAGTTGTTAATAAATTAAGAGGAACTTTTACTTGCGTAGCTGTTAAAGCACCAGGGTTTGGTGATAGAAGAAAAGAAATGCTTCAAGATATAGCATACCTAACTGGTGGAGAAGTTATATGCGAGGAACTAGGACGTGAACTTAAAGATGTTACTGTTGATATGCTTGGTAAAGCAGAAAGTGTTAAAGTATCTAAAGAGAACACTACAATAGTAAACGGAAAAGGTGAAAAGGTAGCAATACATGATAGAATTTCTCAAATCAAAAAACAAATTGAAGAAACTACTTCAGACTTTGATAGAGAAAAATTACAAGAAAGACTTGCAAAACTTGCAGGTGGAGTAGCTGTAATAAAAGTTGGAGCTGCTACTGAAACAGAATTAAAAGAAAAGAAACTTAGAATAGAAGATGCACTAGCAGCTACAAAAGCAGCAGTTGAAGAAGGAATTGTTGCAGGTGGTGGAACAGTTTATATTAATGCTATTGTAGAAATTGCTAAATTAACATCAGATATTGCAGATGTTCAAGTTGGTATTAACATAATCAAAAGAGCACTAGAAGAACCATTAAGACAAATAGCTACTAATGCTGGCGCAGAAGCTTCAGTTATAATAGAAAAAGTAAGAGAAAGCGCTGGAGAAATTGGATATGACGCTTTACGTGGCGAACTTGTAAATATGATAAAAGCTGGAATTGTTGACCCAACAAAGGTTGTAAGATCAGCACTTCAAAACGCAGCATCAGTTGCAGCAACATTCTTAACAACAGAAGTTGCAGTAGCAGATATTCCAGAAAAAGCTTCAGCACCAATGGGTGGAGCACCAGGAATGGGAATGGATGGAATGTACTAAAAGTAATTAAATAAGATTTATAAGAAAAAATTAGCTAGGCATTTGCCTAGTTAATTTTTTTATATATTATTAATTCTTAGAGTTGCATTTTAATATTTTGGTGAATTAGTAAGAATTATTCATTGACAAATCTTTAAACATTTACTATCATTATAATAACTTTAAATTTAATATCGTAACTCATATATCCCTTGAATATGGCAAGGAGTATCTACGGTCAGCCGCAAATTGACCACTATGAGTAAACTTAGTATGAACTTATTTTAGGCATGCTAATTTTACTTTAGCCAAAGTAGGATTAGTATGCCCTTTTATAATTTACAAAGGTTGCATATATAAATATTTTTATGCTAATTATAAAGATGAATAAAAAATAAAATTGTGAAAGGCGTTGATTAGATGGCAAAGATTCTAAAAAAGGCATATACATTTGATGATGTGTTGCTAGTTCCTAATAAGTCAGAAGTATTACCTCGAGATGTGAGTTTGGTTACATACCTAACAAAAAAAATAAAACTTAATATACCATTAATGAGTGCTGGAATGGACACTGTTACTGAGTCTAGAATGGCTATAGCGATGGCTAGAGAAGGCGGAATAGGAATTATACATAAGAATATGAGCATAGAAAACCAAGCTATTGAAGTGGACAGAGTTAAGAGACAAGAAAATGGCGTAATTACTGACCCTTTTTTCTTAGGCCCAGATAATATTTTAGAAGAAGCGCTAGCATTAATGAGTAAATATAGAATATCAGGAGTTCCAATTACAACAAATGGTAAATTAGTTGGAATAATTACTAATAGAGATATAGTTTTTGAAACTGATTATAGCAAAGTAATTAAAAACATAATGACAAGTAAGAATTTAATTACTGCACCAGAAGGAACAAGTATGGAAGAAGCAAAAGAGCTTCTTAAAAAACATAAAATAGAGAAGTTACCTTTAGTGGATAGCGAAAATAACTTAAGAGGACTTATCACAATAAAAGATATAGAGAAAACTATAAAATTTCCTGATGCGGCTAAGGATTCTAGAGGAAGATTATTATGTGGTGCAGCTGTTGGGGTAACTGCAGACATGATGGAGAGAATAGCAGCCTTGGTAAAATCTGATGTAGATGTAATAACTATAGATACAGCTCATGGCCATTCTTTAGGAGTACTAGACGGAGTAAAAAAAATTAGAGCAGCATATCCAGAGCTTCAAATAATAGCAGGAAATATTGCTACCGCTGGGGCTACTCGCGATTTAATAGAAGCTGGGGCAGATTGTGTGAAAGTAGGTATAGGTCCTGGATCAATTTGTACTACAAGAATTGTAGCAGGGGTAGGAGTTCCACAACTTACAGCAGTTATGGACTGCGTGGAAGAAGCAAATAAATATGGAGTACCTGTAATTGCAGATGGTGGCATAAAATACTCGGGAGATATAGTTAAGGCACTCGCAGCAGGCGCCAAAGTGGTCATGATGGGGTCTATGTTTGCTGGGTGTGAAGAAGCACCAGGTGAACTTGAAATCTATCAAGGAAGAAGCTATAAGGTATATAGAGGTATGGGTTCTTTAAGTGCTATGGCCTCGGGAAGTAAGGACAGATATTTCCAAGAAGGAAATAAAAAATTAGTGCCAGAAGGGGTAGAAGGAAGATTGCCTTTTAAAGGAACAGTTATAGACACAATATTTCAGATGGTTGGCGGTATACGTTCAGGAATGGGATATTTAGGTTCAGCTACCTTAGAACAATTATTTGAAACTTCAACTTTTGTTGTTCAAAGTTCAGCAGGACTCAGAGAAAGTCATCCACATGATGTATCAATTACAAAAGAAGCACCAAATTATAGTGTGGGTAGCTAGTATTAGATAAGAATGGCTAAAGAAAAAGATCGGACTTTACTTATAGGAGGAAAATAACATTGATTAATAGAGAACTTATTTTAGTAGTTGACTTTGGTGGTCAATATAACCAACTTATTGCAAGAAGAGTTAGAGAAAATAATGTGTATTGCGAAATAGTGCCATATACATCTTCTGTCCAAAAAATAAAAGAAATGAATCCAAAAGGATTAATATTTACTGGCGGACCCAATAGTGTTTATTCTGAAGGTGCTCCAAAAGTTGAAAAGGAAATATTTGAACTTGGTGTTCCTGTTTTAGGAATATGTTATGGTGCCCAGTTAATGGCTCGAATGTTTGGTGGTGAAGTTATAACACCTAATGTTCGTGAATATGGAAAAATAGAAGTTGATCTAAACAAAGATGCTGTTATTTTTGCAGGAATAGAAGAAAAACAATGTTGGATGAGTCATACAGACCATATTTCTAAAGTGCCAGAAGGGTTTGATATAATTGCAACTACTAAAGATTGTCCAGTAGCTGCTATGGCGAATGTTTCTAAAAAACTCTATGGAGTTCAATTTCACCCAGAAGTGAAACATACTATTTTTGGCGAAGAAATGCTTAGAAAGTTCCTATATAATGTATGCGAAGTAAAGGGCGATTGGTCAATGTCGTCATTTGCAGACGAAAAAATTAAAGCTATCAAAGAAATAGTTGGAGACAAAAGGGTACTTTGTGCACTATCTGGTGGTGTAGATTCTTCAGTAGCTGCAATGCTTGTACATAAAGCAATAGGAGATCAGTTAACTTGCGTATTTGTAGATCACGGCTTGCTCAGAAAAGATGAAGGAGACCAAGTTGAAAAAATGTTCAAGGGTCAATTTAAAATGAACATAATAAGAGTTAATGTTCAGGATAGATTCCTAGGTAAACTTAAAGGAATAAGTGATCCAGAGACAAAAAGAAAGATAATTGGAGAAGAATTTATAAGAGTTTTTGAAGAAGAATCTAATAAACTTGGACAATTAGATTTCCTTGTGCAAGGAACTATATATCCAGACGTAGTTGAAAGTGGCACTGCTACTTCAGCTACTATAAAAAGTCACCATAATGTTGGAGGCCTTCCGAAAGATATGCACTTTAAACTAATTGAGCCTTTAAGAGAATTATTTAAAGATGAAGTTAGAGCAGTGGGAGAAGAAATTGGGATTCCGCATCACTTAGTATGGAGACAACCATTCCCAGGACCAGGCCTTGCTATAAGAGTGCTTGGAGAAATAACACCTGAAAAACTATTTATAACAAGCGAAGCAGATGCAATATTCAGAGATGAAATAGCTAAAGCAGGACTTGAAAGTGAAATATGGCAATACTTTGCATGTTTACCTAACATCCAATCTGTTGGTGTTATGGGAGATGAGCGTACATACTGTCATACAGTTGCGCTAAGAGCTGTAACTAGTTCAGATGGTATGACATCAGATTGGTCTAGAATACCCTATGAGGTGCTAGATAATGTGTCTAGAAGGATTGTTAATGAAGTTAAAGGAGTAAACAGAATTGTTTACGACGTAACATCTAAGCCACCTTCAACTATTGAGTGGGAATAAATAATGAAAAGTCCACAGCCCTTATAAAATAGAGGGTTGTGGGCTTTTATTTTGTCTCTTGATTCTGATTTGATTCTACTTTAAGTTTTTGTAGGGTATTTACCATTTCATTTTGCTTATTAGGATACAAATGTGAGTAAGTATTTAATGTAGTTTCTATTTTCTCATGGCCTAATCTTTCAGCTATCAATAGTGGGGTGAACCCTAGATCAATCAACAGGGAAGCGTGGCTATGTCTCAAATCGTGTAACCTTATTCTTTTTACATTGGACTTCTTGCAACCTCTATTCATTTCGCTATGTAAGAAATATTTTGTAAAGGGGAATACTCTATCAGTAGGTTTTACATCATAGAGTGTATTAATATAGGCATTTAAGTCCTTACATAAGAAATCTGTTATTGGGATGATTCTATTACTCTTTGGTGTCTTAGGAGGTGTTACAATATCTTCACCATATAGCCTTTGAAGTGATTTATTAATAGTGATAGTTTTGTTATTAAAATCAACATCTGATACGGTAAGAGCCATTAACTCCCCAATTCTTATACCGGTCCAATATAGAGTTTCAAAGGCTGTTATTGATTGCTGTTTATCTGATACGCACTCAATAAACTTCTGATATTCTTCTCTTGTCCAAAACAACATTTCATCTGCATTTTTCTTCCCCATGGTTCCAGCCTTATGGCAAGGGTTTTCTTTTAGATCATAGTACTTCACTGCATAATTGAATATGGCTACAAGCTGATTGTTAATTACTTTGAGATAGGTTTGAGAGTACTCTTTTTCGTCTTGCATTAATTTATTCTGCCACTTTCTTATATGGGTTGCTTTAATTTCATTAATTGGCATGATCTTAAAGTAAGGTAGTATCTTCAAATCTATAATATACTTCTTGTTAGCTATGGTTGACTTTCGAAGTCTGCTTTCCATGTCTTCAAAATATAACTCTACTAAAGAAGCAAATGCCATATCCGGATTAGCCTGTTGTTTATTAAGAAACTCTCTTTCCCACTCTAAAGCGTCACCTTTTCTTTTAAATCCCCTTTTAAGTTTTTTCTTTCTTTCACCTGTCCATGTATTGAAATAAAACTGCAAGTACCAAGTACCGTGTTTGTCATCTTTATATGCAGGAATAATAATCACCTCCTTGTTTGAATCATGATAGTGAAATTAAATATTCATTCCTGTTGTCAGCAGCAGAAGACTTTTATTGATTTTTCTTTATTAGCTCCAGTAACATAAATTGTATATATGATTTGAAATTTTCACGTAAGTTATCAAAAGCAGATATAGGGAGCCTAATAGTACTATTGTTATATGATAATATATAACATGATTGTTTTATATCACAACTTGAACAGTTCATTTCTACACCATTTATAAAAGTGCAACCTGTTACATTAGTATCAGGTATACATTCTTTAGAACAAATAAATTCTTTGAAATAGCAACCAAGCAAGTTTAATTGCTCTTTAAACAATCTTATTTCATCTAATTTCTTTTGTGCTTCTTCATATCCTAAGAGATATAGTACAGTTGTATCTAATGCTTTTGCAATTTCTTCTAATACACTATTTGGTACTTCGATCTCTCCACTTTCATATTTTTGTATAGTACTTTCAGCTTTGTTTAGCATTTTAGATAATTCCTTTTGAGTTATTTTTTTGCTCTTTCTTTTTTCTCTTATACGATTTGATATTGTTTCTTTAATCAAAGCGCTCACCACCTTCTTGAAATAATGTATCATAAAAAATAGTATTAATCAATAAAAATAACAAAAAAGTGTAGACAAAAATAAAATATGCATATATAATCAAATTAAACAATACTAATAATATGTATATGAAATAATAAAAATAGTATTAATAGTGAAGGCGGTGAGCAAGAATTGAAGATTAAGAAAGGGAACACAAGAACCAATGCCCAAAACGATTGAAAAAATAGCAAAGGCACTTGATGTTTCAGTAGAAGAAATTATTCAAAGGTAAAAATAGAATTTATATGCAAGTGAACAAAAGAAAAACTAGTAACTTTAGAACGTTACATCAGGGAGGAATATTAAAGTATGAGTTATTTAACAGTTACAGACGTTAAAACTATTTTAGGAATAAGTGCTTCAAAAGCATATGTGATAATTAGACAGCTTAACAATGAACTAAAGTCCAAAGGATACATCGTTATTGCAGGAAAAGTACCCAAAAGATTCTTCAAAGAAAAATATTACTGTGAGGTAGATGAACTAAAAGAAGAATTGGCAGCTATGTGATTGAGACAATAAAAGTAATTGATCGTGTGACAATTGAATTTACAGGTGTTAAACCCGACATCAGTAGTTGTATAGCTAATTACATGTCTGATATTTTAAAGATTATGGATAAAAGGGTATGTAGACTAGGATAAATAATAATTAAGAAATAGGTTAACAAGTATTTAAATAGAAGGAGTGTTAAAAAGATATGATAATAACGAAAAGTAAACGAGTTAAAAAGGCTTATAATGTCGATAATGATGAGAGGTATGAAGTACTAAAAGAATTTCAATCTATGTGCATTAGTCATTTAAGCAGTACTCAATCATTTCTTAGTGGATATAAACTATCGTATGACCAAGATGATATAGAAGGACTGTTGGATGATGTATTAGAAGTAATGACCTCAATAGATTTTGAAGAGTATTAAGCATCAAGCCTGGATATTATTATGAGTAAGCAATAGCATTTTACTGTAATTCATGATTTTATAGTACAGTGTGGATTTGATAAAATTATAACCACAAAAGTTAAGCTATATGAATGAAATTATAGATCAAAGTAGCAGCTTCACAAAGACTAAGAGTAAGTATAGGATGAAATGAAAGAACCGCTAATATATATATAAAGTTAATACTGAGTCTGAGTACTGGGTACAACTACCTGTATGGAGATGTTGAGTTAAAGTCTATTACTTCCAATGACATATTAATGGTTATAGATCAAGATAAGCCTTTAGAGGTGGCGAAGCAGTTATATCATTACTTAATTCGGAATGTATGTTACACAATGTCATTATAATGAAATAAAGGATGTGGTAAGTATGCTAACTTGTAGACTTTGTGGTGGTAGCAAAAATCTTTATAAGAAAAGTATGATATGTAGGAAATGCTATCAAAAGGAATATAGTAAAAAATATTATAAAGATAATACAGCTAAGCTTCAAGCTAACTCTACTAAGAATTATTATGCTGAACATGATAAGAACCTTTTGAGTAGAAAGAAGTATAGAGAGAAAATGCAGTTCGATAGTAAAAGAATGGGTGTTTTAGAAAGAGATAAGTATATTTGTATAACATGCAAAACTGTATTTGATGGAAAAGATTTAGTTGTACATCATAATGATAGACAGGGTAGAGGATCAGTATTTAAAAATAATGATGAATCCAACTTAGTTACTTCATGTAGGGCATGTCATGTTAAAGAGCATCATAAGGAAATGAAAGAAGCATTAGCTAAAAAATATGCAGGTAAATGGTCGTTTAAATATGATAAATGTATAGAGTGTGGAACAACATCTATAAAGTATGGTAGCAAGGGCATGTGTAATAACTGCTATGCTAGATATTTAAGAGTTAAAAATGGGACAATTATACCAGTGTTTGAGTGGAGTAAGAAACATCCTTGGTGCTAGAATAGAAATAGTACAATAGAAATTGAGAAAGTTCCTGATAAGTATTACAATAAAGATAATAGATGGAGGGACTTAATCATGAGAAAACAACACGATAAACAATTTAAAGAAGATGCTGTCAAATATTA
>NZ_JAENWM010000121.1 GCF_016650035.1 Clostridium sp.
GAAATGGGAAATAGAAAAACTGTTGGTGGTCAAGAAGATATGATTATTGATGTTGCATATAATCTAAGTAAATTAAAAAATAATAGTTTATAATTTATTAGATTAGTTTTTGTTGGTCTTTATGGGTTCTCGCCAACATTTCTCTGAATTACACTAACAAGAGATATTAGAGATTCATCCCATTATATATTGACATATCTCCTTTCTAATTCCTTTTTAAATTTTTAATTTAAACTTAACCTTTAAAATGGAATTATTATCTTTAGCAACTGGCTACCACCCATATGAAAGGCCCTTTAGCTTTGCGAAATATATAAATTGTAAATAAAGTAAATAGCTTCACAAAAATTAAATGATTTATTTCTATTAATGGGGGTGAAATGCCCCTCATTTTTTTGATTAAATTCTTTAAAGGGTTCCCACTTAAAATAATTGATTTGACATATAATCAACCACGCAAACAGGTACTTCAGTTATATCTGTAATAAATGCACCTAAAAATCTCACTGTACCAAGTTGTATAGTATACCCTAACCAATTATATTACCCGTCCTCTTAATACCACGACCTATCTATCTTCATACTCTTTTACTCTACGATAAAATGTAGCTTTAGTCATCTTCATAGCTTCTACACCCTTAATTTCTATATTTTTCCATTGTTTATATATATTTTCAAATACTTCACTATTAACTTCTAACTTAGGTCTACCAAACTTTATACCTTTATTTTTAGCACTTAAAATACCTTCCTTTTGCCGTTGTTTAATATTCTCTCTCTCTTGATGGGCCACAAATGATAATACCTGTAATACTAAATCACTAATGAATGTACCTAGAATATGGGTGTTTTTGCCTATCCCCCCGAAAAGGTAAGTTAGTGTTTTAATATGAGGCTATAACGGCATCCTTGGATACTTAAAAGTAATATGTTACATAATATAATCAAATATTAATATTAAGTAACATTCAAATTGATATTCTATATCAAAATACAAAAAGTCGTTGGTAAATAAGGAAAGTGAAAGTTACAAAAATACATTGTGTAACATTCAAAACGCCAAAAATCCACATTAATAATATATTTTGCCCCTAATATACCTTTTGGGCGGGATAGGCAAAACTACCCTATATAAAATTCATTCGCAAAGTTCAATGCATTTTATGTAGATATCCGTAAATGTTTTGTTATGTTTTATGAATGCATTTTATAAGCTTTTTTCACCATACGTAAAGGTATACCTTTACGTAAAGCAAGTTTGTTTCAGCATCAAAATAGAGTTTGCAAAAATGGTACTTAATGTTATAATTTTTTTAAGATTAAGTCACAACTGTAAAAAATTACGACATAATCAAGATGTTAAAATAAGGTGGAGGTCAAGTATGAAAAATAAAAAAAGATATCTAATCATATTATCTTTGTTAATTTTTTTTTCAGGATGTCAAAATAAATCAAATGATATAAATGACAATAAGGTAAAATCCACTAAGCCACAACAAAGTAGTACCTCTAATATAAATAACAGTTTTGAGAATAACAATAGTACCAGTGAGATTGTAAATAATCCAGACAGTTTGTTATTACTGAATATTGTGCTTCCTGAAAATTGGAAACTTGATAAAAGTGAAAAGGTTGTATATAATTTTATCGATGAAAAAGGCAACAATATAGGTACAGTTAACGCAATCAACTATATGGATAAATTTGACCTTTTAACACAAAAGCCAAATCATTCCTCTGTTACTAATGATGAATATATTAATATACCTTTGGGTAAATGTAGATTAATTACATTAGATTCCGACAATGGTACTGCCGCATCAGGACTTACTGGAACTCATGATACTTATTATGCTTCAGTATCTATAAAAGGAAAGGCTATATATATGTTAAACTTTACAAAAAATGATAAGAAACCTGAGACTAAAAATCAATTTATAGAAGTGCTGAGAAATTTAAGTCTAAAATAATTACTTCGGATTTTTCATATATTGTTCATCAACTTTAAAAGGCAGCAATGCCTTTTTTCTATATAATCTACTAATATACCTTTTTGGCGGGATAGGCAAAAACACCCTTTATCAATAGTTTTATCTCTTAATAAATTAATTATTGTTATCCTTGCTGATTGTGATGTATAAATCATCCATAATATACCTACTTCAGTTGAAGTTAATTGAATCTTTGCTTCCGTTGTCATTTAAATCCTTCTTTCTTTTTTAATATTAATTACAATATTAATTACAATATTTATAATTAATATTTTGCCCTAAACCATATTGTATTATACTTTTATGATTTTTTATAATGCTGGTACAAAGACAATATTAGTTATGACTGGCGCAGGAAATAAAGCGCTAGGCAAGCATATGAATAAGTGGTTTAATATAGAGCCGGATTATATAGAAGATCCTCTAACTACCCAAGTGAAAATTAAGAGTTTCATAATTTTAAATCCTTAGCGTATAATTTCCGCGTTTTGCTGCCGATACCCCATTAAGGATATAACTCTAGGATTGCAAAGCAATTCGGTGGCGGTGGTCATCCAAAGGCAAGTGGTAGTCGAATTGATATAAATAAGCAAACTGATTACATTAAAAATTTGTTTAGTTAAGCTTTAATTCAAATATTGATAAATTATAGCTAAAATACAGCATTAATCAACTTTTTATTGAACTTTGAATAATGAAAGAGTATACTGTAAACAATACATAGTAAACACTAGTAAACAAACTATTATAACTACATTTATACATAAATAACTGTAAACATTAATTAAATATAAGGAGGCTATAATGGCAGATAATAACAACCCTTTTGCAGTAAGAATGGAAACAGATGACAAAGAGAAGCTCCTAGAACTAATTCAAGAAAGCGGCAAAAGTAGTAAAGAATTTATGGGAATCCTCATGGGTGCTTATGAATTAAACAAGGTTAAAATCGATATTCCAGAGGTAGCCGAGGATATTAATCACTTGGAAGCATTAAGTAATCAGATCAATACTATATATGTAAATATGGCGCAGCGAATACAAACTATAGACGCAGCAAAGGCCCTGCAGTTTTATAAAGATATGGAGATTTATAAGAGTAAAATAGAAAGTTTAAAAACCGAAAATCAAGGATTGAATATAGATAAAGAAGCTATGGAAACCACACTCGAGGGATCTTTTAATATAAGTGATGAACTTAAAAAACAAGTAAAACAGTTAAGTGAAATGGCGGATAGCAATAAAGCGTTAATTCAAGAATATAAAGAAAAAAATGATACCCTTACAGGTCTTGTTACAGAATATAAAGCATTCAAGAATGAGAATGAAGCTTTTAAATCCTTACTTGCAGATAGCCAGGCAAGAAATATAGAACTTGGTAATATAATAAAGACCAAAGAGATTGAAGTGGAAAGCCTAGAAACAAAACTGGAAGCTGAAGCTGAGCAGGCACAAAAGGAAGTAACACGATTTGCCGAGCTAAAGGAATTTGAGAAGGAAAGATCTCTTCTGGAAGTTTTGAACTTAAAAACAAAAATAGAAACAACAATTACAGAATCTCAAAAAGAAGTAGCTCGAGTTTCCGAGCAGAAAGAATTTGAAAAGGAAAAAGCATTGCTGGCGCAAGAGAAGTTATTTAATAAACAAATGCAGGAACAACAAGCGGAATCCTATAAAAAAGTATTGGAATACCAGAAGCAGGCTGAGGATTTCATAAGAAGAATGCAAACACAGCAACAAAACCAAGACACAAAACAGATATAAATAATAAAATCCAGCATGAGTAATTATAATAACACCAAATCGAGTATAGGGCGTGTTTTCTGCCCTATATGAAATGCGGTAGTACATTTATTCATGTAAAGAAATAAAATAGATAAAAGGTAGGTAGGGGTTTGATTCATAAATAAAAATCAAGCTAAGTATATGAATAGTGAAGATAAATTAATGAAAAAAGACTATTAGAATTATTTCCAGACGATAATACTAAAAATATAATTTTATTTAAGCTATAATCTAAATTAGAATAATTAGTACTCGTCTGCCACCATTTTTAGAGGTTAAATGATTACTCTTACGACACAAAGTATCTATTGATTTATACCATTATTGCAATAAATTGAATATAAAAAATAAATGTATGATTTTATCCAAAAGATCACACGAAATATCATTTTTGCATTCAACCCCAATATGTTTATTAAAATATCACTTAATGGTATGATGTTTCTAATAATTAAATTACATTGGTAAATTATTGCACTCACAACGGTAAAATATGTTGGATTAACTTTAGCATTGAATATATTAAATGGATACATATAAAGGAGAATTCATTATGGCTAATCAGCGAATTGCAAGAGATGGACACATTCATTCACCATATTGTCCTCATGGAACAAATGATTCCTTTGAGCTTTATGTGAAAGAGGCTCTTAATTTGGGTTTAAAAGAAATAACTTTTGCAGAGCATATGCCTTTACCAGAAAATTTTATGGACCCAGAAGTTATAAAATGCTGTGCTCCAACACTAGATGAAATTGAAAAATATTTTGAAGACCTAGATTATATAAAAACAAAGTATAATCAGAAAATAAAAATAAATACAGGTTTTGAGGTAGATTATATTGAAGGACTTGAGGAAAAAATAACGGGATTGTTAAATCGGTACGGTGATAAGCTAGAAGATGGCATATTATCAGTACATTTTATTAAATTAGATAATGAATACTATTGTATGGATATAAGTCCTGAAGAATTTGGAAAGTTAGCAGAAAAACTAGGTGGTGTAAAAAAGCTGTATGACAGGTATTATGAAACCCTGCTAAAAGCAATTAAAGCTGATCTAGGAGCATTTAAACCTAAACGTATAGGTCATCCTACTTTGGTTAGGGTTTTTAATAAAATGTATCCTTTAGAATATAATAACATTTCTCTTTTAGAAGAAATTATGAAAGAAATTAAAGCAAGAAACTATGAAGTAGACTTTAATACGGCCGGAATTAGAAAACCCTATTGCAAAGAAATTTATCCTTCTGGTATCTTTGCAGAATTAGTAGAGCGTTATGGATTGAAAGTTGTCTATGGTTCTGATGCTCATACTGCATTAGATGTTGGGAGAGATTTTGAGTCATTATGTATAAAATAATAACCCTAAGCCCTAATTGCATAAATACACATATTGTGACTAATAATTAAAAAGGAGATTTTAAAAATGAAAAAAATGGTTATTATTAATTATGACGATGGTAGCAAATATGAAGGGGAATCTTTAAATAACCTAATAAATGGCGACGGTACTCTTTATTTCCCTAGTGGCACTAAATATGTAGGTGAATTTAAAGATGGTAAATATGAAGGTAACGGTACTCTTTATTTCCCTAGTGGAAATAAATATGTAGGTGAATTTAAAAATAGTAAATATGAAGGTAAGGGTACATTTTCTTTTGTTGAAGGCTCAAGATATGAAGGTGAATTTAAAAATGATAAACGTGAAGGCAAAGGTACTCTTTTTCTTTCAGGTGGCAGTAAATATGTAGGTGAATTTAAAAATGATAAACGCGAAGGCGAGGGTACTTTATATTCTAATAGTGGAAATAAATATGTAGGTGAATGGAAAAATGATGAAATGAATGGTAAGGGTACTCTTCATTATATTGATGGTAATAAATATGTATGTACATTTAAAAATAGTAAACGTGAAGGCATGGGTACCTCATATTTTGCCGATGGCGGTAAATATGTAGGCGAATTTAAAGATGATAAATATACAGGTATGGGTATTCTTTCTTACGCTGATGGTTCTAGATATGAAGGTGAATTTAGAGATTTTAATCGTGATGGCATAGGTACTTACTATCTTGCTAATGGCTCTATATATCATGAAGGTGAATGGAAAAATAATAAACCTAAATAACGATTTATCTATTTTGTAGAAATGTACAAGAGAGATTCTATCACAATTTGAAGATTCAACCAAATTGTGATAGAGTCTCTCTTCAATTCATAGGATTTTTAAATCTAATTCAAATCACTATTTTTTTGAGCTATTATAACATCAATATTTAGTTCTTTTATATTTTCTAATATATCTTCGTCTACATCCCAGTCCGTAATAATAGTACTTATAGATTCTAAAGGAGCTACTAATGCAAATGCATTAATGCCAAATTTACTGTTATCAGCAACAAGTATTGATTCCTTTGCTCTCTCAATGAATAGTTTCCTTATTTGAGCTTCTTCAATATTATAATCAGAAATACCTTCTGAAAATGACACGCCTCCAGGTGCAATAAAAGCTTTATCAACAAAAAATTGTTTTAGGGCATATTCAGGTATAATACCTGACATTGATAATTCATTTGGGCGCAAAAGTCCACCTAGACAATATATTTTCACATTGGAGTTAGCTAATTCATTCATTATTGGAAGAGAACTTGTTAATACAGTGATATTTTTATGTTGAATATTTTTTGCGATTTCTAAGCAAGTTGTCCCTAAATCAAGTATTATAGCATCACCATTGTTAATTAATGCAGCAGCAGATTTCCCTATTGCAACCTTGTATTCATGGTTTGATTCAACTCTAACTGCGTAAGAAGGCTCAATGCTGTTAGATGTAACAGCAATTGCACCTCCATAGATCCTTTCTAATTTGTTTTTAGACTCTAATTCTTCAAGATCTCTTCTTACAGTTTCAACTGATACCTCAAATTTTTCAACCAAATCACCGATTTTAATAATTTTCGATTTTTTTAACATATCTAATATTATTTTACGTCTTTCTTGTGGAAACATAATATTTCACCTACTTTTATTAATTTAATTGAGATATTGTACTAAATTATGTGGAGGTAATATATTGCAGGAAAATAGTTTTTTAATTCCATACAATACTATAATAAATAAAATACATGTAAATTACAATAAAAATGCTATAAAAAAACAAATAATCAACAAAATATTGCAATTTAACCATATGAAACTAAGATAAAAAAGGGTGTAGATTATTTTGTGTATTATCTTTCTTTAAGCAAAATTATTGAATTATTAATTTGATAAAATGTTAATTAAAGTCTGATAAATATTGCTACTTTGTGATTACTTCTCAGTATATAATTTGCATTTTTAATTATTAATATACCTTCTAAATAGCAGTACATGGCAGTGATTAGAAGTAAGTCAGATGGATATTGTAAAACATACATAAACGGACGGCCCTTTGGGTAGTCCGTTTTGATCGTTACTGGAAGGAATAAAACGATAAATCTAGATGTTGGGGGAACGGAGTCTCAAAGTTCCAAGCCTAACTTGTAAAGTTTTGCTCATTAATATAATTTCTTGAAATTTCTTTCGAAATATTAGACATAAAAATACTTTTCCTTACAATATTTTATTATTTTATAATTAACTTTTCTAAATTATTACCAAGAAAGAGTACATTTTAGTGGTTACACAAAATTATTTACAGCCCTATATATATTATATTTCAACAGAAAATAAAAATATGTAAGATAAATTTTAAACAAACGTTTACAAAATATTATTATTATATTATAATGAATTCATAACAATAACACACGAAACATATACAATCACACAAAACATGCACATAATATACACAAGCATACTGCAAAACTATAAATGCATATTATCAGAATAATAAATTTATATGTAACAAATGAATGATATACAAATACAAAATTCATTATTTAAACATTTAAATTTAGTCATGCATTTAAATTATTAAAATCACAAATATATATATTAAGTGAATTTGGAAAATCGTCCCCATGGGATTGTGATATATGGGAGCCTAGGGGTTTCCGAATTCACTAATATTATAAGAGGAGGAGATATTATAGAAGAGGAAGTATTAATGAGTAAACCTATGTTATTTAGTCCAGGACCAGTTATGGTAGAAGACTGCATTAGACAAGAGACAATCACTACTTAAATTGTATAAAAATTACTATACCTTAATTATTTCAGGCTCAGGAAAACTGCAAATGAAATTGTGATTTCATCAATGTTAACATCAAAATTTTCAAACCTGATTTTGAATGACTAAATAACCGGATATGTGTGTAATTGAGAAAGTTCTCAAAAAAAAATCCAAAAATTAAAATTATTGTAATGGTTTTCATGATACAAGCACTATGAGGATTAATCCAGTTTATGAGGTAGGTCAAATTAGCCAGAAATATAACATTTTTTTTTATGTTGATGCTATTAGTACTGCTGCAGGTGAAGATGTTAACGTTACAAAAAACAATACTGTTATTGTTACTAGTGTAGGGGAAAAATATCTTGATGCGTTTCTTGGTTCTGGTTTAGCATATATTTGTACAAAGGAACATATGGGCTGGGGATACTAAGAGACAGATTGAAAGAGAATAATTTTTAATTTAAGATGAAACTAAAATGTAAATACTATATTTTATGCTTTTCTAACTGAATAAAAAAAAATAGATAAACTTATAAAAATTATGGGTATAATTAACCCTGAGTGTTGCCGTACATTTTTAAAGGTTCTAGAGAGAGTAATCAATAGAATAAATGTTGACTAAAATCTTGCGTAATAAGTAATGCAAATATAATGAGGAATATCTCTAAGAGTATAATAAAAATATTAGTAAATATGTACTAAAAAGGTTTATATTATTCATAGAATTTTTCCCATAACATTTTTTCTCTAAATGAAATTAATACAATGATTTTTGCTTTTGAAACGTAAGTAAGCTATTTTATTAAATTATTAGTCGCTTGTAAAATTCAAAACTAAAAACTGTGGATAATTTTTAAGATTGGGACTAAAAATGTGCAAAAAAAAGACGCGACAAAAAACCTTTTGTTAAAAAGGTATGCGTAGCATGTGGAATGGTACATAAATGTGGATA